>JAJQEV010000125.1 GCA_021201475.1 Clostridiales bacterium
GGTCGAGCAGCTTTTCATACCGCCGTTTCCAGATGCCGGCGTCCTTCTGGGCACGAGCGACCTTTTCCTCCAGTTGCGACACCCTGTAATCAGCGGTCACGCCTTTTTTGGCAAGCTCCTTCAGTTCCCTGGCCTCGTCGGGTGCAAGAGCAATATTGCCAGTGATTGTTTTCTTTCCCATCGAATCGATTTTCATAAAGGTCATGGACTGTGTGCGGAGCGCCTGCTCCGCTTTGGACATCTTCTTTTCAGCGGCATCGGCGGCTTTCTCTGCCTTGCGGGTGTTGCGCTCCATCTGTTGAATGGCATCATGCCCGGAGGTAAGCTGCTGTTGTACCGCTGCCAGCTCCGTACCGGATTGCTCTATTTGCTCCGTCAGTCCCTCCAGTCGCTTCTCCTCCTGCATGACCTTGAACTGAGTCACGGTCAGATGCTCCTCGCTGCTGCCACGTTCGCCCCGTTCCACATCGGTATAACCGGCAACCCTCATGTGCTGAAAGAAGTCGTCCTGCAACACGGAATAGGACTTCTTCAATACCGGCTTGCCGTTCTTCTGGAGGATAGGGTTTCCCGCCTCGTCCAGCGCAGGCTTGGACAGCCATTTCTTACTGCTGCTGACCTGCATGATTGTCTCCTTGACGGTGCCGACCAGCGATTTGTCTTTGCAGCGCTTCGACCAGAGAATTTGCTTCTTTACTACGGGAATATAAACAACGTGGAGATGGTAGTGATATACGTCCTGCCCCAACGCCTCGGACATAGCCCGGTTGCGTTCGTCGGCGTGCATGACGGCTGAGAGGATATACTGCTCGCCGCCCACGATGTCCACGGCGGCCTGGTAAGCATCAGCATAGAATTGTTGTGCATACTCATAGCCGCCGTGATTGTGGAAATAAGCGGAATTGACATCGAAAATCAGCTCCCCAAAAAGATGGGCATCCGATTTCAGCCCACGGGTGGAGATGGTCTTTTCCTCGACCATTGCATCAAAAACTTCCTGATAGGAGCCGGACGGTGTTTTGAAGTGGACGTTCAGCGGAGTGCGTTCCGGGACGATGTCCTGGTTGACGTAGGATTCCTTTTCCCGTTCGTTGTGCCGCTGGACGTTGCCGATTTGAATTTTTGTCAGGTTGGCATTCCTGACTGTAGTGCGATGCACCCCATCATTTCTTGCGATAAATATCACCTTAACCTTTCGTAAATTTCATATTTGTGGCCACACGGGGAGGCACTTCTGCGAAGTGTAATAACCCACTATCACACTTTCAGACCGGCGGTCTGCAAAGTGCCGTGGGCTCTCCGAGGGGGTGAGGGGCTTTACCCCTGTTGTCTGCGGACAACACCCCAGCAGGGCTGCCCTTTGAAAAGGGCACCCTGCACCCCGCCTAAACTTTAGCACTCGCCGTTGGGCAGGAGGAAAAGGCACCGCCTTTCCCTCCACCCGGCTAGTGTATGAGCGCTCCATTCCTGTCAAGGGGTTCGGGTTGTATTGCCTTGCGGCAATCTCCACCCGCAGGTATGCCCCCTTGACTGGCTTGGATCGCTCCGCAGAAGAAGCGCCCTTATCATCGTGCTTCACGCTTCTTCTGCCAGACCAGCTCGTATCCCAGCACATCGGCAAGCTGTACGGCCTCCCGATAACGCAGGGATTCCCGCTGGAGTTTGTTGGACAGGTTAGAGACTGAATCGCTCCAGCCGTACTCATCAGCCAGCAGGTCAACGACCTCCTGCATGGTCATACCCTGGCGTACGATGTACGCCTTGATCTCGTTTCGCATATCTGATTTCATACTGATAATCCTCCATAAATTCATAAAATTGGTTCGTGAATCTGTGATACTGATTCACGACTGAGTGAATAAAGTGCTGACGGAAAAATCCGCTCAAAATAATTCCCAGCGATGACCTGTCCACAATAGCACCTGTTCCGTTTCACGGTTCCGGTTAACAAGCGCCGAAACGGTGGGAACAAGTGAGAAACCGTGTATATGCTTCACGGCCTGGTGAATCACGAAAACGGGAACCCGATACGGTTTGCCATGAGTCTTTTCACTAATCTCACAACCATTGATTTTGAAGCTGGGTTTTAGAGCCTCTGATAGACAGACCCGACAGCCTGAAAATCATACAGAATTCAAAACTGCTGTACGGTGTACGCTGTACGAAGGGCGTACACCGTACACCGTACAGCAGAAAGAAACTCCACATGAAACCAGCCGGGGTCACTTCCCAGGAAGGAACTCCGACTGATCCAGCAGCACTTTGACGCCTTCATATCCACGGCATCGCCGCTTTTTGATATAAAGGTTGTTTTTCAGATACTTCATGTGGTATCTCTCCTGATTCTCACGGAGGAACGTGGAGAACTCCCCAGACGAGAACGTCTTCTCTGCGTTATCCGCACACCAGACCCGATACGTTTCGTACAGCGCCTTTGTGCTGGCCTTGTTCCCTTCCTGAAACTCTACATAGCCCTCAGAGGCCATGAAGTCCAGATAATTACGGGAGTTGTTTGCAATGGTATTGAGGTTGTCCATCGCCCGTTCGCTGATGGTGAACTGATAGTTGTTGGCGATCAGCCGGTTCAGGCCCTCCAGCATCCAGAGGAAGATGCCCTCTTTCTCAGCCACCAGCTTCTCCGCAAGGAATGGGTCGTCTGTGCGGTCAGCGGGACGGTCTTTGGATGTCAGCAGGATCTGCCTGCGGAAGAATCCGTCCGTATGATCGTGAAGCGAAGTCAATGCTCCGTTTCCGAAACAAAGGAAGCGGGCGTAAATCTGAACCTGTTGGCTCTGGACACCCTTGCGCTCCACGTCCATCTTGCACTCAGAGGTGACGATGGATTTAATGTGGTTCGTCTTGGGCAGGGCGTTCATGTCCATATCATCGTCCACCATCAGCAGCTTGCTTTCCAGGTCGGCCCGGGCGAAGCGGTTCGTCTCCACCTTCTGAATGCTGGTAGTGTTCATGCTGCTGCCGAAGATGGCGTTCATCACCAGACCGATACGACTCTTGCCCTCGCCGCCCTTGCCGATGAGCATGAGCATCTTCTGTCCTTTGGTGGTGGGCAGCAGACAATAGCCCAGGTACTCCTGCATCGTGAGGATGTCCTCCTCATATAAAAGCTCCGAGAGAAATTGCAGCCATCTTGTAGGTGGCGGTGCTTTCGGATCAAAGTTGACGGTCAGACGGTTCATGCAGAACTCCTTGACCTCGGAAAACGTGCCGTCCATGTGATAGGTGCCGTTGGCCACATGGATGCGATCTGTTTGCAGAGGCGGCGGCCCTGAATAAGCTGTTATTTTCAAGGCTTCATAGAGTTGCTTCACCTTTTTTGCTATCCCCGTGTCCACATATTCCTCGATGGCGCAATAGATGTCCCGCATGATGGAACTCTCGTCTGCCACCAGACCGTCCACGGTGTAGAAATGGTCATGGATACAGCGCATGGGGCAGTAGTCCAGGAACCATTCACAGAAGATCGGCTCGATGATGTGCTCGTTCCCGTCCAGCCATTCAGGTGTGCTAAACAATTCAGACATTGGTTGCATACTCCTTTCTCCGCCCTCTTGGGCGGCTTCTGTTTTTGTGGTTGCTTTCGGTGGGCGGTCAATTTTGGTAGCCGCTACCGAAAATCCAGCTACATTAAAAATGAAATGCACTCTTGCCGTTCTCCCCATCCCGTTTCCTGGCAGGCAACCCTGTTCGGCGCTGTGCCGTCCCCTTGCGGGGCGCTCGTTCCCTCTGCGAAAGTCATGGCGGTTTATCTAGGTCTGGACGGTCATTCAGTTGTAAAACCTCTGTTCCTGGTGGGATATAAGCCTATCTTACGGTAAAAAAAGAACGCTGTCCGATTTCGCACGAACAACGTAAACAGGGTCGAAATATGCTGTTGAAATTGCAAATTTGCACAGGGTATGCTATCATAGGAGCAGTGAGGAGGCGATGTGAAATGAAAGAGGAGGAGATGAATCTGGACAAGGACAGCGTTGGCTATCGGGTAAAGGTGTTGCGGGAGAACCAGTTTATCAGCCAGAAGCAGCTGGCGGAGATCATCCATGTGACCCCGTCGCAGATTAGCCGACTGGAGCGAGGGGAGACAGCCAATGCCGGCACGGAGCTGATTATCGCAATTGCAAAGTATTTCCGTGTCTCCACGGATTATCTGCTGGGTCTGACCCCAGTCAGCGCACAGAAAAGCTACGATATATCCACCCTCGGCCTGTCCGAAAAAGCTGTCCGCCGACTGATTACGGGACGAATTGATGCCGACGTTTTGAACCGGCTACTGGAGCATGACAAGTTCCCGCAGCTGTGTGCACTGATCCGCAATTATTTCGATGGGACGATTGCCAGCGGCGTCATGGCGAGAAATGAGCTGATCGACCTGGCAACAGAACCGCTGGCGGCATTAAAAAGCACCCCGACAGCCAACCGTGCCGAGGTGGTCAAAGGTCTGAACTTCCTGCGCTCGTCCAAGATGGGCGCAAATGAGGCAGATATAGAAAAAATCAAAAATCTGTTCCTGTCTATTCTGCGGGACATTAAGAAGGATTTCCCGAACGACCCGTCTGGAGCAGCCGCAACCGCCACCGCTGTTCAGGGCATCCGTGAGGCGTTGCCGGACAAGCCGGAGGCAGAGTTGACCGCCGACGATGTTTCCTCCGCAATGGCTGCCTATGTGGAAACGGTTGCTCCGATGGATGAGGAGAGCAGGGCACTGTTCCAGGAACTGGCAAAGCGGATGCTGGAGCAGGCGGGAGAGGAACCCGGTCAGTGACAGTGACACAATGCGGCGTGCCGGAATAGAAGCTGCCTCAAAACAAGAATCGCCGCCGCAGTCTACGAATATCGGGTAGACTACGGCGGCGATTCTTATGAGGTCTCCGCTGGTTTTGTGCTGAGATCGGAAACAATTACTAATCTGTACTTATCTCTTATTGATACTTTAGGCTTATCTGCTGCTGCGGATTTCTGGTGTGCAGCATTTTCCCAGCCTTCATTTTTTGCAAAGGGAACAGGTGCAAATGCCGACCAATATAACCAGCAACAGATATACGGCTATGATTACATATCCTCCTCCTTTGCTGTCAGTCAGCAGCGGCATGACCTCTACCGGCAACACAAGAGACAGATACCGAAGCGGCTCCAAACCCATGTAGAGATAGAGCGCTGAAGGCAGAAGCACCGTTCCACAGGCGGCAATATAGGAAATATCCATTCGCTTCATAAATGCGGAAACGAGCATAGTCAACATGGCGCAGGCAAACAGTGCGAGCAGCCGCAGTAAATATAATCCAATCAAGAAGGCTCTTATGCTGCATACGATACCGAAGTCCTCCAGTATGGAGAGATTTTGTACCGCTGCGGCCAGCGTATCCGCTCGGCATACGCCCCAAAAGACATAAATCTCCCGACCATATATGATTGCCCATACGAGTATAGTAATGACAACTGCCAGGGCGATTTTCCTGCGGAATAATTGTCCCCGTCCCCGCAGAGTAGAGGCCAGCAGCATATTCATTCCAGACTGCTGTTCATAGGCAAGAGAACCGGCCAGCAGCAGCGTTATCGCCATGAGTGCCACGAATGCCGCACTCTGTTGGTTGGAACGGGCTTCCTCGCCGTAGGTGCCCTGATACCGGCTTTCATCAATCAGCCAGGGAGCAAAGCCTTTCTCATTCCCCAGAACGCACAGTTCCTCCACTCGTTCCCGCACGATTGCAAGCCCCTCGCTTTTGGTTTGTGCCGCCTCCGCTTCACGGGCAAAGACATCGTACTGCGAATACTCTATTTCGCCGTTTTCGTATTGTACCACTGCCTCGCTATAAGCAGCAATGACCGCATCCAATTCAACCTGTATCAATTCGATTTGCTGCAACGTGTCATCTGTGATTTCCCCTTCCAATTCAGTGGTATACTGCCTCGCAGCGGCTTCTGAACTGGTGCTGACTGGAACGGATACAGTATAGGACAGTCCCGAAGCCAGGTAGCAAAAAAGCGCAAAGACAAGAACGCCTTTTTGAATGATCAATGTCTTGTACAGTTCCATTCCCAAAAGAGGAAGCCTGCACAACATACAGTCTGCCATGCGGTTGATGCCGTAAGCAAACCTTCCCAGCAGGTCTTTTCCTGTGGCGGGCCTCTTTCGGCAATGGATCACAATGCAGACAAGACCCAGCAGAAGAATCAACGGCAGCCACGCAATTTCCGAAATCATGCGTATGCCGACCGGATAGCCAAACAGGTCTATGTTGAGATAGCGGGTATATAGGTCTGACAGGCTGATATAGGTAAAAATATTAAAATATTTAACAAGGTTCCATCCGCTCTGTACGGGCAAAAAAGTGTAAAGGCTGTATTCCACTGCCAACACGCCTATTGCTATTATGATCGTGTATCTGACATTGTTGATCGCTGTGAACAGCAGCCAGAGAAGCAGGGCGACAAGGAATGTTGCCCCGATACGAAACAGCAGATAAAAAGTCAGGAATTGCCCTACGGTACAGGGGATGGTCATTTTGCCAAGTACCTCTACCGACTGCGCCGCCCGCCCCAAATCATCGGCTCCGCCGTAAATGGAAAAGCCAATGAACAAGTTCGTTCCATAAAACAGCAATGCGCCGAACGCTGACATAAAAAACAGGATACCCGTTCTTTGCAGTGCCAGCCGCAGGCGACCGTTTGGCGTGGCGTGGACAGTGTTCCAGAGTCCCTTCTTTCGTTCTTCTAAAAAAGCAATACAGCCCAGGATGATTGCGACCAGAAGGAGATAGTCCGTCAGGGTGAACTCCAGGAGGGCTGTGACCGCACCATCTGCCCCGATGGTGAGCGTGCTGCTATCCAGCACTTCAAAATCTTCCGCTGTCTTGAGGATATTTCGTCCGGAAAAGCTATCCGTATCACCAAAAACAGAAAAAGAAAGCAACTGCTCTTTGCTTTCCTGAATTGACAAAAGATAGCTTTCGTAACCGGAAAGGTATTCCGCCTGGGCGAGAAGGTTGTTGACCGCGGCATATTCCGTGCGGGTTTCGTCCGAGGCGTCGGTGTCAAGCAGCTCGGCAAGGCGTTCCTTTTCCGCTTCCCAAAAAATGGACGCCTCACTTGGAGCGATGCCTTTGTATTCGTCTGTCAATGCCAGATACCGTGTCAATACGGCGCGGCTGTCCACACTTTCCCGTGCAAGCTCTATGTCTCCGTCCGAGCTGAAAACCCACTCAACCGCAGGCAACTCACAGTCCATACCGTAATCATTTTCGACCTGCTCACGGACGAACAAAAATCCGTTCAGCAGAAAAATCAGCAGGAGTGCGGTGCAGATACGCCGGTTTCCGAAAATCCTTTTCCATTCAGCCATAGCGCACCTACTCTCCAAGATAATACAGATACACATCTTCCAGGGACAAATGTTCTTCTACATATCGTCCCTCTTCCGGAAGCTGGTCGCCGATGATGCGCACCCATGTCTCTCCATGACGGTTAAAGATGTTCCCCACCTTGTACTGTGCCTGTATCTGCTCCAAACTCTCCGGCGGACAGGGCATCTCCTTCACCTTATCTGCAACGCTATCGAGCAACTCCCCCGGCTCGCCCATTTTCACTACCTGTCCCGTTTTCATCATCAGGATCTGGTCAGATATGGATTCAATGTCGCTGACGATATGGGTCGCCAGCAGGATAATACGCCCTCTGGATATGGACGAGATAAAATTGCGGATACGGATACGCTCCTTTGGGTCAAGTCCGGCGGTAGGCTCGTCCAGGATAACCACCTTCGGGTCGCCCAAAAGCGCCTGGCAGAGCAACACCCGCTGTTTCATGCCGCCGGAATACCCGCCCAGCTTCCTGTGCCGCACATGAGACAGGTTTGTGATCTCCAATAAGCTGTCAATTTCCTGCGCTGCTTTTCTTTTGGGGATGCCCTTCAAATCAGCCATATAAAAGAGGAAGGTTTGTGCCGTCATGTGTTCGTAAAAGCCCTGCTGCTGCGGCATATAGCCAAGCACACGGCGAAACTCCTTCCCCAGCTTCAAAATGTCTGTGCCGTCAAACAGGATCTGTCCGTCCGTCCTCGCAATGTTATCCGTCAGCAGATTCATGGTAGTGCTTTTTCCTGCGCCATTTGCGCCGAGTATACCGTAAATCCCCTCTGTAAAGGTAACATTGATGTGGTCTAAGGCAACAAAATCACCGTACTTTTTCGTCAGGTCAATCAGTTCAAGCTGCATCGTCTCGCCTCCTTCACTCTGCGGCAGTCCATCCAATCGAGTCATAATATACATCTGTCCAATGCAGATTCGTCAGCTCGCCCGATGTCAAGCTGGCGGCGTAAAGCGCATAGGATGTAGGGCTTGAAAAGCCAATGCCGTTCTCTGTACCCGATGTAACACTGCCGTTCCAGAAAAAATAGAGGCATCCATCAGAAATAAACAGCTCTTCTTCGCTGTAAGTATCCTCAAAGGAATCGAGCGGGATTTCATTCAGTAATTCTCCGCTGTAGTCATACACCAGAAGGGATTCCCACAGCACATAATCCTCAGCAGCCGACTCTGCGATAACAATACAGTCATCAGAAAAATAAGCGTAGCCGTGGGATGCTGACACATCAGCAATTTTTTCGGTAGTTCCGGAAGATAACTCAGAACGCCACAAATCGCCCCCGGAAAGATAAAAGTAAATATACCCGTCGGACACATACCATCCATTGACTTCAACGCCCGTTGTATCCCACTCGCCAACCTCAGATTTTTCAGGAACCTCCCAGACCTGTGTCACTTCATCGGTTTGCGCGTCATAAGCAAACAGGGTGTCCTTCCAGGTTCCATCTGTTTTCTGTACATTTGTCATAAAATAGACCGTATCTTCATCCGCCCAAAGCGTATAATCCTGTTCGTTGCCAAGGCTTATGACCGCGCCACCGGAGGTTTCCGCTTCGGTCGTCTCACCGAAAATCGCTTTCGCTTCGCTGGCATCCGCTCCTAACGGAACGGCATAAAGGACTGCGGAGTACAGAAAATACACCATGCCTCTGTGAATGATTGGTTTTGCATAGCCGACATAGGAATCCCCGGCAGAGTCAATGTCCAGTGTCTGCACCAGGGTGTGATCTGTTCCATCTAAATTCATAGAATAGAGTTGCGTCCACGATGATCCGCTGTCGCTGAAATAATACAGTTTGCCGTCATAATAAGTGAGTGCAGTGCCTGCGTAGGCGTTGCAGTCCTCATCATCGTGGCTGCATTCAGGCTTGCCGCAGAGAATCGTGGTGCTTTCCGTTGCCTTGTCGATGTAGTATATATACCCATTAGAGCCGACAAAGTAGTAACCGTCCTTGCTTTCACAGGGGTAGGTGAAGCTGACCTGGGTCTGTGCCATATTCTTCTGAAAATCTGTCCCCGAAGAGCTGCTGTCCTCATTGCCTGCGGATGAGAGATTTGCGTCCTCACTTGTCTCGGTGTTCGCATTGTCGTTGTTGCTGCTGCTGTTCCCGCAGGCTGTGAGCGATAAGGCAAGTGTGGCCGCAAAAAGAATCATAAGTATTCGTTTCACCATAATAATAGCCTCCTGAAATTGGAAATCGTGCAGCCGTTTCTATTGGCTGCACGATCATTTTAGGAGGTAATTCTAAATTGTTTCTCAAATCAGGGGGGGACTTTTTTCATCTGGTCGAAAATGACGCCGTTACAGAAGCCCCACCCGCCGGGGCATTTCCCAACTCCAGCCTGCCGCCATGTTTTTCGCAAAGGATACGGCAAATATGGAGGCCGAGGCCGAAATGGTACTCCTGTTTCTGTGCATCGTTGCTGTAATAGGGTTTGACCGCTTCTCTTAAATCCCTGGCAGAAAAGCCCCGGCCATCGTCTGTGACAGAAACAGAGAAAATATTCTCTGTCATACCACAGTGGATCGCCACCTTATGGCGTGCAAAGCGGGCAGCATTGTTTATAATATTCTCATAGACCTGGATAACAACGGCTGGGTCAAGAAATAAATGCTCCGCACTGACTGACGCATGAAATTCGCAGGTCATTCCGCTCCCCTGAAAAAGAATTTCCGCCGATTCCCGCAGATAATCCAGAAATTCCCGTGAATCAACCGGTTCTTTCTGAATCGGCATATCCTCCAGCTTTTGAGCGGTATTCATGCTGTCTGCAAACTGCTCCAGCCGTGACACCTGGGCTGACATGGTTTTCACGGTTTCCAGCACTTCCTCCAGCGACAGATTTCCAGAGGGAAGATATTTCACCAGCATATCGGTATAGCCCTTCAGGACAGCGATGGGTGTTCGCAAATCGTGCGTATAGGCATCGTTCAGCTGCTTGCGCTCGTCCAACAGACGCAGCATTTGCCTGTTGTTTTCATCCAGCGCCGACCTCATTGTCTCAAAAGCGGCGCACAGTCTGGCCATTTCATCCTGCCCCTGGTAATCAAGCTGAAAGTCCAGGTCATTCCCTGCGATCTGGTTTGATGCCTTTGTCAGCAAATGCAGGGGTGTTCTCAGTTTTGTGAAGTAAAACAGAAGTGCAAAGACCAGAATACATACGGAATAAATGAACGCAGGAAAGAATCGCAGAATGAAGCTGTATATCTGATACAGTCGCCAGTCGTCCTCTGTATAATTTTCATAATTGAACGAAACCTCCACGATCTCATTTGCGTTTACGCCGCTGTATGTAATCTCACCGTCCTCTTCCGCACTGGTGATAGTGAGGTATTTGGACTGTAAAATCACATACTGCTCGTTCACAGTCTCTGTCACCGCCCCTGACAGGACAGAGGCCGACAGCAAAGCGAGGACAATAACCGCAAACAAGGTCGCCCAAATCGGGATGCTCCGATACCACTCCTTTATTTTTCCCATTTGTACCCGCTCCCCCAGACTGTCCGAATATATGGCTTGCAGCCTGCCTTTGCGAATTTAGAACGTATCTTGCTGATATGTTCCATAATCACATTCACATCGGCGTCGCTGTCCACATCCCATATATGTTCAAAAATACGCTCTTTGCTGAACAACTGGCCAGGGTAGGAGGACAGCAGCTCGACAATTTCAAATTCCCTGGGCAGCAGAGGGAGTAATTCCCCCTTAAACCAGACTTCCTTTGCGGTATAGTCAATGATAAAGTTGTCGTCGAACTTCGTCCTCACCCGATTGCGCTGACGCCGTTCTTCCCGGCGCAGATGGGCATCTACCCGTGCGCCCAGTTCGTCAATGGAAAACGGCTTTACGATGTAGTCGTCTCCGCCTGCGGCAAACCCCCTCAGCTTATCCGCATCCTCCACCCGTGCGGTCAGGAAAAGAATCGGGCAGGAGACGAAATCACGAATTCTCCGGCAAACCTCGATTCCGTCAAGATCGGGCATATTGATGTCAAGCAGGATCAGGTCTGGCTGATTACCTGCCTTCTCAATCGCCTGCAAGCCGTTTTCCGCAATGGAGACATCATAGTGATTCCATTCAAAAAAACGCTTCAACATCATGCTCAGGTCTTCCTCGTCATCTACAATCAATATTCTCTTGTTCATGGCGCTTCACCTCCATCATGGAATGATAGCACAGATTTCTAAATTATTTCTCAAATCGCACTTCCATACTTGTGTTTTATTATACAGGGAGTATGACAGCGTTTCAAGGTTGTGGAGGGGGAACAGGCTATGCTTCCAATATCATAATTCATAGGACAAGCCACTGCCTGGGAATGATCCATAGGCAGCGGCTTGTTTTTGGGCGTTTCAAGTTGCCAGCTAATAGTTGGTAATCCTGTTTGCGTAATCAGTCAATCATCCCATGCGTCCCAGCCATATCCATGGCATACTGCTCCAGTTCGCCGGAGAATACCAGCCTGGCATAGGTCAATGGCTCGTTGTAGATCAGCCAGTCGATTTCCGTCTGCATAGGGACAGTGGGGCAAATCTCATCGTCCACCCCTGGGGTATAGATGCTGATTTCTGTTCCGTCATTGAACCGCAGCTCCACGCTGGCGGTGTCGATGTTAAACTCGCAACGTATCAATTTCATAATGACCTCCTGTGTTGTTGGGACTTTGTCGGAGGTAAATCTGCTGCCATTTGCTGCTTCTTTTTATCGTTCTTTATGTAAGTCACTCTAACGAATGGTACGCACGGGACACAAGCAAGAAAGTCAGATCAGCTTTTCAGGCAAAGAACATGGCTGGGAAACCCACCGCCAGCTCTCCATCCTATGGCTATCTGAAATCACCGGACAACAAAGACCAGTGGATCATCGACCCGGTAGCAGCACCGATTGTGAAGCGGATATTCCAGTTGTCGATGGAGGGAAAAGGCCCATACCAGATTGCAAAGATTTTATCCGCAGAGAAGATCGACATACCAGCCTACCACCAGCAGAAGCTCGGCGTCGGCCTCTGGCAGAGCCGAGAGATCAAGAATCCGTATAACTGGGGAAGCTCCACCATCGTTCACATCCTTGAAAATCCGGTCTATCTGGGGCATACCTGCAACTTCAAGACCCGGAAGCACTTCAAGGATAAGAAAAGCCACTACGTTGACCAGGACGAATGGACGATTATCGAAAATACACACGAGGCGATCATTGACCAGGACACTTTCGATAACGTCCAGCGTCTTCGGTCAAATATCCGGCGGTATCCGGACGGCTGGGGCGAGACCCACCCTCTCAGCGGACTTATGTTCTGTGCGGATTGTGGGAGCGTGATGTATATCCACCGCGTCAACAATGGCAAGAGGATACCGACCTTTGACTGTGCCGCCTATCACAAGATTCCAGTGGGAAGCGCCTGCCCGTCAGCCCACAGAATCCACGCTTCCGTTGTCCTGACTCTTGTGAAAGAGACACTCAGGGAGATCGTGAAATTCTCCGCGGAGGATGAGGCCGAGTTTAAGCGTCTCGTGGAAGAATCAATCGCAGCGCAGCAGGACTCCACTGTTAAAGAAAAGAAAGCTCGTCTCACGACTTGCTTGAAGCGGCAGGAGGAACTGGAGGTGCTGATCTGCAAAATCTATGAGGACAACGCTCTCGGCAAGCTGCCGGACAAACGCTATCAGATGTTGGATGCTCAGTACGCCAGTGAGCAGGACACTCTTGAAAGGGAAATACGCGAGCTGAAAGAGGTGGTTGCGAAATCGGAGAAGCAGGAACACTCCGCTTCCAAGTTTATCGCACTGGTTAAGAAATATAAGGACTTCGATGAACTGACCACGCCCATGCTGATTGAGTTTGTGGACAAGATACTGGTTCATGAACGAGAAGTCAAAGGAAGAATAGATTCTCCGCAGACGATTGAGATTTACTTCAACTTCATCGGTAAATTCTCAGTACCGCGCGATGAAGCCGAGCCGACGCCGGAGGAAATCGAACTGGAGCAACGGAAAGAGCAAATCCGGCAGAAACGGCACGAGGAATATCTGAGAAGGAAGTCCACCGGTTGGCAGGCAACCTACTACTGGAAGAACAAGCGGGCGCTGAAAGAAAAGCGTGACGCGGCAAAGGAGAAAATCCGAGCCGAGGACAGGGAGAACGGGATTTATTATCTCCCAAAACAAAACGACAGTGACGAACCAAAGGAGGCAGCACTATGAAGGAATTGAAACCGAGAATTCACGACGACAGCAACGGCCTGGACTATATTCTTGTCGGGGATTATTACATCCCCGCGCTGAAATTGGACGACCAGGAAGAACACCGCCCCATCGGGAAGTGGGGAAGGATGCACCTTCGGTATCTGAAGGAACACCGCCACATCACCTATGTGGAGCTGACATTCTCCGGCAGGATGGGAACCTACCTTGCGGACATCAACGAACAGGCACAGGCGCGGCTTGAGCTGCTCATTGACCAGATGAAGGAGGCCGAGGGAGTGACCGAGGATTTGAAGCGCCGCGACTGGTGGAAATGGGTACAGATGATGGGCAATATCCAGAACCGGGCGGAGGAAATCGTCCTGGCCGAGATCGTTTATCTGTAAGGAGGCGGCTATGAGATACCGGATTGAATACGCAGACGGAAGGTGCTGCAATTACGCGAACGGCAGGAAAGACCTGCTTGAATGGCTGAAACTGTTGAAGGACGAGACAATCACTGACATCAGGAAAGTTTATAAGAGCGGAGTCACCGACTCCGTGATGGAAACCTATAAATCTTATCTCAACAAGACTGGAGGGAACTGAGATGATTATGGAATTACTTTACAACGGACGTATCTATCCGCAGGAGGCTATCATGTCACAGGACGAGCGTTTCACGGAAGCGGAGGAAAAAGTGAACGAGCTGTTTGATGACCTGCACGACAGGCTGAACGACAAGGACAAAAAGCAGATTGAGGAAGTCCGGGACACGATGTATGAGAGCCAGAGCTACGCGGAGGAAGAACACTTCCGCTACGGCCTTACACTGGGAATCCTGTTAATGCAGGAAATTTACGAGGTGTACGGCGCGAGATACTTCAAGCCAGATATGTAAGGAGGAACGACCATGACCCTGTTATTAAAGATACCGTTGAAGATTATCGCCCTGCCGATGGCAGTGATCGTGACCGTTGCGAAGTGGTTCGGCGTTTTCCTGACCAGCTTCGCCGGAGCAATCTTCTACATTTTCTCCGGCCTGTGCTTTCTGGTGGCGGTACTGAGCTACCTGATGGGTATCAGCACCGGACGGGAGGCTGTCACGATACTGGTAACAGGGTTTGTGTCATTCACTCTCCCCTTTGCCACTGGTTGGCTGATCGGCAAGATCGCCGTGCTGAATGAAATCCTCTGGGACTTCATCAAGTCCTGACACAGAAAACTGAATACAGATCGAAAGACCGTCTCTTGTATCACAGGAGGCGGTTTTTCCATACATAGGGACTGTCATCGCGGCGGTTCCTAAATTTTTCTCAAAATCGAAAGGAGACCCAATGTTATGACGTACTACTACAGATTCACCAACTACGAGAAGATGGCGCTGTGTGCGTTCGGCTGTTCGGACAAGGAACAGACCATCGACAACCTGAAGATCGCGGCGCTGATTGCGGTTCAGGAGGAAACCCGTGCAAAGCTGGAACGGCTGGCAAACAGGCTGAAGGATGTGATGGTGTTTACCGCCAACTACAGGCACGACTTCTATCTCTGTGTTCATGAAATGGAACAGGGAATGATTCAGGAGGCACTGGACTATCAGGCGGCAACCGGTGACCTGGAAAACGGATGGCCCTGGAAGAATTACGGCATGGCGCAGCTTGTCAACGCTTTCTGCAACGAGGACTACTACCCGACCATGAACCGGCTGGGTATCCTCTCCCGTACCGCTGTCATGCCAGCGTTTGGCTCTATCCTTACGGCGGTCATGATTACAGTCAGCAGCATTCATGAGGAAATGCCGGAGGAATATGGGAGCTATCTGAACCGGTGCCGGGAGATTGTCCGCCGCGGCGAGCTTCGTAAAAAGAAAGGCAAGGACAAGTACCGCCAGTATGTGTGGCAGACGCCGTCCGTCATGCCGGAATGGAGGTAAATAAGTGACCGCGATCCTGACCGGTAAAGGAGGTGAAGCCTATAAGACCTGAAAACAGGCAAAAATCATTCGCCAATCGGTAAAAATGGCAAAACAGCGATTTTCGGCAGTCCCAGACGGATAACTCTCCATCTGGGGCTGTTAAAAATCGAAAATCGCTAAAAACGTCAATTCGCCAATCGAGGAAAATTGCCCGAAAATGGCTCCTTAGAGAAAATTTTTGATTTTGGAGGTAGTTTATGTACAAGCTCACGAAAAAAGAGAGAGACACAGAGATTTATTACAACCAGTCCAGCGATCCCATGCAGATACGCACCAACGACCCGAAGCTCATCCGGAGGCTGAAAGGATTGAGCGAGGAATATCCGGAGCTTTGTAAGCTCACTGAAGAAGATGAAATCTGCGGCTGCTATTTCGATGTAGATAAGCGCCGGATCAGTATCCAGGTGACGCGCCCCTACTCTGAGGAACGCCGGAGGAAACAGAGCGAGTGGGCGAAGAAAAATGGATTGTGCAGAAATTCGTCGAGTCACATCACGAAAAGCTGATAAATTGTTGATTATTGGAGAAGCTTCTGCTATAATGTACACGCTACATTATGACGATGATGATTTATGATGATTATGATTTATACAAATGCGAATAGGAGAAACTCATGACATACAATTATGACGGACTCTGGAAGATGCTAATTGATAAAAAAATTACAAAAACTGAGATGCGTAAGGATGCAGGAATAAGCACCAATGTACTTGCGAAGATGGGAAAAGGTGAATCTGTATCGTTAGAAAGTCTTGCTAAGATTTGTTTTGCCATGGGTTGCGGACTTGACGATATTGTAAAAATCGAAACAGATAACAAGATAGGATGAATCTAAATGGAAAAAATTAAAGTGCTTGATGTTTTTTCGGGTGCAGGAGGATTTAGTTGTGGATTTGAGATGGCCGGTTGCGAAATTATAGGTGCGATTGAACGTGATAAATGGGCAACAGACACTTTCCGACTTAATCACCCAGCATCAAAAATTCTTTTAGGCGATATTGAGACTTTTACGAATGATTTCTTGCGTAAAGAAATAGAGCAGCCAGATATTATTATCGGAGGACCACCTTGTCAAGGTTTTTCTGTATGTGTAAAAAATGCTGGTGATCCAAAAGACCCTAGGAATTCATTATTCATAGAGTTTATTCGTATGGCTCAAATCTTTTCGCCTAAAGTTATGGTCATGGAAAATGTGCCTAATATTGCAAAAGCCAAGACACAAGATGGGCGAAAAGTAATTGATATTATAAAAACAGAGTTTATTAAGTTGGGTTATAATGTATATTATAATATCCTTGCTGCTAGTGATTATGGTGTGCCTCAAATGCGCCAGAGATTTGTTTTAATTGCGTCAAAGGAGAAGCTAGAAGAACCATTTCCAAAAGCAACACATTTTGTGGCGGAAGATGAAAGTGATAATCATGGTGATTTGTTGAGATGTCCCACGCTTTGGGAAGCAATTTCAGATTTACCTGATATAGAGGCACGAGAAGGTGCGGAAGTCATGGCATATACTAAGCCAGCTACTAACGATTATCAAAAAATGTGCCGCAATGAAGCTTCTGAGTTGCATAACCATTTAGCAATGAAGCACACAAAAAGGTTGGTAGAAAGATTTAGTCATATGACATGGGGGCAATCAGTTTCTGATATAGATGATGATAATTTGAAGCAACGAAAAAGAAATGGAAATGGTGCGGTTTCGGATTCTCCTTATGATCAAAATAACCGGCGGATGCATCCGGACAAAATCTGCCACACTATAACGGCAACCTTTTATGGAAATTTTGTTCATCCATATAAGAACAGAAATTTTACCGCACGAGAAGGAGCGCGAATTCAATCTTTTCCTGATACATATGTATTTTTAGGGAAACCTACGGTTGTTAGTAAAAAACTTTTAATGAAAGAAGGTCGAACCGCAGAGGCTTTTCTTTGTCAATATAGTCAAATTGGTAATGCTGTGCCGCCTTTAATGGCTCGTGCAATTGCAGAAAATATAATAAGGCAAATTAATTTTACAGAGGAGAAATAAGATGAGTACATATGTTCACGGAGACAATATTGCACAGAAGGAAAATCATCGTAAAAAATATCAGGATGCTCTTTCGCGGCAATACTTATCAGAAATTCGAACACGATATGAAGAGTGGAAAGCTGCAAATATAGCGTTGCTAGGTCCGTTTAAAACACCAGAGGACAATGATCTACAGATTATTGAGCAACGAGTCGAATTGTTTAATGAGTATAAAGATTTTATTGATCAGCAAAAATATGCTGAACAGTTTGACTCTCGTTCAAACCTTCATTCATCGGCACTTGAGGAGTTCATGTATTATCTGTTTAAAGATTTGACGGCTGATTTTTCTACAGATGCGCTTATTGGGAAATCAAGGGCATTTAAGGATTTATCATTTAAGAGTGATAGTTACACAAGCATGTTATCACATCCAGGGGCGTTGCTGGAAGTAAAAGATTATGATTTTGTGATAGGGGCTACAATTAATGCTGAATTTCATTGCAAAGGTGTAGATGAAGAAGAACGTGAAAGCTTCGATATGCCTGCTGTAGCTATCGAATGCAAAACTTACTTGGATAAAACAATGTTGGAATCTTGTTCAACTACGGGTGAGCAGTTAAAGAAAAATAATCCTAATGCTCTTTATTTTGTGGTTGCAGAAAGACTAAAATTAAGTGAAGCAGTTAATCTTAAAAATTGTAAGATTGATCAGATTTATATTTTGAGAAAGCAAAAGAATACTGACCGAGAAGACCGGTTTTTGGAAGGGTATGTTGCTAATCCAATATATGCTGATGTGGTGTGGCATTTGTTTAATTCTGTAAGAGAATATCTTTCCTCTGACTGGGGAGGAAAAATTGCAGATGGATTGCAGCGAGGTTACTTAATGTAGTCGATTTATGTTAATGCCTACGGTAATAAATATGTGAGGTGATTATGTGGCAAAAAGAAAAATGATACAAAATAATTTGATTAAAAACTCAATGGCTGCATATTATGCCGCAATTGAAATTCACAATAAGCCAAGTATCGCATATAGATATGAAACCGTTACGCTTCTTATGATGAATGCCTGGGAACTTGCTCTAAAAGCTTATGTAAAGAAGTATATTAAAAATCGTTCTATCTTTACAGCGGACGGCCATACTATAAGCATAGATAAAGCTTTAGATTATGTGACGGAACATCGAAACCACGTAAAGGCTAATAGTTTTACTGCTGTACAACAGAATATCCTTGCAATAGAGAAGTATCGTAATAACATCACACATTTTTATTGTGATGAGTTGGAACCATATATTTTTATGTTGGTTGCTCGATCGGCTCTTAATTATGTTGATTTTGTCAAAGAATATTTAGGAAAGGATGTGATGGCTGATCAAGGATTGTTTATTTTACCGCTTGGTTTC
The DNA here is from genome assembly GCA_021201475.1 of Clostridiales bacterium. Classification (GTDB taxonomy): domain Bacteria; phylum Bacillota; class Clostridia; order Oscillospirales; family Oscillospiraceae; genus Onthomonas. The sequence continues at coordinate 18,965 of JAJQEV010000125.1, forward strand.
AAGTTGCCTTTTATGCCGGAAGATTTTTTGTCTGACAATGTAGCAAAATACGCTGCTTCATCAGAGGCTAAGAAGTTTATCAAGGACATTGTACAAATTATCACCGATTTAAATGAGAATGGGATTGAGGATTCTATTGTTTTAGGATTTGATTTGTATTTTGAAAGCGTTAAAAAACAAACCAATAGTTCAATCCTTGCGGCTATTACAAGTGAGGAGAATGCTGATGTAAATTTTGCAAAAGTTACATCTGTTCGCTTCTCTGAAGATGCAAGTCAAGTTGTTAGCATGAGTGATGATGAATTCAGAAAAATATGGAAGTATTCGCATTCAGAGGTTGTTGAATGGTGCAAAGAAAATATTCCTCAATTTAAACAGGGAAAATTGTTCAATGACGCCAAGAAATCAATCGCGACAGATCAAAATTGCGTTTATGTGAAAAGATTGGATTCAACGAATAGTAAATCTGCATCACAAAGGTTTTATACGGATACTGCATTGACTAAAATAAGAGAATATTATCTTCATCATAATCAAAATTGAACATAGTGGCACTAAAAATGGCCAAGCGAAAAGCTCTCAACCGTAACAAGTTGGGAGCTTTTCTTTTGCCCATTTTTCAAATCACACAGAAAGGAGATCATGCTTATGGGACGCAGAAAGACACCAGAGACCAGGGAGGAAATGCAGGCCGAGATCGCTTACACCGAGGACAAGATCAGGCAGCTGCACAACCAGGAGACGGCACTGACCGCCGCTTATTCCAAAGAGGAACGCCGGGTGCGGACGAGACGGCTCTGCACGGAGGCCGGTATCCTGGAACACTATGTGCCGGAGCTGAAGACGATGGACGAGCGAAACGCCAGTGATTTCATTCGTCTGATTGCCTGCTCCGAGGTGGCGAAGAAATTTTTACGAATGAGAGGACTGAGGAACGATGAAGTACCGACCAACCCGGATACGGGAATTAACTAATGAATCCGTTGAGGCGCACTTATACATTCTCTTCGAGAATAGTGCGTCCTTCGGAGACTCCTACCGATACCGCTGCTGCGTTATCTGCGGAGCGCTGGCACCTACGGTGCGGCAAGGGACACTTCGTTTCCCTTACGCCGGTGAGACCGGCTATCCCTTTTCCAACCCACCGCCGCCAAATCTCTATGAGATATTCGCTGTCGGTGTGGTGCTGCTCTACTTCTTGCAGAAAGCGAGGTGATGACGATGGCGATTTATCATTGTGCCATGCAGGTGATCGGACGGAGCAGCAACCGGAGAACGAACAGTGCTGTTGCGGCTGCGGCCTACCGAAGCGGCTCTCAGATTTACGATGAGTGGCGCGGGATAAATGAGGACTACAGGAGAAAGAAGGAAGTTGTCTACTCAGAGATCATGCTGCCGGACAATGCACCAGAGGCATTCAAAGATCGCGCTACCCTCTGGAACTCTGTCGAGTTGTTCGAGACCAGAAAGAACGCCCAGCTTGCCAGGGAGATTGAAGTGTCACTTCCTGTTGAGCTGGATTTAGATGAACACGTTAAAATCATCCACGACTACTGTGAGCCGTTCCGAGCCGCCGGTATGTGCGTGGATTTTAATATTCATCAGAAACCGAACAACCCCCATTGCCATATCATGCTGACGCTCCGGCCTCTGGACGAACATGGACAGTGGATGCCGAAAGGAAAATTTGTCTATGACCTTGATGAGAACGGCGAGCGTATCCGTCTCCCCAGCGGGAAATGGAAATCCCACAAGGAACCGACCGTTGACTGGAGCGAACAGGGCAAGGCCGAGGAATGGCGAGCTGCATGGGCAGATGTTGTGAACCGCCATCTTGAAATGAATGGCTTCACAGAACGTATTGACCACCGCAGCAACGCCGACCGTGGCATTGAAGAAATCCCAACTATTCACATGGGGCCTGCCGCCTGTGCGATGGAGAAGAAAGGTATTCGGACAGAGCGCGGCGACATCAACCGGCAGATCAAAGCGGCTAACAAGCTTATCAAGGAAATCCGGACAAGGATTAACGATCTGAAAGACTGGCTGTCCGCTCTCACCGCAGCCATGAAGGAAGTCATTGATGAGGCGAAGTCTCCCAGCCTGGCCGATCTGATGGTGCAGTATATGGAGCTGGAGAGCCAGCGTGTGCAGAAGTATTCCGGCAGATTTCGTTTGAATCACAGCGTTTCCGTTTTTGAAGATGTGAAGAAGTCCATCGACGATTTGAATGCCGACGGTATCTACACACTGGACGATCTGGAGAAAGCGATTGCCAAAGTGAAGGACAAATCTTATTCCACTCAGCAGAGCGTCCGCAAAAAGGAACGCCGGATGAAGGAATTGGAGAAGCTGATCGACCAGGGCAAACAGTATCAAACGAACCTCCCTGTCCGGAAACAGTACAACGCGATCAAGCGTCAGAAAAAGAAAGAGGCGTTCGAGGAAGAACACCGCCCGGAAATGATTCTCTGGAATACGGCGAACCGCTTCCTTCATGCCAACCACATCGAGCCGGATACTCTGCCGATTAAGCTGAAAGAATGGAAAGATGAATTGCTTGAGCTGACCATCGCGCACAATGAACAGTATGAGGAATTGAAAGAGATCAGGGAGGAAGTTGACAAGCTGAATGCCGTCCACCGCCAGGTGGAGAAAGTGTTGACTCCGGCACAGGAACAACAGCAGAGAAAAAAGAGAGATATGGATTTGTCATAAGCGTCTGATTCTGAAATGAAGATCAGGCGCTTTTTTCATTTCTGGGAAGGAGGACGTGATGAATGTATTTGAAGCTGTCCGGGATTCTGTCACGGCACGGGAGGCCGCAGAAAGCTACGGTATTAAAGTCAATCGTAACGGGATGGCGGTCTGCCCGTTCCACAACGACAGGAACCCCAGCATGAAACTGGACAAGAGATACCACTGCTTCGGCTGTCAGGCCGACGGCGACGCAATCAGCTTCGTGTCCAGATATTTTGAACTGAAACCCATCGACGCCGCAAAAAAGTTAGCGGAGGACTTCGGTATCTCTTACGATGAACGAACGCACGATCCGCCCAGGCCAAAGCCGAAACCGAAGATTTCCGCACAGTTGGAATTTAAGAAAACAGAAAGCTACTGCTACCGTGTCCTCTGTGATTATCTTCATTTGCTTGAGAAATGGCAGACGGACTTCGCACCAAGAGCGCCGGACGAGGAATGGCACCCGCTTTTTGTGGAAGCACTTCAAAGAAAAAATTATGTGGAGTATCTGCTGGACGATGTGTTCCTGAACGGGAGCGTCGGGGACAAGGCAGAGTTTATCAAGCTCCACGGAAAGGATGTGACCAGACTTGAAAAACGAATTCGAGAGTTTACCGCAGGCCGAACAGGAGGCCGTAATTCAGACGATGAAAGAGATGGAGAAGCTGAGAGCCTCACCGCCCCGCTTCGACCCCAACGTCGATCTGCACACAGTCACGATGACCGAGCTTTATGACACAGTGTTTCCACCGAGGACGCCGCTTATAGACGGGCTGCTTTACAGCGGCACCTATCTCTTTGCCGGTTCCCCGAAAATCGGCAAGTCCTTCTTTATGATGCAGCTTGCCTACCATGTGGCGATGGGCATTCCGTTATGGAACTATCCTGTCCGGCAAGGAACAGTCCTCTATCTCGCCCTGGAGGATGATTACGCCAGACTGCAAGGGAGGCTTGTCCAGATGTTTGGAGTGGAGTCCACGCCGAACCTGATCCTGACCACGCAGTCCAGGACACTGACCGGCGGTCTCACCGAGCAGATGGAACGCTTCATGCAGAGAAACACCAATACCCGGCTTATCATCGTGGACACGCTTCAAAAGGTCAGGGAGATCGGGAACGAGGCGTACAGCTATGCAGCCGATTATCAGAATATTACAGAATTGAAATCCTTCACGGACAGGCACAACCTCTGTGTGCTGATTGTTCACCATACCAGAAAGATGGAGGCGAGCGACAGCTTTGACATGATTTCCGGCACCAATGGCTTGCTGGGTGCCGCGGATGGCGCGATTATCCTGCAAAAGAAAAAGCGTGTGGAGAACACCGCAAAGATGATGATCGTCGGTAGAGACCAGGAAGATCAGGAACTGACATTAGAGTTTGACCGTGAGCATTGCTTCTGGAAACTGACCAAGGCTGAGAAAGAGCTTCTTAAACGAACACCCGACCCGATTGTCATTACCATCGCCGAATTTATGAAAGACCGGCAGGAATGGACAGGGAGCGCCACCGACCTTCTGGAGCTTTTGCCGGATATGCAGCTCAAGCCGCATACCCTGACCAGAAAGCTGAATGTCAATGTGTCGGTGCTTTATAACGACTTCGGTATCAGCTACACCCCGAACAGCCGGAGCCGGGAGAAACGCACCTTCACTCTGAAAAAACTGAATACAGACGAGGAAGGCGCTGCTTCCGGTGACGCTATTTCCGTGACGCTATCTGGTATATAAAAATAGCGTCACAGCGTCACAAGCGTCACACATCAACCATGCCGAGCCTGCAAAGACAGACCGGCTATTTTTATTTTACGGAGGTTTTGCTTATGGATAATACCAACACCACGACTCAGGAAGTCCCCTATATCAAGCGTACCATCGACGGACGCACCTACACAGTCAAGATACACTTCAACACCGAGACCAAAGAGACCGCCAAGGACAAGGTGAAGCGGCTGCTGACCAGAGAGCTGCAAAGCCAGCGCCACGCCGGATAAGCATATTGCAGGCTCCTGTCTCCTGCCGGACGGGAGCCTGTCTGCAAATTTTTTTGAGCAAGGTACTAAAAAGTTCTTGACATTTAGTCTCAGGTGCAGCCAGTCCCAAAGCTGCTTACACCAGTACACTGCGCCGATCAGCGTGATACACAGCCCGGTACACAGGAAGGTGGCTCCGTCCTCCAGCACGCCGCCGGTTATCAGCGCCTCGCCCCCGGCAAAGGTACGAATGACCAGCAGCAGGCCGCACAGAAGGGCTACCGTCATGGCGATTTTTCCGCCGGATTCCCGAACCCCCTCGTAGGCATCCCGCAAAATCATCTGCGTGATGCAGACAGTGACAGGGGGCCAGATGGCAAAGGAAAACAGCGTATACGGTGCAAACGCCACGCCGCAGGTGGTCAGCAGGCACAATGCCCGTCCGTCAAAATGCAGGCGAAGAAGCCCCACTGGAACGCCTTGCCCCGCTCCAGCTTTTGCCGTTCATCAAACTGTTCCATTACGATTCCTCCCCAAACAGCTCATCCAGCGTCTTGCCCAGCACCTTGCAGATGGCCCTGCAAAGCCTGATGGTGGGATTGTAGGTGCCCTGTTCGATGGCGTTTATGGTCTGGCGGGAAACGCCTACGGCAGAGGCCAACTGGGCCTGGGTCATGTCCTTCTCCGCCCGGGCCACCTTGATTGCGATGTTGCGTCCCATCGTCCCACCTCCTACTGTGATTCTAGCATAGAGCCGACAAAATGTCAAGTATATACGACAAAAATTCAGATAAAAACGGCATGTCCGCAGCGCGTCCATGCCGTTAGCAATGGTTTTTAGCCATAGGAAAGGAAAGCTCTGCCCTCCAGCCGCTATCCCCCAACCTTATATCGCTTGATCTTGGCGGTAGCCGTCTTTTCAAAGGGGGTATCCCGCACCACCAGCTTCTGAACGTGCTTGCAGGCGGGGAGGGTGGCGTTCATTTTCTCCATCTTCTGCTGGATGCGGCGGACGACCTCCTGACGGGGGAGGTCGCTCTCCTCCGGGTACACCTCCGCCGTGATTTTGCCGTCCCGCTCGTAGACCACTACCTCGCTGACCTCGCTGATGCGGGCTACAGCCTGCTCCAGCTCCTCCGGGGAGACGTTTTCCCCGTTGGACAGGATGATGAGGTTCTTCTTCCGCCCGGTGATGAAGAGGAACCCATCCTTATTCAGATACCCCCGGTCGCCGGTGTGAAACCAGGGGCCTTCCATGACCTGGGCGGTGGCGGCAGGGTCGTTGTAGTAGCCCAGCATGACCACCTTGCTGTCCACGCAGACCTCGCCTTCACCATGCTTGTCCGGATCGTCGATTTTGAGCTGAACGCCGGGCAGCACCTGACCCACGGAGCCGTCGCAGACCCAGTGGTTCCGGTTCACCGCCAGCACCGGGGAGCACTCCGTAATGCCGTAGCCGTTCAGGATTTCCACCCCCAGGCTGCGGAACTCCTTCACATAGCGGGGGTCCAGGGGCGCGCCGCCGCAGATGATATACTCCAGGTCGCCGCCGAATTTGGAGAGGACGCTGTCGAACAGCTCCCTGCGCCGGTCAACGCCCACCTTCAGCAGGGCGTCGGACAGGCGCATCCCGCTGCGCAGCTGTTTGGCCTGACCCTGCTTCTCCGCTGTGCGCCAGATCGTCTTGGAAAAGGTCTCCACAAACAGAGGCACCAGGAACAAAATCTGGGGCTTGGCGATGGGCACCTCCCGCATGAAGTTGGCCAGATTTCCGCAGATAAAGATGGGGACGTGATAGTGAATGGGCATCATCACCGAGGTCACCAAACCGAAGGCGTGATGAAAGGGCAGCACCGCCATGGTGGGGCCGCCGGGGACGAAGTTCTGCACGGCGTAGTTGATGTCCGCCACCATATTCGTCTGGGAGAGCATGACCCCCTTGCTGAATCCGGTGGAGCCGGAGGTGAAGAAGATGGTGCACAGGGCGTCCGGGTCGATCTCCAGGGATACAAAGTCATACTTGCCCCGCTTCAGGTACCGCTGTCCCTTCTCCAGGGCGCGGGGGGCCAGCTCCAGGGAGAAGTACCGCTTCTTCCGGCCGAAGGTCTGTTTGCAGAAGGCGGCCTTTGCCTCGCACTGGGGGCTGTAAACCAGCATACTGGCGTCGCTCTGCCGCATCAGCTGGACTGCCTCCACGTTTCCGGCATCCCTGGCGATTAGCACCGCCACATTCCCCGTCAGCACGATGGCGAAATAGGCCACCAGCCAAAAGTAGGAATTCTCCCCCATCAGGGCGATGTGCTGCCCCCGCAGCCCGTACTTCATCACATAGGCGGCGGCCCGCTGCACGTCCTGATAGAACGCCAGATAGGTTTTTTCCCGCAGGGTCTTGCGGCCCTCCATCCATCGGAACACCACGTCCAGGGGATAAGCGTCCCGTTTCAGCTCCAGCAGTTCCCGCAGGGAATGCAGCTCCGGCAGGAAGTGATACAGGGGGTAGTTTTTGTTTTTCATAACGTCATGCCACTCCGTAACTTCAAGTAGGATGATATCAGTTTAAAAGGTGTCATTACAAAAGTCAAGGGCAAAATCAGGGGAATGAGGTACATTCCACCGGCAGCGCCGCTTTTCAGGCAAAAGATTATCCCGCCCCGGAAAACCGGAGCGGGATAACCCAAAAGAAAGGAGAGAGAAAAAAGAGAGAAAAGAGGGCTTTATGATATGTTCCTGCTGCTGGTATTATAGTACCGCAAAGCCTGCCAGAAGTGTTGAACAGTTTGTAGCAAGTTTGTAAATGGTTTGTGAACATAGTTGCCATCCGAAGGGGAATGGTATGAACACAAAAAACCGGTCTGGTGCGGAGAACGGCACAGCCGGACAAGCCCTTTATGGCGCATCATATCAAAGGAACAATCCTCATCGGTTTCCCCTCTGTTCACAAACGCTTTACATTTTTTTAGAACTCTGTTCAAGATTTTTCCGCCGGGGTGTAGTACCATATACTCAGACGATGACAGTTGTTTCAAGTATGTGTTTTTCTCCTCTCTCTTTCAAAAGCAAAATCCGCAGGGCGAACGCCCTGCGGATTTTGTCTGTTCTGACGGTTCCCTTTTCCCGCCGCGTTCGCTATACTAAAGGGCAGAAAAACCCATCGGAAAGGCAAGGCGAACCATGATGAGTATGCCCAAGGACCCCGTTATCCTGCTCAGCTATGTGAACACCCTCCTGCGGGACCGCTACCCCTCCCTGACGGAGCTGTGTAAGTCGGAGTGTGTGGAGGAGGAGGCGCTGAAAGCCGCCCTCGCCGCCATCCAGTATGAGTATGACGGCAAGCTGAATAAATTTATCTGACCCCGCCTAAAAACGCCGCTCCGCGAACCGGATGTCCGGTTCGCGGAGCGTTTTCCTTCGCGCAGGACGTTACCACCTGCCGCCACGGCCGTTCATGCCGCCTGTGCCGGTCATGCCGGAGCTGCCGCTGTAAATCAGGCTGCTCAGGGTGAACTCCGTGGAAGCGCCGTCCACCACCAGGGTGTAGGTCTCCCCCTGGGCCAGTTCCGGGGTGCTGATTTGGACGCAGCCGAAGCTCTTCTCCGCCGTGACGGAGAGCAGTTCATTTCCGTTGCTGTCCAGCAGCTGCACCACGCTGCCCTCAGTGCCGCTGGCCGTGACCATGATTGCCCCCTGGGTGGCGGAGGTGAAGTTCTCCGCCATGCCGGAGACCCCCAGGGCCACAAACACGCCGCCGGTGATCTCTGCGGAGATGCCGTAATCCAGCGCACCGTTGCCGGTGTAAGTGGGGCCGTACACATAAATCGTGCCGCCGGTAATGGTCAGGTAGCCGTTGGAGTCGATGCCGTCCCCTTCCGCGTCGATAACCAGGGTGCCGCCGGAAATCAGGATGGAGGCGTCGCTGTCCGTGTCAAAGGCGTCCATCCGGTTCCAGCCGCCGTAGGTGCCGCTGGCGTCGTTGCCTCCGGCGGCGTTGATGCCGTCGTCCGTGGCGGTGAGCTGGATGTCCCCGCCGGAGACCTCCACAGTCTGGCCCTCCAGGCCCTCGTAGCAGGTGGAGATGGTGATAGTTCCGTCGGTGACAGTCAGGGTGCTGTCCGCATGGAAGCCATCGTCTCCGGTGGCGATTTGGAAGGTGCCGCCGGTAACGGTGATGTCAGCGTTGGAGTGTACCGCATCGTCCGCCGCGTCGATGGTGAAGGTGCCGCCGGTAATCATCAGGTCGCCGATGGCCTTCAAGCCCTTGGTGCTGGTGGAGGTGTCCTCCGCAGCATCGCTGATGGCGGAGGTCAGGGTGGCGGAGGTGGAGGATGCCGTGGTACCATTCGAGCCGCCGGACTGCCCTCCCCGGTCGCCGCCGGACTGCTGGAAGCGGTCATAGCGCTCCTCAAAGCTCTCCCCGGAGGCCTCCGCCCCGTCGCTGCCGCCCCCGGCGGTAACGGTGAAGGTTCCGCCCTCGATGAGCAGGGCGGCGCTGGCGCTGATGCCGTCCCCGTCCGCCGTCAGCACAAAGGCGCCGTCCGCGATATAGACGTAGCCCAGGGCGGCGTCGTCGGAATTGTCCGCCTGGATGGCGTCCTTCCCGGCGGTGACGGTGACGGTGCTGCCGGTGATGCGGATGCTGTCATTGGCGGAAAGGCCGTGGCTGGCCGCCGTGATGGTGTAGCTGCCGCCTGCCAACACTAAATCGTCCTTGGAGACGATGCCGTGTCCGCTGGGGGATGCGATGGTCAGGGAGCCGCTGCCGTTCAGGGTCAGGTCGTCCTTGGAGAAAATCACCGCATCAATGTTGTTATCGTCAATGGCCACATACTCCTCCCCGCTGGAGAGGGTGTTCTCCGTCCCCTCCGCCAGGGTGACAAAGACCTTGTCCGCCTGGCAGACATAGAGGGCGGCGGAGGTCTCGCTGTGAATGGTGACGCCGTTTAAGACCAGCTGCACCTTGGCCTGGCTGTCTGCGTTGACGATAACCATGCCGTCCGTCAGGGTGCCGGAGAGGAGGTAGCAGCCCTCCGCCGTGATGGTGACGGTGCTGCCGGAGATGTCCACCCCGTCCCCGTCGCAGGAGGCGGCGTCGCCGTCTAAGGTGATGGTAACGGCGCTGCCTGCGTCATAGCTGCCCGACAGATCCCGGTCAGTGAACATATCAGAGGTGTCCAGGGCGTAGGAAACGTCTGCGGCGGTGTTCTCCGTCTCAGTATCGCCGCCCTCAGACGCGGCGCTGCCTTCCGCCGTGGAGGTGGTCTCGGTGCTGCCCGCTGCGGTGCTGGCAGTCCCGCCGCAGGCGGACAGCGTCAGCGCCAGGGTCAGCCCCAGGGCGAGGGAGCGAAGCAGTTTCATCCTCAGCACTCCTTACAGTTCCGCCAGGTGGTTCTCCTGGCGGGAGATGGTGATTTCCAGGTTGCCGTTGCGGCAGCGGAGCTGATCCAGTAGCTCCTTCTCCCTGGCGGCGTCCTTCAGGGTCAGGTCATAGGTCAGGCGGAACAGGCTGCCCATGTTGGTGGTCTTGACGGAGGACAGGGTGCAGCTGGTGGTATACGCCTCGAACAGGTCGTCAAAGACGCCGGTATAGTCCAAATCCTCCGGAATGGTGATGCGCAGCGTCCGGTACAGGGAGTCCCGCTGTTCCACGGCAGACCCTATCCGGCTATAGAGCATACCGATGAGGCTCATCAGGAGGGTGAACAGGAAGGCGTAGCCCAGGTAGCCCATGCCGGTCAGCAGACCAGCCCCCATAGCCATGAAGATGACGCTGATCTCCTCCCCGGTGCCGGGGGCGGAGCGGAACCGCACCAGGCTGAACGCCCCCGCCACGGCCACGCCCACGCCCACGTTGCCGTTCACCACCATGATAACCACGCAGACCACGGCAGGCAGCAGCGCCAGGGTGATGGCAAAGCTCTTGGTGCAGCGGTTCCCGTACAGGTGGGCCAGGGCCAGCACCAGGCCGCAGACCAGCGCGCTACCCAGGCACAGCAGGAAGTCGGACACGGCAATCACCGCCGTCTGGCTGGTGTCAAACAGCCCGTTGAACAGTTCGCTCAGCATAGTAAAAGCTCCTTTCTGCCGCCGGGGCGGCGGGGCGGGTCTTGGGGCAAATCATCTGCCCATAGGCCGCGCCGTATTTGGAGAAGGAGGTGCGGTAAATCCGCCCCTCCGTCAGCAGCCGGGTCAGCCACAGGGGGTAGCCGCCGGAGGTTTTGACCTCCATCAGCGTCCTGTCCTCCGTCAGCACCGGGGTACCGTAGGCCGGGCTTTGGAGGGAGAGGTCAGTCTGCCGGGCCAGAATGTTCTCATCAAAGGTGATGCGCAGGTCGCTGCCGTCCAATGCGTAGAGGGCCTCCCGCTCATAGGACAGGAATACCCTCGGTTTTAACCCTCGATAATAATCCAGGAAGTAGGCGATTTCCCGGCCGATTTGGGCGTCCGGGGCCTGCGCCGTCCCCTCCAGCAGCCAGGCCGTGGCCGCCTGCTCCGGCAGGGAGATGCGGCGCTTGTAGACCACGGCGTCATACTTCTTTTTCAGCTCCACAAAGACGGGGGAAGCCTCCGTGGCCTGGGCGTAGCTGCGCAGGCGGAGCTTCTCCTTATAGGCGGGCTTCTCCAGGGAGCGGCGGGCCAGCCGGAAGGTGTCCGTGTCAAAGTAGAGGTTGCGGATGGTGGTGCGCCGGTACTGGTCCAGCTGCATATAGGGGGCGATGCCCTCCAGCACTGCCCGCTTCTGGGCGGGGGTCAGCAGATATTTCAGCTCGTAGCGCTTGAACGTGCCCTGGTATGCCATGGGGGATGATGCTCCTCTCAACGTTTGTAAGGAAAGAATACCCGGAATAGCTTAAACCAACTTGAAAAAACGTCAATCCTTTGTAAATGAATTGTAAAGGAAAAGTCTGCCTTTGTCAATAAATCAGGAAGGGAATCGAATTGAGGCCGCAGGTAAGAGGAGGGGCAGCATTCGGGCTCGCCGGAAGGGGAAACCCGCTTTTCCTTCCACCCTCCCCCTGTGCGGAAGAAACCGCCTTCCATCATGGGTTCTGCCACACGGAGAGAGCTGACAGACGGCACATAAAAAATTCTCAAAAACAGTTGCAATTCCCGCCGGGATGTGCTATTATAATTGTTGCTTTGTAGAAAACTAGCTCTATCTTTTCATGAGAGAGGTGAACCAATATGAAAGCAGGTATCCATCCCAATTATCAGCAGACCACCATTCGCTGCGCTTGCGGCGCTGTCTACCCCACCGGCTCCACCAAGAAGGACATCCGCGTGGAGGTGTGCGCCAAGTGTCACCCCTTCTTTACCGGAAAGCAGAAGATGGTGGATACAGGTGGTCGTGTCAGCCGCTTCAATAAGAAGTTCGGTCTGGACAAGTGACTTGTATGTGAAAAACGCTGCATTGAACGAGGGTGCGGCGTTTTTTCCATCTGCGGCAATCTTTGCCCGTATTTTATCAGTTGGAGGGAACCAGTATGATTCAGAAAATCGACCCGAAGGACATCACCAGAAACCCCTTTACCATGATTGCCGACGATTGGATGCTGATCACCGCCGGAAATCAGGAGAAATGCAACACCATGACGGCCAGTTGGGGCGGCCTCGGCATCCTGTGGGGCAGGCCGGTGGCCACCTGCTATATCCGCCCCCAGCGGTACACCAAGGAGTTTGTGGACAGGGAGGGCTACTTCACCCTGTCCGTCCTCCCGAAGGAGTATCGGAAGGCCCTGAACTTCTGCGGCTCCAGGTCCGGCCGGGACTATGACAAGTTTAAGGAGACCGGCCTGACCCCCGCCTATGCCGACTGCGGCGCACCCTATATTGCCCAGGCGGAACTGGTGCTGGTGTGCAAAAAGCTGTACGCCCAGGAGCTGACACCGGAACATCTCACCGACCCATCCATTGACGGCGCCATTTATCCTCATCACGACTGGCACACCATGTATGTCGGTGAAATCGTGGAGGCCTATCAAAAATAATCGCCGTTCTGCCGCCCCTCGGGGCAGCGCGGCAGAACGGAGAAATTGCACACAATGACAGAGACGACTTTACAGGAATCCAACATCAACCGGGCGGTACTGGTGGGCCTCTCCGCCCACAACCTCCGCCGGGAGGACAATTCCAGCGACACCACCATGGAGGAGCTCCAGGCCCTTTTGGAGACGGCTGGGGGCGAAGCCCTGGCCGTCGTCCTTCAGAACCGGGACACCCCGGACTCCCGCACCTTTATCGGGGAGGGCAAGGTGGCCGAGGTGAAGGAGCTGGCTCACAACCTGGGGGCCGACCTGGTGGTGTTTGACAATGAGCTGTCCCCCGCCCAGGTGCGGGTGCTGACGGAGGAGCTGGAGCTGCACGTCATGGATCGGGCGGCGCTGATTCTGGACATCTTCGCCCAGCGGGCCCGCACCAGCGAGGGGCGGCTCCAGGTGGAGCTGGCCCAATACAGGTATATGCTCCCCCGGCTCACCGGTATGTGGACCCATCTGGTGCGGCAGAACGCCGCCGGAGGTAAGTCCCCCATCGGCACCCGGGGCCCCGGTGAGACTCAGCTGGAGACTGACCGCCGCCACATCCGCCGGAAGATTCAGAAGCTGGAGGAGAATCTGGCGGAGGTGCGCCGGGTGCGGGCCGTCCAGCGGGATCGGCGGGAAAAGAACGAGGTGCCGGTGGTGGCCATCATCGGCTACACCAACGCGGGCAAGTCCACCCTCCTGAACCGGCTCACCGGCAGCGAGGTTCCCGCCAATGACCGGCTGTTCGACACCCTGGACACCACCACCCGGATGCTGGAGCTGTCCGACACCTGCACGGTGCTGATTTCCGACACGGTGGGCTTCATCCGCAAGCTGCCCACCCATCTGGTGGAGGCGTTCAAGGCCACCTTGGAGGAACTGCAATACGCTGACCTGCTGCTCCACGTCATCGACGTCAGCAATCCGGAGTGGCCCGCCCAGGCCGAGGTAGTGGACAAGCTGGTGGGGGAGCTGGGCGCCCAGGAGACACCCTGCGTCCGGGTGCTGAACAAGTGCGACCGGTTCGTGGACGGCCACGGTGCGCCGGAGCTGCTGCCCCACGGGGAGGGCATCGTCCGGGTGTCTGCCAAGACCGGCGAGGGCGTGTCTGACCTGCTGGAGCTGCTATGCAAGCTGCTGGACGCAGGCACGAAGCAGGTGACGCTGGCCATCCCCTACGACCAGGGGGGCGTCCTTGACCTGCTCTACCGGGAGGCTAAGGTGGAAAGCGTGGAGTACGCGGATACCATCCGCGTTTCCGCCGTCTGCACCCCCAAAGTGCTGGGCCAGGTGCGGCGGTTCTGCGACCCGCCGCTACCGGAAATAAAGGAGCCGTGGGAGGGGTGACTCCCCCCACGGCTCGTATCGGTGAGACAATGCCAATTGCATTGACGTTTCCCATCCTGTAATGAACTGTGACAATCAAGGTAACAAACAAAAACTGCCGCCTGCAAGGGCGGCGGTTTCCCTTTGCCCTTCTGAATGTATACCACATCAGTGATATGACTACAACTCTCCCGCATTCCCCCTCAGCATCTCCGCTGCTGGGTCAGCAGGCGCTGCAGGCTGGATGCATCCTGCCGCTGCACCGTTTCCGCGTTCAGCGTTTGCAGAAGATGCACCTCCGCCCGCAACCGAATTCTTTCCTTGGAGAGCTGCGCGTTCTTCGTCCCTGTGACAGTAATAATCTGTATGGGCAGATGGTTCGTCTGGGCGAGCTGCAACGCGCTGCGCACCATAGCACGGTTCTTCTTCGGAACGGAATAGAACACGCTGCGGCCCAGCCGCACCCGCTGCGACAATTCCTCCTGGTTTTCCTTTTCCCCGCCTCGGCAGCAGCCCGCCCGCTCCAACAGCAGAGGGAAAGTTCTGCCCGTGGTAAAGTCATCCCGATAGCACAGGAGCAGGTTGGCATCCCGCAGGCTGGACAGCACAATGGGCGCATCCAGTTCACTGACCTGCAGGCAAAGTATAATCTTCTGCCCGCCCTCCTTCAGAGGGGCCAGACTCTTCCGGTTCAGCCGTGCGCCGGTCACGAAGCATACCAGGTCGTACACCCCAAGTGCCAGCCAACGGGCGGCGGGATGCTCCCTGCCGTCCGACCCCTGCCGCCCGACCAGACGGCACAGCAGCATGAACAGCGCATACAACAGCAGCATCGCAGCTAAAACCACTGCAAAAGCCAGCAGCAGTCTCCAGCCAAACGCCAGGCTGGAGAAAAGGAAGGCAAGCACACCTGCCACAACGCTGATTGCCAGAAAAATCATAAACAACATAACATTTCGCCTCACTGCCCACTATTTTACAGGATTCCGCAGTCCTTTACAAGACAGTCCGTCCGTCGGAAGCGCCGCAGCCCTCCGGTGCGCCGGGAAGGGCGGCCTCTGCATCAGCAGAGGCCGCCTTTGACATCGGATGCGTTGGCGGCAGCTCAGCGCAGCACAGCGCCCAGCTCCCGTTCCAGAGCGGCCAGAACGGCCTTCACGTCCTCATCGGCCTCGGCGTCGGTGAGGGTGCGGTCATTGTGGCGCAGCTTCAGGGCGAAGGCCACGCTCTTCTTGTCGGCGGGGATGGGCTTGCCGGTGTACACGTCGAACAGCTCCACCTCGGCCACCAGGCCCTTGCCGCTCTTACGGATGCAGGCCTCCAGGTCGGCCACCGGGGTATCCAGGTCGCAGACCACCGCAATATCCCGCTCCACGGCGGGGAACTTGGGCAGAGGCTGATAGACGATGGCGTGGGGCTGGGCATCCAGGATGGCCTGGAAGCTGATTTGGGCGGCATACAGCGGCACGTCCACGTCGTAATTGGCGGCGGTCAGGGGGTGCAGCTGACCCAGGATACCAATCACTTTGCCATTCAGCAGGATGTTGGCGCAGCGGCCGGGGTGCCAGGTGGGGTTCTCCCGCTCCGCCTGATAGGTCACGCCCTGGATACGGAAGGCGTCGAACAGGGCCTCCACGTCCCCCTTCAGGGTGAAGAAGCTCTGCTTCCCGCCGTAGCCGCCCAGGGAGACGATTTGCCGTTCGTCCGCCATGGCGGTGCCCTCCTGGGGCAGGTAGATACGGGCCAGCTCATATAGCTTGGCCACGGGGTTGCGGTACTGGTAGTTTCTGGCCAGCGTCTCCAGCAGGGAGGGGAGGGCGGTGGTGCGCATGATGGAGGTATCCTCCCCCAGAGGGTTCAGGATGCGGATGCTATTGCGCTCCGGCGCGTCCTCCGGCAGGCGGATCTTGTTATAGTAGTTGGGGCTGATGAAGGAGTAGGTCATGATTTCGTCATAGCCCTGGCCCCGGCAGACGCTGCCCACCAGATGCTCCCCCTGCTGCTTCACGGTCAGGCCGCCACGGGTGGTGTCCCCCCGCATCAGGGTGGTGGGCAGGTTGTTGTAACCGGTGAACCGGGCCACTTCTTCCGCAATGTCGGAGTAGTGGGACACGTCGCCCCGCCAGGAGGGCACCACCAGCACATCGTCCTCCATCAGCTGGAAGCCCAGGTGCAGCAGAATGGCGGTCATCTCCTCTTTGGAGAAGGCGGTGCCCAGCAGGCCGTTGACCTTGTCCGGCTCCAGCTTCACCAGGGTGGGGACGTAGTCCTGGGCCACCGCGTCAATGACGCCGTCCACCACGTCGCCGCAGCCCAGCAGCTCCACCAGCTCGCAGGCCCGCTGCACGGCGGGAAGGGTGTTCATGGGATCCAGCCCCTTCTCGTACCGGGCGGAGGCCTCGGTGCGCATCCCCAGGGCCATGGCGGTCTTGCGGACGGAGACGCCGTTGAAGTTGGCGGACTCGAAGAACACCTCAGTGGTGCCGTCGGTGATTTCCGAGTTCTCGCCGCCCATGACACCGGCCACGCAAATGGGCTTTACCTCGTCGGCAATGACCAGCATGGATTCATTCAGCTTGTGGGGCTTGCCGTCCAGGGTGGTCATGTTCTCTCCGGGATAGGCCCGGCGGACGTTGATGTGATGCCCCTCCACGCAGGAGAAGTCAAAGGAGTGCATGGGCTGGCCGTACTCCAGCATGACGTAGTTGGTGATGTCTACGATGTTGTTGATGGGGCGGACGCCGGAGGCGCGGAGCCGCTCCCGCATCCACTTGGGGGAGGGGCCGATTTTTACGTTCTTCACCAGGCGGCCGCAGTAGCGGGGGCACAGGTCGCCGTCCAGGATGTCCACGTCGGCGTAGTCCAGAATGCTGCCGCCAGCCCCCTGAATCTCCGGCTCGTGGAGCTTGAGAGGATGGCCGAAGGTGACGGCTGCCTCCCTGGCCAGCCCGATAACGCCCAGGCAGTCCGGGCGGTTGGGGGTGATTTCAAACTCCACCACATGGTCGTCCAGGCCCAGCACGGCGGGAATGCTGTCGCCGGGCTGGCAGTCCTCGTCCAGGATGAAGATGCCGTCCTCAATGCAGTTGGGGAACTCCTTCTGCTGGGCGTGGAGGCCTGCCAGGGTCAGCACCTCGCCGGAGGCGGTGTTGACGCAAATCATGTCCCCTTCGTGGATGTTGGCGCAGCGGGTGGAGACTGACTTCTCCCCCTTGCCCCAGTCCACGGTGAGCTGATAGGTGGAGTAGGCCACCGTCTCGCAGGAGAGGACTTTGGCGGTGTACACCTTGCCATAAATGCGCAGGCCGGGCTGAACGTCCTCCGGGATAGAGGGCTTCTCACCGGGGAGGACGTGGTAGTCCCCCAGGATGGCGGCGGCCTGAATGGTGGCGTAGGGGAAGTCACGGGTGTCCACCCCCAGCTCCGCCAGGGAGCAGAGCATTCCGTTGGAGAGGACGCCCCGCAGCTTGCCCCTGGTGATTTTCACGCCGCCGGGCAGCAGGGCGTTGTGCCGGGCCACCGGCACCAGGTCGCCCACATGGATGTTCCACGCGCCGGTGCAGATTTGGACAGGCTCCGCCTCCCCCACGTCCATCTGGACGACCCACATATGGTCGGAGTTGGGGTGCTTCTCCATGGACAAAATCTTGCCCACCACCACGTTCTTGAACTGGGCGGCGTGGTCCTCAACCGTCTCCACCTTGGAGCCGGACAGGGTCATGGCCTCGGAGAAAGCCTTGTCGCTGACCTCCGCCACGGACACCCCGTCCACAAATTCATTCAGCCATTTTCTGGATAAAATCATGGTATTCCTCTCCTCTCTCAGAACTGCTCCAGGAAGCGGACGTCGTTCTCAAAGCACAGCTTCAAATTGTTGATGCCGTAGCGCATCATGGCAAGGCGCTCCACGCCCATGCCGAAGGCCCAGCCGGAGTAGACGTCCGGGTCAATGCCGCAGCCCTCCAGCACCTTGGGGTGAATCATCCCGGCGCCCAGCACCTCGATCCAGCCCTCGCCCTTGCAGACGGAGCAGCCCTTGCCGTGGCACTCGAAGCACTGCACATCCACCTCGCAGCTGGGCTCGGTGAAGGGGAAGTGATGGGGGCGGAACCGGGTCTGGGCGTCCTCCCCATAGAGGCTCTTGACTACCTCGTTCAGGGTGCCTTTCAGGTCGGCCATGGTGATGCCCTTGTCAATGGCCATGCCCTCGATTTGGTGGAACATGGGGGAGTGGGTAGCGTCGGCCTCGTCCTTGCGGTACACCCGTCCGGGGGCCACGATGCGGATGGGGGGCTTCCGGGTCTCCATGGTGCGCACCTGCATGGGGGAGGTCTGGCTCCGCAGCAGGACGGCGTCGTTCTTGGGGTCTACGTCGCCGGGGGTGATATAGAAGGTGTCCGTCCACTCCCGGCCGGGGTGGCCCTCCTCGGTGTTCAGCTTGGTGAAGTTATAGGCGGCCAGCTCCACCTCCGGCCCTTCCACCACCTGGAAGCCCATGCCGATGAACACGTCCGTCACCTCGTCAATGACCATGGTGATGGGGTGCTTGTGGCCCACGGCCTGCCGCTGGCCGGGCATGGTGACGTCCACCGTCTCCGCCTTCAGCTTCAGGTTCAGGGCCACGTCGGCCAGGGCCTTGCTCTGCTCGGTGATGGCGTCGGTCAGGGCGGCGCGCACCTCGTTGGCCATCTGGCCCATGACGGGCCGTTCCTCGCTGGGCAGCTTGCCCATCTGCTTCAGGACGGCGGTCAGCTCGCCCTTCTTGCCCAGGTATTTCACCCGGACGGCGTCCAGCTCGTCAGACTGCCCGGCGGCGTGGATGGCGGCCAGAGCGTCCTCTTTGATTTTTGCCAGTTGCTCCTTCATCATAACAGGAATACTCCTCTCCTCAGTACGGAAATTCAGCCGGGCGGGGCAAAAAAGAAACCCTCCATCCTGCCAACAGCAGGACGAAAGGCAAACCCTTCCGCGGTACCACCCGCATTGCCCGCAAGACCTGCGGGCCGCTTGACGCCTTAACGCGGACGAACGGCTTGTGTCTCCACAGCGGCTCCCGGGCGAACCAGGCGGGTGTACGCTACCCCTGCTTTCAGCCGGTGACAGGGGCTCTCTGCCGCGCACAGGCTCCGCCATTTTCCCATTCTCAGCCTGTTGATTTAAGTTATAGCACAGCGGCAACCGTTTTGCAAGAGGAAAAACCGAAAAAATCGGCTATTTGATGGCTTTGCCTGTGGGACTGGGGGCGGTGCGGGGGAGAAATCCCGTTCCACCGGTGATTTTCCGCTTGCCATTTAGCGGGGAACGTGTTATAATAAGTCCTGTAATGCCGGTGTGTTGGAATTGGTAGACGAGGCGGACTCAAAATCCGTTGCCAGCGATGGCGTGTGGGTTCGAGTCCCACCACCGGCACCAACGCGAAAACCCCTATGGCGATGCTCCGATTGTCATAGGGGTTTCTGCGTAGCAAAAGCGCCTCTTTCGCCCCATCCAACCGGAGAGGCGCGTCCTCTTCCCCAATATTGAATACAGTTTGTGCCAAATATCTACATATTGTGCCAGTGAATCCATTTTCAAAAACAATCTGCTATAATAGAAGGGAAAGCCGCAAACGCGGCATCCTGTCCCCGGCGGACAGCCCTTGGAGAGGGGCTATAAACACTACTACTACTTTAGAAAAGGAACGACAACTGATGAAATTTGAGAAGAAAGCGGTCATCTTCGACCTGGACGGCGTCATCTGCTTCACTGACAAGTACCACTACCAGGCATGGAAGGCCCTGGCCGACCGGCTGGGCATCTACTTTGACGAGAAGATCAACGACCGGCTCCGCGGCGTCAGCCGCATGGCCAGCCTGGAGATCATCCTGGAGCGGGCCACCGAGACCTATACCGAGGAGCAGAAGGAAGCCTTCGCCACCGAGAAGAACGACACCTATCGCGACCTGCTGAAGAACATGAGCCCCGCCGACCTGACCGACGAGGTGAAGGACACCCTGAACGAGCTGCGGAATCGCGGCTACAAGCTGAGTATCGGCTCCTCCAGCAAGAATACCAAGTTCATCCTGGGTCAGTTGGGCCTGGGCGACTTCTTTGACGCCATCGCCGACGGCACTGACATCACCCACTCCAAGCCCGACCCCGAGGTGTTCCTGAAATCCGCCGCCAAAATCGGCATCGACCCGGCGGACTGCGCCGTGGTGGAGGACGCCAAGGCCGGCATCGAGGCGGCGAAGGCCGGCGGCATGACCGCCCTGGCCCTGTTTGGGGACGCCAAGGGCTGCGGTATGGAGGACTATGACCTGACCTCCTTCTCCGATTTGTTGAATATCCTGTAACGCCGACAGATTGGAAAGGCGGAGGAAAAGCAATGTTACCATATGTCTTTGGTGTGGACATCGGCGGCACTGCCATCAAGCTGGGCGCCTTCCGGACGGATGGGACGCTGCTGGAAAAGTGGCAGATTCCCACCCGAACTGAGGACGGCGGGAGCCATGTTCTGCCGGACGCACTGGACGCCCTTCGGGGCTGGATGGCCCAAAATCAGGTGTCCTGGAGCCAGGTGGAGGGCGTCGGCATGGGGGTGCCGGGGCCGGTGAAACAGGACGGGACTGTTTTGCAGTGCGTCAATTTGAACTGGGGGGAGCAGAGCCTGCCGACGGTCATGCAGGAATTGGAGCCTGGTATCACCAAATTCCGGGTGACCAATGATGTGAACGCCGCCACCCTGGGGGAGCTGTGGAAGGGCGCAGCCAACCACTGCAACAGTGCGGTCATGGTGACCCTGGGCACCGGCATTGGCTGCGGCGTCGTAGCGGATGGACGGGTCATGTCCGGCAGCGAGGGCGCCGCAGGGGAGATCGGCCACTTCTGCGTAGACAGAAACGCAACCGTTCCCTGCAAGTGCGGAAAATACGGCTGTCTGGAGCAATACTGTTCCGCCACCGGCCTGTTGCGCTGCGCGAAACTGGAGCTTTTCCGGCAGGCGTCCAGGCCCTCCATTTTGCGGGATAAAAAGCGGCTGAGCGCAAAGGATGTCTGCGATGTGGCGCGGGAAGGAGACCCTCTTGCGCTGGAGTTGCTGGACGAACTGGGCGAGAAGCTGGGCTGGGCGCTGACCGCCATGGCCAGCACCGTGAACCCGGAGATGTTCCTCATCGGCGGCGGTCTGTCCAAGGCGGGAGATGTGCTGCTTGCGCCAATCGAGCGCAGCTATCGGAAGTATGCGTTCCGCGCCTTTCGCAATACGGAATTTGCCCTGGCGGAACTGGGGAACGATGCAGGCATTTACGGCTGCGCCAAGATGGTGCTGGGCTGAGCAACGCCGCAATCACAGCGTTATATTCTGATATATCATTATATTATGATATATAATAAATCAGATATTGTAAGGAGCTGAAACACTATGTTAGATTTTAGCCGCGAAGGCCAGTGGGAGATTGTAGAAACCAGTTTCGACCCCAACGCCCTGGGCAAGGTGGAAGCCAACTTCTGCCTGGGCAACGGCTACCTGGGCCTGCGCTCCGCTACAGAGGAGCAGTACCTGGGGGAGACCCGTGATCTGCTGGTGGCGGGTACCTTTGACCAGTTTTCCCCGGAGGAGGTCACGGAGCTGCCCAACGCTGCCGACGTGACCAACATCGAGCTGACCCTGAACGGAGTACGGTTCGACCTGACCCAGGGCACCATCCACAGCTACGCCCGGACGCTGAGCCTGAAAACCGGCCTGCTGACCCGTGAGGTGGAGTGGAGCGCACCGGACGGCGCACGCTACCAGCTGAACTTTGAGCGCATCGTCTCCCTGAAGCGGCTGCACACCATTGCAGCCCGGGTCTCCGTGACCCCCTGCCAGGATTCCACCGTCACCCTCCAGTCCGGCATCGACGGGCGGGTGGCCTGCGACGGCTCCCAGCACTTCACTGAGGGTCAGACCCGATTCTATGACAAGAAGTACCTCCAGTTCATCCCCCGCACCATTCAGTCCAACATCACCTTTGTGGTGGACGCCACCCATCGGTTCACCCTGGACGGGGCGGAGGCCGTCCCCACGAGCGACATCAACATCCTCCGCCGCCGGATGTTCTCCAAATTCACCTTCCAGGTGAAGGCGGGCCAGACCCTGGTGATGGAGAAGTTCTCCAACGTCTACACCACCCGGGACAAGGAGGCTGCAAACCTGACCGTGGCCCAGGTGCAGGAGTACGCTCTGGAGCAGCTGAAAGCGGACGAGGCCGCGGGGTTCGACGCCCTGGCTGCGGAATCCGCCGCCTGCTGGCAGGAGAAGGTGTGGGATCGGGTGCCCATCACCATTGACGGCCCCGCCTTTGACCAGCTGGTGATCCGCTTCGCCCAGTACCATATGCAGCTGATGACCCCCGCCCATGACAACCGGATGAACATCGGCGCCAAGGGCTTCTCCGGCGAGGGCTACAAGGGCCACACCTTCTGGGATACGGAGGTTTTCCTCCTGCCCTACTTCACCTTCACCATGCCGGAGGTGGCCCGGAGTTTGGAGGAGTACCGCTACCTCTCCCTCCCCGGTGCGCACGCCAAGGCAAAGCACAACGGCTATCAGGGCGCCCAGTTCCCCTGGGAGTCCGCCTGGCTGGATGACGGCGAGGTGACGCCGGAGTACATGGGCACCGATGTTGTCACCGGCCAGCTCATCAAGGTCTGGACGGGCTTCATTGAGATTCACATTACCTCCGACGTGGCCTTCGGCGTGTGGCAGTACTATGAGTGCACCGGTGACCAGGACTACATGGACAAGTACGGCTATGAGCTGATTCTCGACTGCGCCAAGTTCTGGAGCAGCCGCCTGGAGCCAGGCGAGGACGGCAAACTCCACATCAACGATGTGGTCGGCCCCGACGAGTACAAGGAGCACGTCAACGACAACGCCTATACCAACTACATGGCCTGGTGGAACATGGGCAAGGCCATCGAGTACACCGACCTGCTGAAGGCGGAGAAGCCGGAACTGTACGCCGCCCTGGACGCCAAGCTGGGCCTGGCAGAGTGCTACGCCCAGTGGACGGAGCAGCGGGATAAGATCTTCCTGACCCAGCCCACGGAGGACGGCGTCCTGCCTCAGGACACCACCTATCTGACCCTGAAGGACATCGACCTGACCAAGTACAAGCAGCAGGCCCACGTCGGCGGCATTTATAAGGACTACAACCAGGAGCAGATCACCAAGATTCAGGTCTCCAAGCAGGCGGACGTGATGGTGCTGTTCTATCTGCTGGAGGAGCTGTTCCCCCACGAGGTCAAGCTGGCCAGCTGGGACTACTACGAGCCCCGCTGCCTCCACGACTCCAGCCTGAGCCTCTCCACCCACTCGGTGCTGGCCTGCGACATTGGCAACCCGGAGCTGGGCTATCAGATGTTCGAAAAGGCCTGCATGATCGACCTGGACAACGCCAACCCCCACTCCTCCGACGCGGGCATCCATGCGGCCTCCTACGGCGGCCTGTGGCAGTGCGTAACCTACGGCTTCGGTGGCCTGCGGATGCTGGGCGGCAAGCTCCGCATCAGCCCGAACCTCCCCGATGCGTGGAACAAACTGGACTACACCATCCTGTGGCGCGGGCAGAAGCTGAGCGTCACCGTTACGCCGGATACGGTCTCCATCGTCAACGAGGACAAGACCGCCCCTGTCGCCCTGGAGATTTGGGACAAGCAGTATGAGTTTACGGATGCGCTGACCGTAAACAAGTAATTTCCCCGCCTCGTTGGAGGCACAAAGAAAAACCAGTGAGACGATTGCTCGTCTCACTGGTTTTTCTCTGTTTAGGTGGCGGCTCAGTCCGCTTCGTACCCGTCCAGGTAGTAGAAGCTGGTCACCGTCTCATCGTCGGTGCGCTGGAACAGGCTGTAGTAGGAGAGGTAGGAGTACTGAGCCAGCAGTTCCTGCTGCTCCTCCGTCAGCTCGCTGCTGTCGTCGGTGATGTTGCCGTCCTTGTCGATGTAGGCGATGGGGTTGATGACCGGCAGCTCCTCATACAGATTCGCCAGGAACTGCTGATAGCCGGTCATGGGCAGGTTGGTCTGGGCCACCATCAGGGTGCTCAGGTAGTTGGTGGAAATCATCACGTCCTGGGCCTCCTCGATGTCATAGTTGGCCCAGATGAAGAAGGGGGTGATGTACTGCTGCTCCACCTCGGCCAGGGTGCGGTCGTCCAGGTCTTTGCCATACAGGGCCTCATAGACCTCCGTGTCCAGCTTGCCCTGATGGTCGCCGAAAAAGACGATGATGGTAGGCTCGTCAACGCTGCTGTAGTAGGTAATTAACTCCTCCAGAGCCTCGTCGGTGGCCCGCATCAGGTCCAGGAACTGCTCCGTAGTCTCGTCCTCACCGGCCTGCTCCTCCCCCACGGTCAGGTAGCGGGTCAGGTTGCTCCAGCTTTGCGCGTAGCCGCCGTGGTTCTGGATGGTGACGTTGAAGATGAAGCTCTTCTCGCCGTTGGCGTTCTGTTCCTCAGTGATTTGCATAAGGGTCTGGAAGTCGAAGGAGTCGGAGACGTAGCCCCGGATGAACTCCTTATCCGTCAGGTCGGTGGTGTAGATTTGGTCGTCAAAGCCCATGTAGGTGTACACCATGGGCCGGTTCCAGCCAGTGGAATAGTAGGGATGGAAAGCGGTGGTGCTGTAGCCCAGGGCGGCGGCCCAGGAGACCAGGGAGGGCTGCTCGTCCTTCACATACAGGTCATAAGCCACGGTACCCTCCGGCAGGAAGGTCTGGGAGTTGCCGGTCAGGAACTCATACTCCACCGAGGCGGTGCCGCCGCCTGTGACCGGGGAGTACATCCAGCCCTTGATGGTGTTCTCCTGGAGGGAGTGGAAGAAGGGGCAGGTGTCGCCGCTGACATCCAGGGCGTCAAAGATGCTCATGTCGGCAAAGGTCTCGTCCATGATGCAGATGATGTTGGTGGGGGTGACGGTTTCGTCCGGGTCGCTGTCGTAGTCCCCGGCCTCCAGCATCTGGAAGGAGGAGAAGTTGTAGTCCTGAATCACCTCCATGGTAGTGTCCTCGTCCGCCTGCTCCTCCGTCAGGGTGGTAATCAGGTCGGTCAGCGCCTCCGTGGAGTAGCCCTCCGGCTCCTCCACGCTGCTGTAGCGCAGGGCGATGGAAAAGTTCAGCAGGAAGCCGTTGCTCTGGGTTTTCCACTGCTGCACCTTAATGCCCGCATCGGGCAGCCAGCTGGAGAAGAAGAAGGCGAAGACGTAGCACGCGGAGGCCAGGCCCACCAGCACCTCCGGGATGTGCTTCTGCTTTGGGAAACCGGAGCGGTGGCTCTGCGGCACCATGACGAACTTGATGAGCAGCAGGTAGGCCACAAAGACCGCCAGCGCCCCAAAGAACCAACCGTCCGGCGTGAAATCATAGGTGCCGGCCACATTGGCCGCCGTCTGCCAGGAGGTGATATCCGAGGGGAACAGGATTTTCCCCCGGAAACGCACCACATAGTAGTTCACCGTGCCGAACAGGAAGCAGAAGGCGGAAACTACCGCCGCCGTCCGCCGCCTGCGCCCCAAAATCAGCCACACCACGGCGTACAGGAGGATATACAGTGCCAGGTTCATCCAGAATTCGGTAAAATTCAGGTTGTCGAAGGGATTCTTCTGGTTCAGCAGTTCCACCATCAGCAGGTTGATGAAGGGGCCTGCCCAGAACAGCACTCTGCTGACCCATTGGAGGATGGCGTCCTTGTGGTTCCGGAAAAGGGCGGGGCCGCCGCGCGGTTTTCTTGCATTGACTCGGTTTTCTTTTTGCTTGTTCATTGCGAAGTACCTTTCTTCAGAGTGTTGTGCGGCGGAATACGTGTATGTCAAAGGAACTCTGAACGTCCAGCGCGTCGCACTGCGCCAGCCGCTCAGCACCCTCTCTCGGCGTTTTCCAGTAGTAGGGGGTCATCTGGAACAGGTCGTGAATGGCCTCCTGATTGGGCAGGTGGATGTGCCCTTCCACCCGCACCACGCGGTCATAGCGGAACCCCTCGTAGGGGATGCGCTGCTCCTCGTTCCGGTAGGGCCGGTCATAGAGGATCTGCTTCAGCTCCCACAGATGCTCCGGCCCAGGCACCACATAGAGGAAGGCGCCCCCCGGTTTCAGCACCCGGCGGAACTCCCCGATGGCCAGCGGGGAGAAGCAGTTCAGCAGCAGATCCACGCTGCCGCTTTCCACCGGCAGGCGGTAAGCGGAGGCCACGGCGAAGTCGATGCCCTTCTCCCGTTTGGCGGCCCAGCGCAGGGAGAATTTGGAGATGTCAATGCCGGTGGCGTCCACCGCCTTCCCCGCCTGGCACAGGGTATGATAGACGCCTGCGGTGTAGTACCCCTCGCCGCAGCCGGAGTCCAGCAGGGTGACGCTGTCCCCGGTGAGTTCCACCGCCAGCCCCTCCAGCGCCTCCCGCAGGGGGCGGTAATAGTCACGGGTGAGAAAGCGGTTCCGGGCCGCCGCCATCCCCTTATCGTCGCCGGGGGCCTTGGAGTGCTTTTGGTTGGCGGGCAGCAGGTGGACGTAGCCCTCCTTCGCAATATCGAAGCTGTGCCGCCTGGCGCAGCGCCAGGCAGTTTCCTCCCGCTCCAGCGGAAGCCCGCACACCGGGCAGCATAGAATAGACAACCCTTGCCCTCCTTCGCGCAAAAACAGCGTTATGACACCTGTCAAGACAAATTGGCCCTTGCATTTCTGTCCTATTCCTCTTATAATAGACAAAAAACTGAAATGCATCTGAAACCGCCGGAATCGCGCTTCCGCTTTGGATGGCTCCGGCAAACCATGATGCAGCCCCGCACCCCGCCCCGGGAACGGGCACGGCGCACACAGAAAACCTCTGCCGCCGCTTGGGAGGTTTTCTGCCCTTTTTGCCAACGCATAGCGGCAGAATGGAGATTTATATGAAAGCTCAGACAAACTATACCATGCTCTGCGATTTTTACGAGCTGACCATGGCCAACGGCTACTTCCAATCCCCCATGCGGGACCAGATAACCTATTTCGACGTATTCTTCCGGGACGTGCCCGACGGAGGGGGCTTTGCAATCGCCGCCGGTTTGGAGCAGGTCATTGACTATATCCAGAACCTCCGCTTTGATGAGGAGGACATCGCCTACCTCCGGGGGAAGGGCTGCTTCCAGGAGGAATTTCTGGACTATTTGCGCACTTTTAAATTCACCGGCGACATCTGGGCCGTGCCGGAGGGCACCCCCATCTTTCCCAGGGAGCCGATCCTGACCGTCCGGGCCCCGGCCATCCAGGCCCAGTTCATCGAGACCTATCTGCTCCTCTGCCTGAACCATCAGAGCCTCATCGCCACTAAGGCCAACCGCATCGTTCGGGCGGCGGAGGGACGCCCCATCTCTGAGTTCGGCTCCCGCCGGGCCCAGGGTGCGGAGGGAGCCATCCTGGGGGCGCGGGCCGCCTACATCGCCGGCTGCACCGGCACTGCCTGCGTCCAGGCCGACCGGGATTATCAGGTGCCCGCCACCGGCACCATGGCCCACTCCTGGGTGCAGATGTTTGACGACGAGTATACCGCCTTCAAGACCTACTGTGAGCTGTACCCCAACAACGCCACCCTGCTGGTGGACACCTACAACGTGCTGAAATCCGGCGTCCCCAACGCCATCCGCGCCTTCAAGGAGGTGCTGCTGCCCAAGGGCATTACGAAGTGCGCCATCCGGCTGGACTCCGGCGACCTGACCTACCTCTCCAAAAACGCCCGTAAGATGCTGGACGATGCCGGGCTGACGGAGTGCAAAATCGTGGCCTCCAATTCGCTGGATGAGTACCTGATCCGCGACCTGCTCCAACAGGGGGCCCAACTGGACGCCTTCGGCGTAGGCGAGCGGCTCATCACCTCCAAGAGCACGCCGGTGTTCGGCGGCGTATACAAGCTGGTGGCCGTGGAGGACGAAAACGGCGTTGTGCAGCCCAAAATCAAAATCTCCGAGAACCCGGAGAAGGTTACCGTCCCCCACTTCAAGAAGGTGTACCGCCTGTATGACAACGAGACGGGGAACGCCTTTGTGGACGTACTGTGCGTCCACGATGAGGAAATCGACGACAGCAAGGATTTGGAGCTGTTCGACCCCCGCTACAACTGGAAACGGAAGACCTTCACCAACTTCCACTCCCGCAACCTGCAGGAGCCGATTTTCCTGGGCGGCAAGCTGGTGTACCAGTCCCCCTCCATCCAGGACATCCAATCCTACTGTGCCGGACAGATCGACCTCCTGTGGGACGAGGTGAAGCGGTTTGAAAACCCCCACACCTACTATGTGGACCTGTCCCCCAAGCTGTGGCAGATTCGGCAGGATCTGCTGAACAAAAAGCGATTCTAAACAGCCGCTTCCCAGAGCGCCGGAGATTCCGGCGCTCTTTTTTGGCCTTCAAGCGGCGAACCGGGCCACTAAGACGGAAACAGCCGTCACCTGAATGAGTAACGGCTGCCTGGGTCGTTTCCCCCGATGTGGGAATGTTTAGTTGAATTTATAGACCTTTTGCACCAGATGATACACCCGAACGGTGAGCTTCCGGCCCTGGTAGGTGGGCAGCATGGTCATGGTAGCCAGGCTGCGGTGGCGAATCTTCTCATAGAGATGCGCATCCGACTGCTTCAGGTAGGCCCAGATGTCCTCCCGCTTTTGCAGCGCTTCGTCGCTGCCGTCAATGATCAGGAACATGGAGCAGATACACATCATCATGGTCAGGTAGCGGGTCATATAAACCGCCACCTTCTTCCGGCGCTGGCGCAGCGCCGTCAGGTCGCAGCAGTCGATCATCAGCCGGGTGACCAGCAGCTGCTGGTCAATGCGCTTCACCATCACCGCCTCGTTGACGCTCTGGTCGGCCCGGCCGATGAAGTAACGGTACAGGTCCAGATTCATGTAGTACATGGTATACACGCTGGGCAGGGGCTGATAGACGAAGATATTGTCCACATAGAAGGTGTGCTTGGGCAGCTCCAGCCCGCAGTCCCGCAGAAGCTGGGTACGGTAAATAACAGAGTGCATCAGCAGATACTGGCTGACCCCCCAGTGACCCACATCGTCCCAGGTGAACACTCTGTCCTCCGGGAATACCCTGTGATAGTCTACGGTATGGTGGGTGCCGTCCTCTACGTGCTCATAGACGTAGTTGGCAATGACCATGTCCACCGGCTTCGGCTGGGCGGCAAACTCCCGCAGCTTCGCCATCACCTGGCTCAGCGCCTGCGTATCCAGCCAGTCGTCCGAATCCACCACCTTGTAATAGACCCCGGCGGCATTCCGGACGCCCTGATTCACGCCCTCGCCGTGGCCGCCGTTGGGCTGATGAATGACCCGCACGATGGTGGGATACTGCTCCGCATAGGCGTCGGCGATGGCTCCCGTCTCATCGGTGGAGCCGTCGTCCACCAGAATAATCTCCGCCTCCTCCCCTGCGCTGAGCAGTGTTTCAATGCAGTGGGACATATAAGCCGCAGAGTTGTAGCAGGGGACGGCAAAGCTAATCAGCTTCAAGTTGATCTACTCCTTTGTAATCGTATCGTTTTGGTTCCGACCGACAGGATCGGCGGGAGGCTCCTCCCTGAAAAAACGCCATTCCGCCCTCAAAACGGGCAAAAACAGCGGCAGACAGACAACAAACGCCATCGACAAAATATTATAACACATTTATTCCGAAAATGGAACCGGCTTTTCAAATTTTAATAATTTTGTAAGACTTTCTCGTAGGGTCAGGCCGTCCTGAGGCAAGGCGCCAGAGAGAGGAGCGCTTCTCTCCCCGGGAACGTTTTGAGAACAGCTTTGGAGCCTTCTGAACAGAGGAGACTGCGGCGTCAAAATGGCAAGGGCCGTGGTTCCAATTTCTGCCCCCTTCCATAGGAGAAACGCGAACAGTTTGCGTGGACACAGACGATTGCGTATGCGCATACCAGGCAAATCACTGCCCACGCTCCCGACAGGCCGAGCGCCCATCACCGGCCGCCATTTCTTAAGGTTTTCTTACAATTTCTCCCATCTGATTGACGTTTCGCCTCCTGAAACCTATAATGAGGGCAACGATTTTGTCAAAACAGGTCGTTTCCCACCTTTATACGAAAGGAGGCCCTTCCATGGCCAGGCGTTCCGATACCCCTGCACCGCAGCACACCCCGCCCTCTCGGGCGCGGAAGAGCAAGCGCCATCCGCTGCGCAATATATTGCTGATTGCCGCAGCCGCCGCGGCGCTGCTGATGTTCCTGGAAACGGACGGCCTCCCCACCCTTTCGGCGTCCTCCCCCAGCCCCACTGCGGACAGCGGCAGCTTCGTCGTCTGCATCGACCCCGGCCACGGCGGCAGCGACCAGGGCGCCAGCTACCAGGGCCGCCTGGAGTCGGAGGACAATCTGGCCCTGGCTCTGGCGGTGCGGGAGGCCATGGAGGCCCAGGGCATCACCGTGGTGATGACCAGGGAGGACGACACCTACGTCTCCCGGGCCGAACGAGCCGCCATCGCCAACGACGCGGGGGCGGACTTTTTCCTTTCCTTACATAGGAACGCCTCCTCGGACGGCAGCGGCAGCGGTATTGAAATCTGGTACTCCACCGCAGCCTCCGCCACAACGGTGGACTGGGCCGCCCAGGTGGAGGACGCCCTAGCAGCGGCGGGGGTCTCCGGCAGCCGAGGCTGCCACAGCGGCTCCCAGACCAACCCCAACGAGGACTACGACGTGTGCCGCCTGACCAAAATGCCCGCTCTGATCGTGGAGATGGGTTTCCTGCAAAACGAGGAGGACAACCGCCTCTTTGACAGCCGGATGGAGGACTATGCCGAAGCCCTCACCGATGCGGTGCTGGCCGTCTGGGCGGAGGCGGGAACCTGAATCTGAATACGCTTCTCCTTTCTTCCGGGCTGCCCTGTGGGGATTCCCTGCGGGGCAGCCCTTTTTGCCTCTTTGGGGGTGGCGGTAACTTGGGGGTACACTTCTTAACCTGACAACACCCCCGGAGGGAACCGGCGGCATTTTCCAGCGCCGCCGCACTTGCCTATCAGCCCTACGGTGTGGTAAAATGGAGGTACCTGAACCGGAAAGGGGTGCACCCCATGCCACAGCAAAAACCGACGATACCCTCCCGCCTCCGCAGCCTGGGCTGGCTGTGGGTCAGCCTGGCCTGGGCAGCCGTTCCCGCCGCCCTGCTGGGGCTGTTCCAGCTCTGCAAGGGCAACCAGGCGTGGATGAACGTTTGGGTGCGGCAGGTCACCTCCCCCATCAAAAGCGGCGTCTCCTGGCTGTGCGCCTTCCTGCCCTTCGGCGTGGCGGAGGTCATTTGGGCGGCGGCGATACTCGCCGGGGTGGGATTCCTGGCGCGCACCGTGTACTTACTGATTACCCGCAAGGGGCGGTGCAAGCGGCTGCTCCGCCGGGCGCTGGCCCTGGGCAGTGCGGCCCTCATCGCCTATACCGGCTACACCCTGATGTGGGGGGCCAACTACTACGCCGACAGCCTTGCCGACATGACCGGCCTGGTTGACCGGGGCACCAACGCCTCGGAGCTATACACCCTGCTGGTGGCCTTCTCCGACCGGGCCAGCGGACTGGCGGAGGCGGTGGAGCGGGACGAGGACGGCCTGTACATTCAGGATTCGGACGCCCTGTTCGCCCAGGCCACAACGGTCTATGACGGCCTGCTGGAGGAATTCCCCTGTCTGGAGGGGGCCGTCCGGCAGCCCAAGCCCATGGTGTTCTCCCGCATCCTCAGCTATATGGGCTTCACCGGCTTCTACTTCCCCTTCACCGGGGAATCCATGGTGAATGTGGATCAGCCGGAGTACCTGGTGCCCTTCACGCTGCTCCACGAGCTGTCCCACCAGCGGAATATCGCCTCGGAGGAGGAGTGCAACTTCCTGGCCATCCTGGCCGGGGCCCAGAGCGACAATGTGGATTTCGCCTACTCCGCCTGCATGGCGGCTTACATCCATCTCAGCAACGCCCTGTACAAGGCGGACGCCACCCTCTGGGCGGACGCCGCCGCCCACCTCAGCGCGGCAGCCCGGGCGGACAACACCGCCAACAGCCGCTACTGGGCGGCGCTGGAAAGCCCCGCCAAGACCGCCAGCCAGAGCGTTTACTCCGGCGTAGCGAAAAGCTACGGGGAGGAGGATGTCATGGCTAGCTACGGCGCATGTGTCGATTTGCTGGCCGCCTACTACTTTGACTATGACCCTGACGCCCAGTTTTGGAACTGATATGATATACAGGACATGACAGGAGGGATTTTGTGACCCCGGAAGAACTGATTCAGCAGGCCAGCGCCATGCTGCCCCTGGCCTACGCCCCCTACTCCGGCTTCCCGGTGGGGGCGGCGCTGGAGTGCGCCGACGGCACGGTGTACACCGGCTGCAATGTGGAGAACGCCGCCTACGGCTCCTCCCTCTGCGCGGAGCGCACCGCCCTGGTGAAGGCGGTCAGCGAAGGCCGCCGGAACTTCACCCGGCTGGCAGTGGTGGGGGACACGGAGGACTTCTGTACCCCCTGCGGAGCCTGCCGCCAAATGCTGTACGAGTTCGCCCCTGACCTGACCGTTTACATGGCCAACCGGCGGGGGGAGTACCGCACCGCGTCCCTGGCGGAACTGCTGCCCCACGGCTTCGGCCCAGACGCCCTTGGCTCTGAGGCAATGTCGTCAACTTAAAGGGATTGCTTTCCTTAGATAATGTTCGCTGTAGAGATTTTGTCCGGCCTTCCCTTGCCAGGGAAGCGGGGCCTGACTGCTGCGCTATCACTTTTAACATATCCTCCTCGGTCAGTGAGCCTTGCCAGCATAGCTGGCTGCGGTTTTCGGCTAAAAATATGCCGCTGGCATATTTTCTTAACGCCGCAAACTCACTCCGCCGAGAAAAGTAGCAAAAGAGGGCGGCTCAGGGGGGAGCTTCGGGGCCTCGCTCCCCCCTAAGAACCCTCCTCCTATCCCACTGGGGCTTCGCGCTATCCAATCTATAAGTGGTCTATCAGGCAACAGACGATGTAACTTATTGCGCACCAAAGCTGCCGCCGATGGCGGCTGGCGGGGATTGCCGCCCACGTTCCCGCCTTACGGCGGAACGGGCGTCAATTTTGTCATCCTTTCATCGCTGAAATCTGACTGTACGGCTACGTTACCCCCCTAACCCAAGATAGATTGCATCATAAATTGATGTCATTGGCCCACAAGAAGGAGTAACATCATGGACAAAAAACTGATTATCTTCGACTTTTTTGGTGTCATTTCCACTGAGGTGGCCCCTCAGTGGTTCCGGCGGTACTTCCCGCCGGAGGAGGCCGACCGGCGGAAGATGGCCCTGTGCATCCCCGCCGACCGGGGGGACATTGACGAGACGGAGTACTTCTGCCGCCTCAGCGCCCTGACCGGGGAGGACCCGGGGCAAATCATGGCGGACTGGATGGAGCTGGCCGTCCTCCATCGGGACATCCTGCCCCTTCTGGCCCGGCTCCGGGCCTGCTGCCAGGTGGCGCTGCTGTCCAACGCCCCCGCCGGGTACCTCCATCGGGTGCTAAGCCGGGAGCATCTCTACAGCGCCTTTGACAGCATCGTCATCTCCAGCGAGGTACATCTGGTGAAGCCAGACCCCACCCTGTTCCGGCTGCTGCTGGAGCGCCGGGGGGTGGCCCCGGAGGAGGCCGTCATGATTGACGACAATGTGGGCAACCTCCAGGGGGCCGCAGAAGCGGGCATCGACGGCATTCACTACACCGGCGTGCCCCAGCTGTGGGAGGCCCTGAAGCCGTTGGTGCCCGCCTTGGCAGAGCCGGGGGAGGCGGTGCTGTGCGTTCCCAACGTTTGCCACACTGCCGAAATCGCCGCCTATCGGCAGGAACTGCTGGACGCGGGCAGCGACATGGACGGCTGCGGCTCCCTGAGGCGGCGGGAGGACCCTCTGGGCTGGCTGGACGACTGCCAGCGGCTCAGCCGCCCGGACACGGTACCGGAGGGGATGATGCCCTCTACCCAATACGTCTATGTCCGCAAGTCGGACGGCAGACTGCTGGGGATGATTCAGCTCCGGTGGGAACTGAACGACTATCTGACCTACGCCGGACACATCGGCTATTCCGTCCGCCCCTCGGAGCGGCGCAAGGGCTACGCCAAGGCCATGCTCCGGGCGCTGCTCCCTCTGTGCAAGGCCGGAGGGCTGGACAAGGTGCTGATTGCCTGCCTGCCGGAGAACGAGGCCAGCCGCCGCACCATCCTGGCCTGCGGCGGGGTGTACCATTCCACCGTAACGGAGCCCAGGGAGGGCAGGGTGCTGGAGCGGTACTGGATCACGCTGTAAATCGCATAAAATAAAAACGAGCGATACCTGCCACTGCAGGTACCGCTCGTTTTGGGTCTTCGGTTATTTGCCTGGCCCCTGCTCCAGAATGCCGTTCAGGTGGGTGAAGAACATGATAGCCGTCACGACGGCGGCGAGGATGTCGCTGACCGGCTCGGCCAGCAGCACGCCGAACACCTTGTTCCCGAAGAAGTTGGGCAGAATATAAATCAGGGGGATCAACAGGATGATCTTCCGCAGGCAGGCCAGCAGCAGGCTGATCCTGGCCTGGCTCAGAGCCATAAAGCTCTGCTGGCAGCACATCTGCACCCCCATGGAGAAGGCTCCCGCCATGTAGATGCGCATGGCCCAGGCGGTGTAGCTGATCATCTCCGCATCCGAGGAGAAGATGCCCGCCATCACCGTGGGAGCCAGCTCCGCCACCACGCAGAACAGACAGGAGAAGGCCACGCAGATGACCAGCAGGTACCGGAAGGTCTGCCGCACCCGGTCGTTCTTCCTGGCGCCGAAGTTGAAGCTCATCAGGGGCTGGGCGCCTTGGCACATTCCCATCAGAGGCAGGCTCAGACACTGCATACAGCTGCTGATGATGGTGAAGGAACCCACGGCCACGTCCCCGCCGTACTTGGCCAGGCTGGAGTTGAAGCAGACGTTCAGAATGGCCTCGGTGCTCTGCATCACGAAGGGGGAGACTCCCAGCGCCATACAGGGCAGCAGCACGTCGCCCCGAATGGGCAGGTGCTCCTTTTTCAGCTTGAGGACGGTCTTCTTCCCCAGCAGGAACCGCAGCACCCACACGGCGCTGACCCCCTGGCTGAGGATGGTGGCGGTAGCCGCCCCCCGCACCCCCATGTTCAGGCCGAAAATCAGGATGGGGTCCAGGATGATGTTGCACACCGCGCCGATGACCGTGGTCAGCATACTGAAGTTGGCGAAGCCCTGGGCAGTGATGAACACATTCATCCCCAGGACGGTCATGACGAACAGCGTCCCCATGACGTAGATGCGCATATAGCTCAGGGCGTAGGGCAGGGTGCTGTCGCTGGCCCCGAAGAGGCGCAGCATCGGCTCCGCAATGACCTGGAACACCACCGTCAGCACAACGGCTATGAGGATTAACGCGGTGAAGCAGTTACCCAGAATTTTCTCCGCCGTCTTGTTGTCCTGCTTGCCCATGTAAATGGCGGCACGGGGTGCGCCCCCCGCCCCCACCAGGGAGGCAAAGGCGGAAATCAGAATGATGACCGCGAAGCACAGCCCCAGGCCGGTCAGGGCCAGGCTGCCGTCCTCCGGCATGTGGCCGATGTAAATGCGATCCACAATGTTGTAGAGCATATTGATGAGCTGGGCCACCACGGAGGGGATGGCCAGCCGCAGCAGCAGCCTGCCGACGTTGCCCTCCCCCAGATTGGCGCTTTGGTTGGATTCCGACTTTGCCATGATTTTCCCTTCCTTTCTCTCTCTTTTTGGTGCTATTTGGGGAGGAGGATGCGCCGCATCTCCTCAAAATCCCCGCAGATGTAGTCCGCTCCGGCCTGGAGGAACTCCTCCCGGCTGCCGTAGCCGTAAAGCACCCCCATGGCGGCGATGCCGTTGGCCCTGGCCCCCTCGATGTCGTGCTTCCGGTCGCCGATCATCAGGGCGGAGACACGGTCGGTGACGCCGCAGGCGGCCAGGGCGTCCGCCACGATGAGGGGCTTCGCGCAGTGCCGCTCGTCCAGGCTGCCGCCGCAGATGGCGCTGAAATACTCCGTCAGATGGAACATCTCCAGCACCTGCTCCACCAGATGCTGGGGCTTGGAGGAGGCCAGGGCCAGGGTGTACCCCGCCGCCTTCAGGTCGGCCAAAAACTCCGCCACACCGGGGTAGGGGGCGTTTTCGTACACGCCGATGGGATTGTAATAGGCCCGGAAGCTGGTGATGGCCCGGTCTGTCTCCTCCCGGCTCAGGCCGTACCAGGTCTGGAAGGAGGTGTGCAGCGGCGGGCCGATGAACCGGTACAGCTCCTCCCGGGGCGGGACGGGAATATTCAATTCCGTCAGGGCGTGCATCACCGCGTTGGTGATGCCCAGGCCCGGGTCGGTCAGCGTTCCGTCCAGGTCAAACAGCAGGACTGAATAGGGCATTTTGGTTCCTCCGTCTCGTATAAAACTGCTGAAAGGGTACATACTGTTTCAAGTCAAACACCTAGTAGAGCGTGAAAACTAAAACTTTGTTTTGTTCAACCATCACAAAATACCAGCGGACAGACTGCGGCATCACCCCTCAGTCTGGCCTTACGGCCAGCCACCTCCCCTTTCAGGGGAGCCAATGACGCAGAATTTATGACAACTTCTTGCCTCCCCTGAAAGGGGAGGTGCCTCCGAAGGAGGCGGAGGGGTTTGCAGCCGCCCCTACAAAAAAGTGAAGATTTAGGCTTCACGCTCTACTAGGATGCAATCTATCCTGGGTTAAGGAGAACAGCGCAACGGTACAGTCAGATTTCCTCGACCAAATGATAACAGGAAAGTTTGCCAGCCGCCATAGGCGGCAGTCTCACCAGTGAGAAGTCACATCGTCTCTAACGGGATAGACCACTTATGGACTGGACAGCGCGAAGCCCCAGTGGGATAGGAGAGGGGTTCTTAGGGGGGAGCGAGGCCCCGAAGCTCCCCCCTGAGCCGCCCTCTTTTGCTACTTTTCTCGGCGGAG
>JAJQEV010000056.1 GCA_021201475.1 Clostridiales bacterium
TGCGCCGCCCGCCCCCCAGTTTCAGTATGACTTTGCCACCAATGTGGTGGATGCGGAGGCGTTCCCCTTTTCCACCTGGGCGAAGCTGACCCGCGAGGTGCTGTCCAGCCGGGACAGCGCCCTCCTCTCCGCCGCAGACCCTCAGGGGGTGCCGGAGCTGCGGGAGGCCATTGTTCGCCACCTGTATGAGTTCCGTGGCATCCGGGTCCGGCCCTCCCAAATCGTGGTGGGGGCCGGGTCGGAAATGCTGCTGTCCCTGCTGGTGCAGCTGCTGGGCCGGGAGCAGGGCTACGCCGTGGAGGACCCCGGCTACCGGAAAACGGTGCAGATTCTCCGCAAGAACGGCGCGCCGGTGTTCCCCATTCCCATGGACGAGGGGGGCATTGAGGTGGGGCAGCTGGAGGCATCCCGCGCCAGCGTGGTTCATGTGACCCCCTCCCACCACTATCCCTTGGGCACCATTATGCCGGTCAGTCGGCGCTATGCCCTGCTGCAATGGGCGGAGGCCGCTCCGGAGCGATACATCATCGAGGACGATTACGACAGCGAATACCGCTTCACCGGCAAGCCCATCCCCGCCCTCCAGGGGCTGGACCGGGCGGGGCGGGTGATTTACCTGAACACCTTCACCAAGAGCCTCTCCCCCTCCATGCGTATCAGCTATATGGTGCTGCCGCCCCTCTTGGCGGAGCGGTACCGGAGGGAGCTGTACTTTTACTCCTCCACCGTCCCCTCCTTTGAGCAGTATAGCCTGGCCCTGTTCATGCAGCGCGGACATCTGGAGCGGCACATCTGGCGCACCCGGAAACGGTACAGGCTGCGCCGAGACGCACTGATCAGCGCGGTCAAAGAGACCGGCCTGACCGCCTACAGCCAGCTCAGCGGCGCGGACGCCGGTCTCCATCTGCTGCTAACCGTCAGAAACGGCAAACGGGAGGCAGATTTGATTTCCGCCGCCGCGGAGGCAGGCGTCCGCATTTACCCGGTCTCCGCCTGCTATGACGGGCCGGTGCCCGCAGCCTATACCCCCACCTTCATTCTGGGCTACGCCAGAATGGACGAGGCCCATCTGACGGCCGCCTGCCGCCTGCTCCAGGAGCGCTGGCAGGCGCTGCCCTGAACCGCGCACCGGCGAAAATTTTCCGGGCAGGCGGGCGGAAAGACCTTTTTTTCCTGAAATCGGGGGCTGGATTTCGTTACTTTTTGTTACACTTTTGTTTTCTTTTTCTGCTGCAATTCCGCGTTTTGGAACTATTTTGCCCGCCTTTGGGACGTCTGAATTTATTTTCTTACTTTTTTGTTGAGAAAATATTGACTTTTACCGAGTTTTGCGTTACAATATTCCATGTTAGCAGTTTGTCACTGTCGGTTACAAAACGTTACCGACTATCAAAATGTGAAACCTGGAGGAACGTATGACTCACAAGATCTTATTCTTCTCGCGTATGCTGAAGATGTTAATGGTTCTCGCGATGTGTCTGGCCTTTGCACTCCTGTGCAATCACTCCGCAAAGGCAAAAACCGTTTATGAAATCTCCGATGAAGCATCCACCGTCACCGTAGAGACCTATACTGACAGCGTAGATGCTGTGCTGGACGAAGCCGGCGTAGACCTCTCCGCCACCGACTTCGTGGAGGCCGACGCCACGGAGGGCGCCGTGCAGCTGTCCATCACACACGCACAGTATGCCACGGTCGTCTGCGACGGCGCCACCGTCACCGCCCAGATCGAGGAGGGGGACACGGTGGCTACGCTGCTGGAAAAGCTGAATATCACCGTAGGCGAGGATGACATCCTCTCCCACGACCCTACCGCCATCGTTTCAGCGGGGGACACCATCACCGTTCACCGCGTCACCATCACCTATTACACGGAAGAATCCACCACCCCCTATGACACCGCCACCATTTGCGACCCCACCATGAGCCGGGGCACCACCGCCGTGGTGCAGGCGGGCGTTGACGGCAGAACGGTTTATACATACGAGCAGAAGTCCATTGACGGCGGCGAGCCGGTGACCACCCTGGTTCAGACGGATACATACGATATGCAGACGGAAATCACCGCCTACGGTACCAGGGTGTACTTCCAGACGCCCACCGGCCTGAGCCAGTCCAAGGACTACATCACCAACATTGATGACCGTACCAACACCATCACTCTGGCGTCCGGCGCGACCTATCACCTGTCCAAGACGGTCACCTGCAGCTGCACCGCCTACACCGCCAAGTCCGGCGCCCACACCGCCTCCGGCCGGAAGGCCCAGGTGGGCGTGGTGTCCGTAGACACCTCCGTTTTCCCCATGGGGACGAAGCTGCTGATTCAGTCCAGCAACGGCTCCTTCCTCTACGGCGTGGCCGTCGCCGGGGACACCGGCTCCGCCGTGAAGGGCAATACAATCGACCTGTACTTTGACTCGGTCAGTGAATGCTATTCCTTCGGCCGCCGCACCTGCACCGTCTATGTGTTGAGCTGACAAAATGCAAAAAACGCCTGCGCAACAGCTGCGCAGGCGCTTTTCTTTTTGTCACGTTTCTGGTATACTACCGGGAGAACAGGAGTGACCGACATGAATTTATGCGACATCCACGAGATCAAGCCGCTGCTGGCCCGCCACGGCTTCCACTTTTCCAGGTCCATGGGGCAGAACTTTCTCATTGACCCTGCCGTGCCCCAGGCCATCGCGGAGGCCTCCGGCGCGGATGAGACCGCCGGCGTGCTGGAGATTGGCCCCGGCATCGGCGCGCTCACCGTCCAGCTGGCCCAACGGGGAGCCAGGGTGGTGGCGGTGGAGCTGGACGCCGCCCTCCTCCCCGTTCTGGCGGAGACGCTGGCGGAGTATCCCAATGTGGAGGTCGTTCCCGGCGACATTATGAAGCTGAACCTGGAGGCCCTGGTGGCGGAGCGCTTCGGCGGCCTGACCCCCATCGTCTGCGCCAATCTGCCCTATAACATCACCACGCCGGTGCTGACCCGGCTGCTGGAATCCGGGCTGTTCGCCTCCGTCACCGTGATGATTCAGCGGGAGGTGGCCCGCAGGATCTGCGCCGCCCCCGGCAGCGGGGACTATGGAGCCTTCACCCTCCTGTGCCAGTATCACGCGGGCTGCGAACCGCTGTTTGAGGTGGAGCCGGAGTGCTTCCTGCCCGCCCCCAAGGTGACTTCCCAGGTGGTGCGGATGACGCGGCTGGACGAGCCGCCGGTGGCGGTGACGGACGAGGGGCTGTTGTTCCAGGTGATACGGGCCTCCTTTGCCCAGCGGCGGAAGAAACTCCTGAACGGCCTTGCCTCCGCCTTCCGGGGCCGGGCCACCAAGGAGGAACTGGCGGACATTCTCCGCGCCTGCGGCTATGAGGAAAATGTGCGGGGGGAGGAACTGAGCCTGGCCCAGTTTGCCGCCATCAGTGAGGCCCTGGCCGGACGATAACCCGTTCGGTTCGTTTTGTTCAAAATGAACCATCCTGCGTCGGTTTTTCTTTGTGCAGAATGAAACTTGCATTTTATTGCAAAGCATGATACAATCAAATTAACGAGTAGCTGAAACGGCGTAAGTCCAGTCGTTTAGCTGCTCGTTTTATTTTTCCCATTTTCGTAAGAGGAAAACGGCCTGTCTGCTCCCGGCGGACGCGCTGTTTTTCTGTATGTTCAGGAGGTATTCATCTTTATGGAAGAAAAGTCCAACACATTCCTTGAGACGGAAACGATTGGCAGGCTGATGCGGAAGTACGCTATCCCCTGCATCATCTCCCTCTTGGTGGCCGCGCTGTACAACATCGTGGACCAGATTTTTATCGCCAACGCGGACTATCTTGGCTCCTACGGCAACGCCGCCAACACGGTGGTCTACCCGCTGACCATTGTGGCCCTGGCCCTGGCCGTGCTGATCGGCGATGGCTGCTGCGCTTACGTCAGCATCTGCCTGGGCTCCAACAAGCAGAAGGACGCCCACCGCAGCATCGGCAGCTCTGTGCTGCTCTGCGTCATCGTCAGCCTGGTGCTGACCGCCGTCTATTTCCTGTTCCAGGAGCCGATTTTGACCCTGTTCGGCGG
Organism: Clostridiales bacterium; assembly: GCA_021201475.1. GTDB lineage: Bacteria > Bacillota > Clostridia > Oscillospirales > Oscillospiraceae > Onthomonas. The sequence goes on from JAJQEV010000056.1 coordinate 4,052, forward strand.
CCGCGTCAATGAGGAGACCTTCGCCCAGTCCAAGGAGTATTTCACCTTCATCACCATGGGTATCCCCTTCTATATGTTCGGCCAGGCCATGAACCCCATCATCCGTTCCGACGGTAGCCCCAGGTTCGCCATGGCCTCCACCCTGGTGGGCGCGGCCTTCAACATCGTCTTTGACCCCATCTGCATCTACGGCCTGAAGTGGGGTATGATGGGCGCGGCCCTGGCCACTATCGGCGGCCAGATCATCACCGCCATCCTCTCCGTCTGGTATCTGTGCCACATGAAAGCGGTGAAGTTGGAGAAGAGCAGCTTCCGCCTCTATCCCAACCTGATGCGGCGCTATCTTCCTCTGGGCATTTGCAGCCTGCTGTCCCAGATTTCCCTGGTGCTGGCCATGGCCGCTGTCAACAACATGATTCAGAAGTACGGCGCATTGGATGCCATCTTCGGCCAGGAGGAGTACGCGCAAATCCCCATGGCAGTGGTGGGCATCGTCATGAAGGTGTTCCAAATCGTCATCTCCATCGCCGTCGGCATTGCCGCCGGGTGCATCCCCATCGTGGGCTACAACGTGGGGGCAGGCCGGAAGGATCGGGCGCTGGAGCTGTTCCAGAAGCTGCTGGTCTCGGAGTTTGCAGTGGGCGCTGTGGCGCTGGTCATTGTGGAGCTGTTCCCGAACCAGCTGATCGGCCTGTTCGGCGCCGCCAACGAGAGCGCCTATTACACCGAGTTCGCCGTGAAGAGCTTCCGCACCTACCTCTGCCTGATGCCGCTGGCCACCGTCAACAAGGGTACCTTCATCTATTTGCAGTCCCTGGGCAAGGCGTTTTTGTCCACGCTGCTGTCCCTGGTGCGTGAGGTGGTGTTCGGCGTGCTGTTCCCCATCGTGCTGCCCATCTTCTTCGGGCTGAACGGTATCCTGTACTCCATGCCGGCCTCTGACTTCCTGACCTTCATCATCTCGGTCATCGTCATCGTCTACACGGTGAAGCTGCTGAAGCGGCCGGAGGAGCCCTCCACTGCAAAGCTGCACGCCAACTGACGGGAGTTCGCCTCCCTTGCAGCGCCGCCGCCCTTTTGGGCGGCGGCGTTTTGCGTTGGCCCGGACGCGGGGCAGCGTGCAATACAGAGGCTGTGGAACCTTCATGGCAAGGGGAACATTTTGTGGGGTTCCGCCTGTGGCGGCCCACATTTATGAGTGCTTCCGGTTCGGCGGAATGGGTTCTGTCATTTTTGGCGTGGCGGGTGGCACGGTTGTAAAGCACTTTATTTCAAAAAGTGCTTTACTTTTCGCCCGCACTGAGGTATAATAAAATACATATAATGACCGGTTTCATTCGACGCACAGAAAGGAGCAAGCGTATGAGCGGACAAATGATCATCACCATCGGCCGCGAATTTGGCAGCGGCGGTCACGAAATCGCGGAACTTATCGCATCCCACTACGGCATTCAGTTTTATGACAAGCAGCTGATTCAGGAGGTGGCGGAGGACGGCATGATCAGCCCCTCCGTGGTGGCCCAGTTTGACGAGAAGCCCCTGAGTGTGTTTGCCCGCCCCATGCCCGGCGACGGCAGCAACCTGTCCATGGAGCAGCAAATCGCCCTGCGCACCTTCACCTACCTGAACAAGCAGGCAAACGTAAACAAGGTGTCCTTCGTGGTGGTGGGCCGCTGTGCGGAGTGCTTCCTGGTGGGCAATCCCGCCCTGACCAGGATTTTTGTGCTGGGCGACCAGGACGTGAAACGCAAGCGCATCATGGAGAAGTATCAGCTGGACGGGAAGCAGGCCCTTCTGAGGATGCGCAGGGAGGACAAGCTCCGCAAGAGCTATCACAACTTCTACTGCGAGAGCAAGTGGGGCGACAGCCGCACCTATGACCTGTGCGTCAACTCCTCCCTCCTGGGGGTGGAAAAGACCGCCGATGCCCTGATTCAGTTCCTTGACCTGCGGTATGCCTGAGCAGCACCGGCTGCGTCGATCAGCCTGAGAACGCAAAGCAGCGGGGATGGCCGCTCCCCTGGAGTGCCAGCCTCGCTGCTGTTTTGTGCGCTGACGGAACAGCGCCGACCGTAGTAATACGTTTTTTTCAGAGAGGGATGACCCTTACAGAAGCCCCCGCTCCGTGAGGATATCTTCCACCGCCTGGACGCACTCATAGACCAACCCGTCGCAGTGGGGCTTCTTGTCCTTGCCGCCCTGCCTCTTGTAGGCGGCCAGCAAATCCTGGCACAGCAGCATCCCGTCATGGTTGTCCTTTATCAGCTTGTAGTACCGGCTGACGGTGGGGCCGTCGTCCACGCCGTACAGCCCCAGAGCCATCAGCCCGCCGGTGACCGCCCCGCACACCGAGGCCATCTTCATCCCCGCGCCGAAGTTGGCGCTGAGGGCGGTGGCGGTGGCGGTATCCATCCCCTTGTGCTCCGCAAAGGGGATCAGCACGCTCTGGGCGCAGTTATAGTGTACGTTGGGGTCGCCCCGCAGGGCCTTGCTTCTGTCTAACAATTCACTCATGGATTCCACAGTCCTTTCTGTTTTTTGGGGGGAAAGCCCGTTCAAGGGGTTCCCTAATTGAATGTGTCCTGATTTTGGGCGAACAGCTCCTGCACCCGCTCCAGGATAGCACGGTTTTCCGGGTTTTGCAAGTCAGGGTCCCGCGCCAACAGCGCCTCCGCCGCCTCCTGGGCCTCCCGTAGCACCCGCATATCTCCCGCCAGGTCCGCCACCCGAAGCTGGGGCAGGCCGTGCTGCCGGTTGCCGAAGAAGTCGCCGGGGCCCCGCAGCTCCAAATCCAGCTCCGCGATTTTGAAGCCGTCGTTGGTGGAGCAGAGGGCTTTCAGCCGCTTCCGGGTCTCCTCGCTGCGGTTGGAGGACACCAGGACGCAATAGCTTTTATCCTTCCCCCGGCCCACCCGGCCCCGGAGCTGGTGAAGCTGGGACAGGCCGAACCGCTCCGCATTCTCCACCACCATCAGGGTGGCGTTGGGCACGTCCACCCCCACCTCTATCACCGTGGTGGCCACCAGCACGTCCGTCTCCCCGCCGGCGAAGGCGTTCATGGCGGCGGCCTTCGCTTTGGCGCTGAGCTTGCCATGCACCAGGCCGATGCGGAGGTCAGGGAACACCTCGTTTTGCAGCGTTTCCGCATAGGCTTCCACCGCCTTCAGCTCCTGGGCGGGGGTCAGCTCCGTCTCCTGGAGGGGGGCGGCGGCGTCCCCTACGGCGGGGCAGACGATGTAGGTCTTGTGCCCCTCCGCCTTCTGGCGGCGGACGAAGCCGTACATCCGCTGGCGCTTGTCCTCGCTGATGAGGAAGGTGTCAATGCGCTGCCGGCCGGGGGGCAGCTCGTCCATGACGGAAACCTCCAGGTCGCCGTAGAGAATCAGCGCCAACGTCCGGGGGATGGGGGTGGCGGACAGCACCAGCACATGGGGGTGGAAGTCCCCCTCGCCCCCTTTTCCGGCCAGGGCCGCCCGCTGGCCCACGCCGAAGCGGTGCTGCTCGTCGGTGACCACCAGGCCCAGCCGCCGGAACCGCACCCCCTCGGACAGCAGGGCGTGGGTGCCAATAACCACGTCCAGCAGCCCCAGTTCCAGCTCCTCGTAAACACTCCGTTTCTCTTTGGCTTTCATGCTGCCGGTCAGCAGCCCCACCCGCAGGCCGCTCTGTTCCAGAAGGGGCTGTAGGGTGGCATAGTGCTGCCGGGCGAGGATTTCCGTGGGGGCCATCAGAGCGGACTGCCATCCGCTTTTCGCCGCCAGGTACAGACAGCCCGCCGCCACCACCGTCTTGCCGCTGCCCACGTCCCCCTGAATCAGCCGGTTCATGGCCCGGCCGGAGGCCATGTCGGCGGCGGCCTCTTCCAGCGCCCGGCGCTGGGCGCCGGTCAGGGAGAAGGGCAGGGTGGCGATGTAGTCCTCCAGCCGTCCATCGGAGCACACCGCTCCCCGGCCCATGCCCCGGCGGGCCTTCATCAGCGCCAGGCCCAGGGAGAAGTAGTACAGCTCCTCAAACACCAGCCGCCGACGGGCTCCCTCCAGTTCCCCCTCCGTCCGGGGGAAGTGGACGGATTGCAGCGCCGGGCCGATGGGTAGCAGCCCATGTTCCCGCCGCAGCCCCTCCGGCAGACGCTCCGGAACGGCTCTGCCGCAGTCCGCCAGCACCCGCTGCACCGCCCCGGCGATCAGGTTGTTGGATATCCCCGCCGTCAGGGGATATACCGGCATGATGCGCCCGGTGAACCGCTGGCGGCCCTTCTGCTCAAAGACGGGATTGGTCATGGCCACCCGACCATTGTCCTTCTCCACCTTCCCGAAGAAGATATACTCCTCCCCCGGCGTCAGGGCGGACTGCACATAGGTCTGGTTGAAGAAGGTCAGGGTCATCTGCCCCTGGTCGTCCACCACCCGCACCTTCGTCACCGTCAGCCCCTGGCGGATATAGCTGGTGACGGGCCGCTGGGCCACCATGGCCGGGATGCACACCGCCGTCTCCACAGGGGCGTCGGCGATGGAGACGGTGACGCGCCGATCCTCATATCGCCTGGGGAAGTACCACAGCAGGTCCCCCGCCGTGGCGATGCCCAGCTTTTCCAGCCCTTTGGCCCGGGTGGGGCCGATGCCGGGCAAGGTCTGCACCGGGTCTGTCAGCTGAATCGCCATAAAATTGCCCCCTTTCCGGCAATGCCATCAATATTGAACGTTTCTTCCTTCTTCCTAAGGAGCCCCTGTAGAAACGAAGCTGCGGCGTTGGCCGCTCCCTCCCCCATTTTTCGACGAAACGGGAAATGGGGCCTGCCGGGAGGACAAAACGCAGTTTTCACAAAGAGCCCTGCCTAAGGAGCGATCCACCCTGCCGCCAGAGGGCAGTCCCGCTGCGCACCCGCCCTTTTCGGGTATTTAGATAATTTTACCACTTTTATCCGAATTATGGAAGAAAATCTTTCTCTTTTAGCAATAGCTATCTCATTTCAAAAGTGCTATATTGACGTTACGGTAGGCAGGCCCGTTTGCGGAGGGGGACTTTTCCTCATGCAGCGCCCCCCCCAAAAAACAGACCGGCAAAGCCGACTTTCCCCGGCAAATGCCTCATTTCTGCCCCCGATTTCCTTCGGAGCGCGGAAGATATGGGCATAGTGTACAAAAATCCTTCGTGCAAGTCTTTTGTAAAATATACAGTTTTGCCATTGTAAAACGCCTGATTTTTTGGTAGACTAAAGAAAAGTTGAATGTTCTTTTCCAAAAGGAACCCCACAAAATATTGAAAGGATGATTCCTCATGACCACCTATAACACCGCTGAGCTGCGCCGGCAGAACCGGAACCGCGTGTTCCGTTATATCTATTCCTCCCCCACCCCCGTCACCAAGCAGGACGTGGCCCATAACCTGAACCTGAGCCTGCCCACCGTAGGCCAGAACCTGAAGGAGCTGCAGGACGCCGGCCTGCTGGAGACCCAGGGCACCTTTGACTCCACTGGCGGCCGGAAGCCCCGAGCCATCGGCCTGAACGCTACCATCAAGTGCAGCATCGGCATCATGCTGTCCAACTACCATATCCACCTGGTCTGCATTGACCTGCGGGCGAAGGTGATGTATCAGGAGCACGTGGAGCGGGCCTTTGAGATTTCTGACGCCTACTTTGAAGGGGTTGCCAGCCTGCTGGAGTCCTTTATTGATAAGAATCAGATCGACCGCACCGCTCTCCTGGGCGTGGGCATCGCCCTGCCCGGTATCCCCGATAAGGAAACCGGCGTCATCACCCTGTCCCGCACCCTGTCCTCGGAGAACCTGACCTTTGAGCAGCTGACCTCCCATATCCCCTACCCCTGCTATGTCGAGAATGACGCCAACGCCGGCGGCATGGCCGAGTGGTGGAACCATGCCGAGCATGAGAACATGGTCTACCTCTCCATCCAGCGGGGCGTGGGCGGCGCCGTGCTGCTGGACGGCGCCCGCTACATGGGTCATCACCACCACTCTGGCGAGTTCGGCCATATGTGCATCGTCCCCGGCGGGCAGCGCTGCCTGTGCGGCCGCCGCGGCTGCCTGGAGGCATATTGCTCCACCGCCCGCATCTCTACTGACCTGGGCATCAGCCGGGAGGAGTTCTTTGACGCTCTGGAGCATGGCAACCTGGAGTATCAGAAGATTTGGAATGACTATCTGGATCACCTGTCCTACGGCATCAACAATATTCGTATGGTGCTGGACTGTGACGTGGTGCTGGGCGGCGTGCTGGCCCAGTTTATGAGCCCCTATCTGGAGGACCTCCGCCTGCGTCTGCGCAACCTCAGCCCCTTCGACACCGACGGCAAGTACCTGAAGCTGAGCCGTTACCTGAACTGGTCCACCTGCGTGGGCGCGGCGCTGTACTTCGTCAACGAGTTTATCGAGAATATCTAAGTTGTATCCTGTTCGTGCCGCCGCCCTCTGCGGCGCGGGCGATTCCCTGCGGAGCCGACCCCGTTCGGTTCCGCACTTTCTGTGACAGGAGGAATTATCATGTCCATTACAAGCGCACCCTTCGGCGTCACCCGCTCCGGCCGCCCCGTCACCGCCTACACCTTGACCAACAGCCACGGCTGCAAAGCGGTGGTGTTGAGCTTCGGCGGAACGGTGCAGTCCCTCATCGTTCCCGACCGGGACGGGCACCCCACTGACGTGGTGCTGGGCTACGACAGCGTGGAGAAATATGAGACCAGCTCCTGCTTTTACGGTGCCTTTGTGGGCCGGTATGCCAACCGCATCTGTGGGAGCCGCTTTCCCCTGGATGGGAGAGAGGTGCGGCTCACCCCCAACATGAGACAGGATCATCTTCACGGCAACTTCAGCTTTGAGGTGTACGACGCCGCTGTGGAAGGGAACTCCCTGGTGCTGCGCCGCACCAGCCCCGACGGGGAGGACGGCTACCCCGGCGCCGTGACCCTGACCATCACCTACACCCTGACGGAGCAGGACGGGCTGGTGATGGACTATCAGGCCACGACCGACCGGCCCACGGTCATCAACCTGACGAACCATTCCTACTTCAATCTGTCCGGCCACGCCTCCGGCACTGCTCTGGACACCGTTTTGCAGCTGAACGCCAGCCGCATTACCGAGATAGACGGGAAGGGCATCCCCACCGGCGTGATCCGCGATTTGTCCCCGGAGGACCCCTTCAACTTCACCGTGTCCAAGCCCATCGCCCGGGACATCGAGGCCGACGATCCGCAGCTCCGCTTTGGCGGCGGCTACGACCATAACTTCATCCTGGACCTCCCCTCCCTGGAGACACCGGTGGCTACGGCGGTCAGCCCCCGCTCCGGCATCCTGATGGACGTTTACACCACTCAGCCCGCCGTCCAGTTTTACTCTGCCAACGCTATCCAGCACGATCAGGCAGGACATGGTAAGGAGGGCACGGCCTACCCCCGGCGGGGCGGCTTCTGCCTGGAGACTCAGCACTACCCTGACTCCCCCAACCATCCGGACTTCCCCTCCACTGAGCTTCGGCCCGGAGAGGTATACCGTCAGGTGACGGAGTACCGGTTCAGCATCAGCGACTGACACCGGTCAAACGCAAAACAGGCTTCTGCAAAACCGCAGAAGCCTGTTTTTTTGAACCTTTATTGCTGCTGCCGGTACGCTTCCTCCAGCTCCCGGAAGAACCGATAGTAGGGCAGGAGCCATTGAAAGCCCTCCGCCACATCGTCCACCAGGGCGGGAGTGCTGCACCGTCCGTCGTCATAGCTGCGGGGGCTGCAAAGGGCCACCGTTTTCCGGTTGAACCAGGGCTTCAGCAGCTCACCGGCCTCCCCCTTGGGTCGTTTATACTCGTCCCCCGTCAGCTGAAAGTCGGGCCTGTCCAGCAGCTCCTGAGCCAGCGCCTCCGCCCGTGGCTGCTCCTCCAGCAGCTTCCGGCGGTACAGCTCCATCATGGCGGGCGGGGCCCAGTAGTAGCCCATGCCCAGCTCGTAGCCCTCCGGGGCGATTTCAAAGTAAAAGGCTGCGCTGGCCGTCCACGTCTCCTGGGGCGGATACAGGACGAACCACAGATGATCCTTATACCGCCTGCCGTCCCGCACCATCCGCACGTCCCGGTAGATGCGGGTCACCCGCAGGTTCAGCGCCAGCCCCGGGTTGGCCTCCAGGAACCGCTCCTGTACCTCCCCGCCCAGGGCGCACAGGGGGTCATAGGCGTGGGCCAGATAGTCTTCCTTGTGGGCCAGAAACCAGCCCCGCTCATTGTTCAGCCGAATCCCCCAGAGGAATTGGGCCGTCTCCCCGGTAAATCCCTGAAAGCCCATGGTCATTCACCCTGCTCCTCCGCTTCTGTGGATGCGACGCTCCCCTCGTCGGTGCTACCGGAGTCCCCGCTACCGCCGGAATCCCCGCTGCTGCCGGAGTCGCTGTTGCTGCCGGAGTCGCCGGAGGTGTCCGTATCGGAGCTGCCGCCGCTGCCAGAGCCGGAGCTGTTGGAGCTGGAACTGTCGCTGCTGTCGGAGCTGGAACTGTTGTTGCTGTCGGAGCTGTCGGAGCCGGAACTGCTGGAGCTGGAATTACTGCTGCTGCCGGAGCTGTTGGACTTCTTACTGTCAGAGTCGGAATCGCTGGAGGACTTCTTCTCCTTCGTTCCCACCAGCAGCACCTCGTCCCGCTTCCGGTAGACGCTGTAGGCTTCCTCGGTGGTAGAGAGCAGGTTGCCCTCTGCGTCGTAAATGCTGCGGTAGGTCTGCACCTTGTAGCCGGTCTCCCCTTCCACCTTGACGGAGGTCTCCCCCTCGTACATAGAGTCGTCCTCCTCCTCCTTCACGCTGTAGTTGGTGGTGGACAGGACTTCGTTGGTGATTTTTACCGTGTTGCCGGTGAGGTTGGTGCCGTAAATGGTGCAGGTCAGGATGTTGCCGGAGGAATAACTGGTGACAATCTTGATGGGATACTCCGTGTCATTGGTAAACTTGAAGTCCGGGCCGCCCCAGGACACCGTGGCGTCCTGCCCCAGGGGCACATAGGAGGAGGCGTAGGTGTGGTTGGTGCGCTCGGTGATTTCCAGGTTGGCCAGCAGCACCGCGTTGTACAGCGTGGAGGAGGTCTGGCAGATGCCGCCCCCCAGCTCCTGCACCGTGTCGCCGTTGGAGTAGGCGGCGGCGGTCTTGTAACCGGCTGCCTCCGTCCGTTCGCCCACCGTGTCGTTATAGGAAAACGTCTCGCCCGGCAGGAGGATGACCCCGTTACAGGATGCCGCTGACAGCTGGACGTTGGTCTTGCGGTTGGTGGTGCCCGTCACGGAGGTGGAGTAGGTCCCCAGCACCTCCCGGAACAGGTTCTCCTCCATCAGTTCGGTGGTGATATCCGGCTCGGTGTAAATCAGGGCGATCTCCACGGACTCCCCCTCTCCGGCACCGGCCAGGGCTTCCTCCGCCGCATCCAGGTCAAAGCTGACGCCGGTGACGGAGTCCACAATGGCGTAATCCTGCTCTGGGTCCAAGGTGGCGTTCTCTGCTTCCACATAGACCTCCTCGTAAATGGCCTCCAGGTCGGCGTCGTCCAAGGTACCCTCGGTCATGGGGCAGTCCAGCACTGTTTCAAAGTCGTTGTTGGCCACTGTTTCCAGTATCAACTCCACCAGCGCCGTGGTGTCCGCTACCTGGCCCACGGTGCCCTTAGTCAGGAGGACAGCGTCCTCCTGAATCTCATAGGTGGTGGCCTCGCCGGTGTCCACCGCCAGCAGGCCGGAGTGGTCGATGGCCTCCCGCAGCAGCTCCTGGTCGGCCACCGTGGGCTGCAGCGCATAACTCCGCTGCACCACCAGGGACCGGAGCAGCGCCGCACCCCGGGTCAGGAAGCTGCCGTGCCCCTCGGAAAACACCCTGTCCACCGTGTCCTCCACGTCCAGGGTCAGGACGCCGTCCAAATCCACCTGATAGGTTTCGCCCACCGCTTCCACGGTGAGCGCAACGCTGCCATACTCCTCCTGGGCGGCGGCATCCACCGCCTCCAGCGCCTGGTCATAGGTCATGCCCTGCAAGTCAACGCCGTTGACGGTGGTGTGGCCCAGCACCTTGTCCTGGTCAACTGCTCCGCAGCAGACCAGATAGCCCGCCGCCAGCGCGGCCACTACCACGCCCACGATGATACCCACAGGGGCGAAGCGCCGCTTCTTCCTGGTTTCGTTCATTTCTTCACTGATTCGTTCCATTCGCCTGTCCTCCAACTGCGGACAACTATGTTCCCTGCTGTTCGCTCATTCCGTTTCGTCGCTGCGGCGGCCCCATGCCGCCGGAGGCCGCCCGTATACTATGCGTACTATCTATTATAGCTTGAAGCGGCCCGGAACACAAGAAACAAATCATTACACTTTTTTCCTTTGTTTCGAGAAATCGTTGTGGATTCGCGCAAAAACCGGCGCGGCAGCCAGCTTCCCTTTCAGGGCGGAGAGTGAAGCGGAACTGCCGCCTGACGGGGGAGGGGCCTCGGTCGGAGGCGGAGAGGTGATTCCCCTTTAGATGTGGTTCTTTATAGAGAATTTGTCCGGCCTTCCCTTGCCAGGGAAGCGGGGGCCTACTTTTCTCGCTCCGCCGAGAAAAGTAGCAAAAGAGGGCGGCTCAGGGAGGGGCTTCGGGGCCTCGCCCCTCCCTAAGGACCC
>JAJQEV010000078.1 GCA_021201475.1 Clostridiales bacterium
CCCGTTAGAGACGATGTGACTTCTCACTGGTGAGACTGCCGCCCATGGCGGCTGGCGGGGATTGCCGCCTCGTCCCTCGCCTTACGGCGGGACGGGCGACAATTTTGTTGCCCTTTGGTCGATGAAATCTGACTATATGGCTGCGTTACGTTCCTCAACTTAGGATGGATTGCATCTTTAAGTTGATGACATTGCCCTGAAAGAGGAGCTGGCTGGCCGCAAGGCCAGACTGAGAGGTCTCTTTGGTGCATTTGAGCGGAAACTTGATTCCCGTGCGGGCCAGAGCAGCCCCGTTTCCGCACAAAGAGGAACGGCTCAAATTCCGCCATTTTCGTCACCTGTGACAAAAAGCGGGGCAAACAGGAGGAAACTACGGTTTCCGGGCGGGAAAGGCCGGGTTTTCCGCCTGACTTTCGGACGGGAAACTTTGGAATTTTCCCTTTTGCAAACCTCCTTTTTTCTCAAAAAACCCTTTACATTTCGCCACTTTTTGTTATAATTGAAGTTGACAATATTATTGTACCTTGTCAACTGCTGCTACAAGACTATGGAGGTGTACGTATGCGCGTTCAATTCACTGAAACCGTACTGCGCGATGCAAACCAGTCCCTGATGGCTACCCGCCTTCCCTACTCCGATTATGAGCCGATTCTGTCCACCATGGACAAGGCCGGTTATTACTCCGTTGAGTGCTGGGGCGGCGCCACATTTGACTCCTGCCTGCGCTATCTGGGGGAGGACCCCTGGGAGCGTCTGCGCGGTATCCGCAAGAATATGCCCAACACCAAGCTGCAAATGCTGCTGCGTGGTCAGAACCTGCTGGGCTACAAGCATTACCATGACGACGTGGTGGAGAAGTTCGTGGAGCTGTCCATCAAGAACGGAATCGACATCCTGCGTATCTTCGACGCTCTGAACGACTTCCGCAACCTGGGCACCGCCCTGGACGCCACCAAGAAGTATGCCACGGAGAACACCGTGGCCTCCGGCTGTATTTCCTATACCCAGTCCCCGGTGCACACCGTACAGAAGTATGTGGAGATGTGCAAGGAGCTTCAGCGCATGGGCTTTGACACCATCTGCCTGAAGGACATGGCCGGCACCATGAGCCCCTACGAGGCCGAGCACCTCATCAAGGGCATCAAGGACGGCGTGGGCGATATGCCCCTGATTCTCCACACCCACTGCACCACCGGCATGGCCTATCAGACCGTCACCAAGGCTGTGGAGAGCGGCGTGGATGTCATTGACACCGCCACCTCCTGCTTCTCCAACGGCACGTCCCAGCCCGCCACCGAGACCATGTACTACGCCCTGACCCAGTACGGCATCGACACCGGCCTGGACGAAAAGACCATCAACGAGGTCAACGACTTCTTCAAGCCCGTGAAGCAGAAGTATATTGACAACGGCCTCATCAACCCCAAGAGCATGGCCACCGACGCTCAGGCCCTGGTGTACAAGGTGCCCGGCGGTATGCTGTCCAACATGATTGCCAACCTGACCGACATGGGCGCTATGGACAAGTTCGACGACGCTCTGGCCGAAATCCCCGCCGTCCGGGCCGACATGGGCTATCCTCCTCTGGTCACGCCCCTGTCCCAGATGGTGGGCAACCAGGCCGTTACCAACGTGCTGGTGGGCGAGCGCTACAAGAACATCTCCAACGAGGTGAAGAACTACTTCAAGGGTGAGTACGGCATCGCTCCCGCTCCCGTGGACGAGGGCCTGAAGAAGAAGATCCTGGGCGAGGGCGGCGAGCCTGTGGACTGCCGCATTGAGGACCAGAAGCGCACCGGCGAGGACTTTGCCAAGGCAAAGGAAGACCTGGGCGACCTGGCTCAGAGCGAAGAGGACATCATGAGCTACATCTGCTTCCCGAAGCAGGCGAAGGACTTTATGGAGGCCCGTAAGGAGAAGGAAGAGCGCACCTGCAAGTACACCATGTGTGCCGTCAATGAAGACTGAACCGGGAGGTAATGCTTTATGGAAGATATTACGATCGTTCAGACCTTAGGCGTTGCCGTACTGGGTATGCTGGTGGTGTTCTGTGTCCTCCTGCTGCTGATGGGCATCATCATCGTCCAGAGCAAGGTCATCCAGAACATTGAGAACAAGAAGAAGGCGTCCGAGCCTGTCCCCGCCACCCCGGCTCCTGCGGCTCCCGCCGCCGCCCCCGCGCCGTCGGCCAAGGGCTCCTGCGGCGGCGTCATGCTCCATGACGTGCCTGACCGCACCGCCGCCATGATTATGGCCATCGTCGCTGACGGCCTGAACACGCCCCTGAATGAGCTGAGATTCATTTCCATCAAGGAGGTCAAGTAACATGAAATATAAGGTTACGCTCAACGACAAGACCTATGAGGTCATTGTCGAAAAGGGCCAGGCCATCCTGGCCGACGAATACGACGCCATGGCCCCTGCCGCCGCCGCGCCTGCGGCAGCCCCCGCTGCCGCTCCTGCCGCCGCTGCCGCCCCCGCCGCAGCCCCCGCTGCTCCGGCCATCACCGGCTCCGGCGAGCCTGTCCCCGCGCCGCTGCCCGGCACCGTGGTGGATGTGAAGGTCTCCCAGGGTCAGGCCGTCAAGTCCGGCGACCTGCTGGCCGTCATCGAAGCCATGAAGATGGAAAACGAAGTCCTCGCTCCCAAGGATGGCACCGTCACCCAGGTGGTTGCTGGCAAGGGCGCTGCCGTGAAGACTGGTGATCCGCTGGTAATGCTGGGTTAAGGAGGTACCGGACATGGAATTTATCGGTACGATTTTCTCGAACCTGGCGGAGCAGACCGGCTTTGCCGCCATGGCGGAGTCCGGCGCTGTCGGCACCATCAAGACGATTATCATGCTGGCGGTGGCCTGCCTGCTGCTGTACCTGGGCATCGTCAAGAAGTATGAGCCGCTGCTGCTGGTGGGCATCGCCTTCGGTATGCTCCTGACCAACCTGCCCGGCTCCGGCATCTACACGCCTGAGCTGTGGTACGCAGGCTCCAACGCCACCAGCATCAGCTTTAGCGACGTCCTCCACGAGGGCGGATTCCTGGACATTTTGTACATTGGCGTGAAGCTGGGCATTTACCCCTCCCTCATCTTCATGGGCGTGGGCGCCATGACCGACTTCGGCCCCATGATGGCCAACCCCAAAAGTATGCTGCTGGGCGCTGCCGCTCAGTTCGGCGTGTACTTCGCCCTGCTGATGGCAGTCATCCTGGGCTTTGACGGCAACGTGGCCGCGTCCATCGCCATCATCGGCGGCGCGGACGGCCCCACCGCCATCTGGCTGACCACGCAGCTGGCCCCCAACTATCTGGGCGCCATCGCCATCGCCGCCTACTCCTATATGGCGCTGATCCCCGTTATCCAGCCGCCCTTTATGAAGCTGCTGGTGAAGAAGGAGAACCGCCAAATCAAGATGGAGCAGCTCCGCCCCGTCTCCCAGACGGAAAAAATCGTGTTCCCCATCGTGGTCACCATCGTCTGCTGCCTCATCATCCCCTCCGTGGCCTCCCTGCTGGGCTGCCTGATGCTGGGCAACCTGTGGGCCAACTGCGGCGTGTGCGACCGGCTGTCTGACACCGCCCAGAACGCCCTGATGAACATCGTCACCATCTTCCTGGGCATCTCCGTGGGCGCTACCGCCACCGCTGACCAGTTCCTGAAGGTGGAGACCCTCCTCATCATCGTGCTGGGCCTGATCGCCTTCTGCTTCGCCACCATCGGCGGCCTGCTGGTGGGCAACCTGATGTGCTATCTTACCCACGGCAAGATCAACCCGCTGATCGGCTCCGCCGGCGTGTCCGCCGTGCCAATGGCCGCCCGTGTGGCCCAGGTGCAGGGGCAGAAGGACAACCCGTCCAACTTCCTGCTGATGCACGCCATGGGCCCCAACGTGGCAGGCGTCATCGGCTCCGCCGTGGCCGCAGGCTTCCTGCTGGCCGTGTTCGGGTAAGCGCTCCCCTGTCGTTCATCGTTCAAACCCCGCTCCCTCCGGATGGAGGGGGCGGGGTTTTGCTTCCGGCGGGACGGCTGCTCCCGATAACCTGATCGGTTCCGCCTGGCAGGGATGAATCGTCAGCACGGATGCATGCGGAAGGCTCATCCCTTAATGCTGCGGCAATTACGGCTGTTGTGCTGTGGGAGACGGGCGGAGCAGTTACTGAGGCTTGCAGGCAGTCCCGGTTTCTGGTACAATATAATTTACAGATGTTAGCTGCATTTTGTGAGGTTATAGGAATGGGGGGCAGCGAAAAAATGAATCGACTGCAAACGACACGCGGATATGTTCCCGGCGGACACAATGTTCGCTCAGAGTGCTATGATAACGGCGGATTTTTACCCTTTGCGCCCAAGGCAAGGTTCCTCGGTACCCCGGGGGGAAACTGGTATGAGATCGGCGTTCACATTGGCAGCGAGTGCAAGGAGATGATTGCTGCGTCCACTGATTACTGGTGGATACAGATGTGTCGGAAAAAGGGGAAACCTGCCACACAGCAAGCCATGAGGCGCTATCTGTCCCAGATAGAAGCCCTTGACCCCACACAAATCGAGCTTCTGCATGGCATTGCGGAAGGCGCTTCCGCTGCGTTAGAGGCGGCGCAGTGCGGAAATCCCGGGAGTCCCTTCTGCGCTTCCGCCTTTGATCGGGTCGTTGCCGCCGGAATCTTTGATGTCTGGCTTTGGGGAGACCCGGACGCCTATCGGCGGGAGACCCGGGCCGGCCGCCCTGCCGAGGGATATATCAACGGAAACGGCTGCAACAGCATTGCCGCAAAGGGCAGCGCCACAAGAAATGGGGAGACCATCTCCTCCCAGGTGCGCCATACCCAGCAGGCGGGCCTTTGCTACCAGGCCTCCGCTGTCTACCGGGCAGAGGGGAATCATGCGGTGTGGACAGTGGGAAATACACCCTCGATTTGCGGCCTGCTGCTTTTGAACGACTGCGGCGTTTCCATCAGCCATCACTATGGCGGCTCCACTACTGCGGCGAGCCTGAGCGCCGCCGGGGACGGGGGCTATGGCAGCGCGTACGGAGTTCCCTGGCCAAACCTGCTGTTCTATGCGGCCAAGGCCGCTTCCTGCGCAGAGGAAGCGCTGGATATTCTTGCCCACGGCAACGAGCGCTATCGCGCCCGCACCGGACGCAGAACGGTTCTGCGGGACGGTGTCTGGAATTGGATGGTATGCGACCCGGATACGCTCTCTGTCATGGAGGCCAGCCCGGACCGGTACGCGATCCGTTATGCCGGCGAATTCACAGGGGACGCCTGGTCTGACCCGGATTATATCGCCTGCGCCAACCACTTCCTGTGTCCATACAGCTATGACCGGAATGACGTGCGCACGGATGTGCCGATGACGGTTTTTAACAGCATTTCCAACAGCCAAGCCCGCTTCTGGACGCTGATGTGGGAGCTGAAGAGCTGGAAGGGGAAGCTGGATGTTCCTGCAGTTCAGTACATCTTCAGCCAGACCTATCTCCGGGACGAGGCAACCGGTGACTTTATCTATACCATGCCGGACGGCCGCGGCGGCGTCCTCCCCAGCGGGATTGCCTTTGGCTGCGCACAGGGAAAGCTGATTGACAACGGACTTGTCTGCGGAACAAATGCGGCCAAAATTGCCACTTTGAACCGCGAGAACAGCGCCGCCTGGTTTTGCCTGGGCAATCCGAAGGATTGGATCGGGGAATGGGATCAATACGGTTTTTGACGAATGCACTGCGGTTTAGGTGCAACCGCCAATGCGTCTGTGTGCAGTGTCGGTGTGCCCCATCCCCTGTGTGAGCAGCGGGAGGGCCCTCTCCGTGTCCTTCGGGCTTGTCATAGCTCCCCTCCCGGGGACATATACTGTGCCAACGAACAAACGGAGGTACAGAGCTATGGCAATGCACACGGGGGATGGGGAGCTTCGGGCGCCCCATCACGTCATTCTGGAGGAGCGGGCCTCCCTCAGCGTGTCCGGCGTGGAGGAGGTGGAGCGCTTTGACGAGAACACCATCATCATGTCCACCGCCCAGGGCGCCCTGGTGGTGCGGGGGGACGGACTGCACATCGAAAAGCTCAGCCTGGACGGCGGCGATTTAAAGGTAGAGGGCCTTATCGATGCCCTTTCCTACGAGGAGACCCAGCCCAGGGGCGGCTGGTTCAGCCGCCTGCTGGGGTAGCCTATGGAGATGTCCGTCGCCGCCCAGGCTGCGGCGCTGTCCGGCGGGGTAGTGCTGGGGCTGGGGCTGGGGCTGCTGTACGACCTGTTCCGGGTGCTGCGCTGGGGGCGGCCGGCCGGGCTGGGCGGCGCGCTGGACGTGCTGTTCTGGGTTGACGCAGGGCTGGCGCTGTTTCTCTGGTCGATTTATGCCACCAGGGGACGGGTACGGCTGCTGACGGCGCTGGCTATGGCGCTGGGCGGGTGGCTGTACTTTGCCGCCCTCAGCCCGCTGCTGCTGCCGGTGTTGCAGAGGATAGCCGATTGGCTGGGGCGCTTGCTCCGTTTCCTGCTGACCCCGGGACGGGTTCTTGCCGGAGCGCTAAAAAAATTTGGAAAATTTTCAAAAAATAGCTTCCATTATTATGAGAAATGGTTTAAAATAAAGATGGTATATGCTAAAATGGCTCCTTTGGAGCAATCTGAAAGTGAGCGCACACAAAGGAGGAGTCCCCATGAAAACCGGAAGAGCCAGCCTGCTCACCAAGCTTGTCATTCTGATCCTGTTCGTCGCCGTGGCGATTCAGCTGCTGAACGTGCGGGGCAGACTTCAGACCGCCGAGGCCGATTACAACACCGTGCAGGCCCAGGTGACCGCTCAGGAGGCGGTCAACGGCGCACTGGCCGAGGACATCGAAAACGCCGATGACCCGGATACCATTCTGAGCATTGCCAAGGAGAAGCTGGGTCTGGTGGAGCGGGGAGAGATCATTTTCTACGACACCACCAACTGACCGTCCGCCCACCGGCGGATAAGAGAGAGAACACTTGGGAGGACACAGAACACAGTATGGAGTTAGAAGTCGGAGCAGTAGTAGACGGCAAAGTCACCGGCATCACGAAATTTGGCGCATTCGTCGCGCTGCCAGGGGGGCGTTCCGGCCTGGTGCATATTTCTGAGGTCGCGTATTCCTATGTCAGCGAGGTAAGCGAGTTCCTGACCGTCGGGCAGGAGGTCAAGGTGAAGATCATCAACGTGGATGAGAATCACCGCATCAACCTCTCCATCAAGCAGACCCTTCCCCCGCCCCCGCCCCGCGCCGACCATCCGGGTCGGGGCAGCCGCCCCGGCGGCGGTCGAGATGGCCGCGGCAATCGGGAAGGCCGCGGCCCCCGGGAGCAGGGCGGCGAACGGTCCGGCAACGGCGGCCGGGATAACCGCAGCGGCAGCCGCTCCGGCGGCGGCCTTCAGGAGCGCAGTACTTACAACAATAACCGCCCCGCAGCGCCTGCCTCCAAGGAACCCCAGAGCTTTGACGATATGCTGAAGCAGTTCATGTCCGACTCCGAGAGCAAGCAGTCCGAGTTGGGCCGTGGCAACGAACGCGGCGGCCGTGGCCGCAGGGGCGGCGGCGGTGGCCGCAGAGGCGGCGGCAACAGCGATTACGACTTCTGAGCGGCTGCATCATTTCGCGCTATTTCAGGCAACCAATAGGGCGTGAAAACGAAAACTTTGCGCTGTTCAACCATCACAAATGCCAACGGAACTGCCTGTGATACTGTTCAGATGGGTAAATTGTTCCGATTTTTGCAACCGTATGTGTAGGGGCGGCCCTTGGCCGCCCGGGGTACGCAGGTGGTTTCCGCGGGCGGCCAAGGGCCGCCCCTACAGAAACGTGAAGATTTAGTTTTCATCTTCTAGTAGGGGCGAACAGCGTTCGCCCGGCAACGGTGGTTTCCTTTGGCAACGTATGGGCGTTTTCAACGGCGTAACCCCTCAGTCAGCTTCGCTGACAGCTCTACCGCTTCGCGGCACTTATGCCCTTTCAGGGCAATGTCATCAATTTAGGGGGTTTGCACTCCTTGGGCAAGGATACCATAAGGCAATAAGGCGTTTGCCCTCCCGGCGGGCCCCCTTTCTCGCTCCGCCGAGAAAGGGGGGAAAGAGGGCGGCTCAGGGAGGGGCTTCGAGGCCTCGCCCCTCCCTAAGAACCCTCCCCCTATCCCACTGGCGGCTAGCGCCTTGTCTCTCAATCAGGTGGTCTATCAGGCAACAGACGATGTGACTTGATACCTGCTGAGACTGCCGCCTATGGCGGCTGGCGGGGATTGCCGCCTCGTCCCTCGCCTTACGGCGGGACGGGCGACAATTTTATTATCCGTCCGTCGATGAAATCTGACTGTACGGCCACCTTATTCTCCTTAATCCAGGACGGATTGCGCCTTTAAGTTGATGACATTGCCTTTCAGGGTAGGGAGCGAAGCGGAAATGCCGCTTGACAGCGGAGGTGCCTCGGTCGGAGGCGGAGGGGTTTGCAGCCGCCCCTATAGAAAAGTGAAGATTTAGGCTTCACGTTCTGCTGGGGGCTACTATGCCCTGATTGGAAGTTCATCATCCCGTTATCATCCAAAGCGTCACGCAGCGCGTGACGCTTTTTTGCCGAAAAAAAACAGGCCCCCAAAGGGGCCTGACGCCTGGTTGACATGGCCCGGAGGCCGGGTTTCCCCGCCCACCGACCTGCGATTGGCTGAGCTGCAAGAACAGGATACCCTTTTTCCGCCCGCCTGTCAACCGGTGCTTTTGGACGAAAGGAGCCAAAAAATGCTGATTTATCACGCAAATGTCGAACCTGTCGAAGGAATCTCCTATCGGGACGGCTACGTCCGGGTGGAGGGAGGCAAAATCGCCGCCCTGGGGGACATGGCGGACTGTCCCGCCCCCAACTCCGGGGACGTGGACGCGGCTGGGGCGCTGCTGCTCCCCGGCTTCGTGGACGCCCACTGCCATCTGGGGCTGAACCCGGACGGCCTGACCTACGAGCAGGGGGACTGCAACGAGGAGAGCGACCCTGTCACCCCGGAGCTGCGGGCCATCGACGGGCTGTACCCCATGGACCGCTGCTTCCGGGAGGCCAGGGAGGGCGGCGTCACCACCGTCCTCACCGGCCCCGGCAGCGCCAACGCCATCGGCGGGCAGTTCGCCGCTGTGAAAACCGCCGGGCGGTGGATCGACCGGATGGTGGTGAAGGCTCCCGCCGCCATGAAGTTCGCCCTGGGAGAGAACCCCAAGGGGGTGTACGGCCAGCAGAAGGACGGCCCCATGACCCGCATGGCCACCGCCGCCCGCATCCGGGAGGCCCTGGCCCAGGCGGAGGAGTACCGCCGGAAGCAGGCCGCCGCCCGGCAGGACGAGGACAAGGAGCCGCCGGACTTTGACGCCAAGCTGGAGGCCCTGGTGCCGGTGCTGGAGGGGCGGGTGCCCGCCCACTTCCACGCCCATCGGGCGGACGACATCGCCACGGCGGTGCGCATCGCCAAAGAGTTCCGTCTGAACTATGTGCTGCTCCACGCCACGGAGGGCCATCTGGTGGCCGACCTGCTGGCGGCGGAGGGGGCGCGGGTAGTCACCGGCCCCATCATCAGTGACCGGGGGAAGCCGGAGCTGCTCCATCAGACCCTGGAGAACACGGCGGTGCTGGCCCAGGCCGGGGTGCAGGTGGCTATCTGCACCGACCATCCGGAGAACCCCGTCCAGTATCTGCCTCTGGGGGCGGCGCTGTGCGCCCAGCACGGCCTGGGGCAGGAGCGGGCCCTCCGGGCCATCACCCTGGACGCGGCGGACATCGCCGGCATCGGAGACCGGGTGGGCTCCATCGCCGTGGGCAAGGACGCCGACCTGGTGCTGTGGAGCGGCCATCCCTTCACCCTGGGGAGCAAGCCTGTACGGGTTTGGGTGGACGGCGTGGCGGTGGCTCCTTAGGCAAGGTGTTTTGGAGGAACGCAGGGCCTGCCGGGAGGGCAAAGCCGTAGTTCCTCCCAAGAACCTCATCTAAGGAGAAAACGGGCAGGCGCACACTGTGCGCCCCTACTGGTTTGCCAGGGACAGCAGCCTGTCCTCAACAGAAATTCAGATTTCCACGACCAAAGGAAAACAAAATTGCCGCCGCGTTCCGCCGAGGCGGAACGGGCGGCAATCGTGCCCAGCCGCCATCGACGGCAGCTTTGGTGCGTAACAGGTCACATCGTCTGTTGCCCTGACAGACCACAATATTGAGGGACAAGGCGCAAGCCGCCAGCGGGACACGGGGAGATTCTCAAGGGGGGCCACAGGTCCCCCTCTTAAGCCGCCCTCTTTCCACCATTTCTCGGCGGAGCGAGTTTGCGGCGTTCAGAAAATATGCCAGCGGCATATTTTTAGCCGAAAACCGCAGCCAGCTATGCTGGCAAGGCTCACTGACCGAGGAGGATACCGTAAAGAGTCAGCAGGCGGTAGTCAGCCCGCCGGGAGGGCAAGCCGTAATTCCTTCCAAGAACCTCATCTAGGGAATCCAGCCCCGCCGGGAGGGAAACGTTGTAGTTCCTTCCAGTATCCTTATCTAAGGAAACCACCCCCGCCGGGAGGGCAAGAGCATTGCTCTTTCATCAACCCTTCTCCTAAGGAAACGCCCTTCAGACAGCGAAACAGCCCAACCGTCAGGGCAGTTCCTTATACATGGCGGCGGCGTCATTCTTCCCCACGTTGTCCGCCACCACCAGCACCTCCAGCTTTACGGTGCGCTGGCCGAACTGAATCTCCAGCACGTCCCCCACCTTTACGTCGTAGCCGGCCTTCACCGGCCGGCCGTTGGCGGTGACCCGGCCCGCGTCGCAGGCCTCGTTGGCCACGGTGCGCCGCTTGATGAGGCGGGACACCTTTAAATACTTGTCCAGACGCATGGCGGCCTCACAATTCGTAGTCGATGGCGACGCTGGACTCCTGGACGGCGTGCATATAGGCTTTCACCACGCTGCAGTGATAGGGGTCGGCCTGGTAGGCGTCCAGGGCGGCCCGGTCCTCCAGCAGCACCTGGAGGGCGATGTCATAGGAGCGGGGGGAGTGCAGGAAATCCACCCCCACCTCGATGCTCTGAATCATGGGCACCTTCCCCTCCATGGAGAGGGCGATCTCCTTCGTTTTGGCGCACAGTTCCGGAGTGGGCTCCTTCAGCTTGAACAGGACGATGTGACGAATCATACTAATTCCTCCGTACTTTATCAGGATAAGGCTATTTTAACACAGGTCGGCCCCGCTTTCCACTGGTTGGGCATAATTTTTTGTGCTTGAACAGGGTGACGTGTTGAAGCGGCGGGGCGATTCGGTGCAGGATTTCCAGCCTTTTCCACCCTCTTTTGCACATTTTCTACATTTTGCACAAAAAACAGCGTCATTTTTCTGGAAACAATTTCATAGAAAATCTCACGCTTCGCTCTTGCAAAAGATGAACAATCTGTTAAAATAGAAGGATGGAATTTCTGTTGCAGTTTGTCGAAAGGGGCAGCGAGATACTATGGCAAAAACCCGTCAGGAAGCGCTGGAGGCTTTGCTGAGAGCCTACAGCGTCTGGTATGACATCACCCGCTGTAATGAAGCGGACGCGCCCATGGTGGCCCAGGCCGCCTTTCACGAACAGGGGACAGGCTACCTCCTGTCCAAAAAGGCCAAGATGTGGGGGGCTGACCGGAACGAGTATGTGTTCCTCTTCTCCGTCCCCCATCTGACGGAGGAGGCCGCCCGGCGCTGCATCGCCCAGGCCCAGGCGCTGGGGGACGAACTGATCGTCCCCGGCAAGGAGCATATGTGCTCCTACATTGTGGCAGAGATTCTCTGTGATACGGCGGATGAGGCTGCGGTGCAGTCTGTCCGGCGCTATCATCGCCGAAAAAGTTTTCAATTTTCGCTTCAGGGCTGGACGGAGACCCATTCTGCCCTGGTCGAGCTGGGGAAGGACTCGATTGTCACCAATCCGGACGGACGGCTGACAGCGAAATTTTTGAAAAGCGCACTGTATCCCAAGCCCAAGAAGCGGGGTTCGGTGCGTAAATTGTCGAAAAAGCAAGGAGTGTAGGAAACAACATGAATGGTTTAGTACTGTTAATCATTGCGGTTGCTGTGCTGGTCTGCGGCTATATCTTCTATGGCGGCTGGCTGTGCAAGCAGTGGGGCGTTGGTGAGAGCGATGAACCCACCCCCGCCCACACGATGGAGGACGGCGTGGACTACGTTCCCGCCAAGGCCCCTGTGCTGATGGGCCACCACTTCTCCTCTATCGCAGGTGCGGGCCCCATCACCGGCCCCATCAACGCGGCGGCCTTCGGCTGGCTGCCCTGTACCCTGTGGATTCTGGTGGGCGGCATCTTCTTCGGCGGCGTCCATGACTTTGGCTCCCTGATTGCTTCCGTCCGTCACGGCGGCAAGTCCATCGGTGAGATCATCTCCGCTAATATGTCCAAGCGGGCCAAGCGTCTGTTCATCATCTTCGCCTACCTGACCCTGATTCTGGTGGTGGCCGCCTTCGCCGCCATCGTGGCCGGCACCTTCGGCGCCACCTATGACGAGTCCG
This sequence comes from Clostridiales bacterium, assembly GCA_021201475.1. Lineage (GTDB taxonomy): Bacteria > Bacillota > Clostridia > Oscillospirales > Oscillospiraceae > Onthomonas. The sequence goes on from JAJQEV010000078.1 coordinate 12,517, forward strand.
GCGCTCTGGACACGGCTGCTTCCCTCAGCGCTGCCCGGGTGGCTATGGTGTCCCTGCTGTTCATCGTCATCGCCATCGCCTTCGGCTTCCTGGTCTATCGCCGGAATATGCCCATGGGCGTGTCCACGGTGTTCGGCGTGATCGCCATCGTCCTCATCATCGTCATCGGCATGAACTTCCACCCCATCTATCTGTCCACCAACACCTGGATGTGGATCGTGGGCCTGTACATCGCCATCGCCTCCGTCACCCCTGTGTGGATTCTGCTCCAGCCCCGTGACTATCTGTCCTCCTTCCTGCTGTACGCCATGATTGCCCTGGCCGTCCTGGGCGTCGTGCTGGCCCATCCTTCCATGGACAGCATGGCCACCGCCGAGTGGGCTGTGGAGGGCTCCTCCGGCACCACCTACCTGTTCCCGGTGCTGTTCACCACCATCGCCTGCGGCGCTATCTCCGGCTTCCACTCCCTGATTTCCTCCGGCACCACTTCCAAGCAGCTGGATAAGGAGACCGACGCCAAGCCCATCGCCTACGGCGGTATGCTGCTGGAGTGCGTGCTGGCTATCCTGACCCTGTGCGCCATCGCCTATGCCTACAGCTGGAATGCGGCCAACCCCGATTCCGCCCTGACCGGCGCCACCGCTATCTTCGGCGGCGGCATCGCCCACATGATCGACGATACCATCCCCGGCACCTACAGCGTGATTTACACCCTGCTGGTGCTGACCTACTCTGCCTTCTGCCTGACCTCTCTGGACACCGCCGCCCGTATGGGCCGGTTCATGTTCCAGGAGTTCTGGCTGGACTCCTCCGCCGGTGAGACCCCGGAGAACGTCACCGGCTACAAGAAGGTGCTGTCCAACCCCTATGTGGCTACCATCATCACCGTGGTGCTGGGCGTGCTGCTGGGCCTGAACGGCTACGCAAAGATTTGGGCGCTGTTCGGCTCCGCCAACCAGCTGCTGGCCGCCCTGGCTCTGCTGGCCGTCGCCACCTGGCTGGGCAACGTGGGCCGGAACAACAAGATGTTCCTGATTCCCATGGCCTTCATGCTGGTGGTTACGATCTGCTCGCTGGCCATCAACACCATGAACCAGTTCAACCTCATCGCCGCCGGCGGCGCCGACTGGGGCCCCTGGGCCCAGGCCATCATCGGCATCCTGCTGATCGTCCTGGCGGTGGTGCTGGCCATCGAGGGCGTCCAGACCCTGAGCAAACAGAAAAACGCGGCCAAGACCTAACGCCTGACCGGTTCCCCCTTCCCAAAAACGGAAAGGCGGCGTCCTGCGGGACGCCGCCTTTTTTGCGACCGTCCACCGTTTCCCCTTAGATGAGGTTCTCGGAAGGAGCTACCGTTTGCCCTCCCGGCGGGCTGACTACCGCCTGCTGACTCTTTACGGTATCCTCCTCGGTCAGTGAGCCTTGCCAGCATAGCTGGCTGCGGTTTTCGGCTAAAAATATGCCGCTGGCATATTTTCTGATGTATTGTATGAAGGGTACTTTTTAACAGTCCCGAAAATACATCATGACTGAGGCTCGTTTGTGACGAAATGAACAGCAGTTATGAAGATTGGGGGTGATCATCCCGGAATTATCGTAGCTGCAAACCTTCGTCTTGAAAGGAGCCTAACATGAACATCACTTACACAAAATGCGGGGACTATTACATCCCCAACATCGTACTCTCAGACACCACTCACTACCACATCGGCAAATACGGCAGGATGCGCCGGACATTTCTTCAGGAACACCGGCCTATTCAGTACAGCGATCTGGTACTGACGGAGAAACTGTTCCCTCACCTGGCGGAGATCAACGAAGCCTGCCACCAGCGGCTGGATGTTATGATTCCGGCTATGGCTGCACCGGAGGGAGTGACTGCTGCCCTGAAAAGATCCGATCAAATGGAATGGGTGCGTCGTATGAACAGCATCAAAGCCAGGGCTGAGGAGATCATTCTGGCGGAGTTGGTCTATTCTGACTGAGCAAGAATTCATTGATGTAGCGTAGTAAATCCTCAAAAATGGGGATTTACTACCTGGATTTTATTCCTCTTGCCAGTAGATTGTGCTTTTCAAGAGGTCGATTTGGTGTGCTCCCCGTCAAGTAGACAAAGAAATAATTCACAAAGAGTTCACAGCGC
>JAJQEV010000082.1 GCA_021201475.1 Clostridiales bacterium
TAGGGGGAAGGTTCTTAGGGAGGGGCGAGGCCCCGAAGCCCCTCCCTGAGCCGCCCTCTTTCCCCCCTTTCTCGGCGGAGCGAGAAAGGGGGCCCGCCCGGAGGGCAAGCCGTTGTTCATTAAAAGAACCAAATCTAAGGAGGCCATGCTCCGGCAAGGGAAACAACGTTGTTTGTCTAAGGAAGAACCGCCCCTCCGCCTCTGACTGAGGCACCTCCGCCGTCAAGCGGCACAAAAAACAGCAAAGACCCGGAAGCCCTCCGGTTCTTTGCTGTTTTGCTGTCAGTTTGCGGTGTGGTCGCTCTGGTCGAGGGCGGCGCGATAGGTGCGCTGCTCCTTTTCATCCATCTGCTGATAGACCCCCAGGGCCAGGCTGCGAAAGCAGTCGCGGATGGCCTCGGAGAATTCGTCCGCCGGCATAGCGTTTTTGCTCAGCAGCCAGCGCTCAATGGCGCAGAGCATGGCGTCAGCGAAAAAGGTGATTTGAAACGGCTGGATTTCCTGGCCGAACATATAGGGTTTCATGTATTCCGCGATGATGGGGAGGATAAACTCCCGGAAGTGGTCGGAGAAGGAGTTCTGCCCCTTGATTTGCATGGCCCGCCGGTAGAAGTCCCGGTCTGCGTCCAGGAAGCGGCAAAGCTCCGCGAAGAACTCCCAGCCGGTGTCAAAGGTTTTCTGGCTGGCCATGGCGATGAACTCGGTGTCAAAAATCCAGTTCACCAGGTCGTACTTGTCCCGGAAGTGGTAGTAAAAGCTCTTGCGGTTCATGCTGCACTTGCCGCAGATGTCGCTGATGCTGATTTTGGCGAAGGGCATTTCGTTCATCAGCTCTTTCAGCGCTTCTGCCAGGGCTCGTTTTGTGATATTGGAATCCGCCACGATGTACACGCCTCCTCTCTGGGACTGCAATCAGGATGCCGCAGGGCTTTACAAAAAAAGAAAAGACGCAACTCACCTACGGCGGTAGATAAGTCTCGTCGTTTCAGATGAAGCCAGGAAGGGATTCCAGTATGTTGACATCATCACACAGGGGTGCCGACTACTCCCTTATTTACAACATTTTAGCACAAAAGGGCAACATTCTCAAGGCGCGGACAGGAAAAGTTTTTGGACAAAGCGCCGCCCCTGTCCCAAAATGTAATAAACGGCGTCATTCGGGGAAAAGTCGGACACGAGCCGAATTTGTCCATTGCACAATCCTGCAAAGCGGAGTACCATAAGGATACTTCCTCCCGGCGAACAGGGGGCGGCGCGGGTCTGAACGCTGCGGCGCTGATTTGCGGCACCATAACACTCTCTGCCCTCTCTCTTTGGCTTTGTACCCTCCAAAGCCCTCGTGGCGCAAAGCGGCGAAGCCGCTGACAGCTGGGCTGCCTCTTGTTCACTGGGAGGAAGTATATCACCTTGTCCGGCAGTTTCGCTGCGCTCCCTACCCTTTCCGGGGAGCCAAGGGGGTGTTGTTCTTGCTATGTTCTTGCCTCCCTCGAAGGGCAATGTCATCAACTTAAGGATTTGCTTTCATTTCCCTAAAGAAAAATGTGTTTCCGCGCTGAAAATCAGATTAGCACGACCAAATGGAAACGCAGAATGTTATCCAGCCGCCATCGGCGGCAGTCTCACCTCGTCGGCGTTAGCTCCGTATCGCTCGCATCCGTCTGTAAGCCGAATGCTCGTTCGCTCCACAACGCCTCCTCTCAAAATCGAACCCGCTTCGCTGGGCTTCGATTTTGTTTAGTCTCTAACGGGATAGACCACCTGATTGAGGGACAAGGCGCTAGCCGCCAGCGGGATAGGGGGAAGGTTCTTAGGGAGGGGCGAGGCCCCGAAGCCCCTCCCTAAGCCGCCCTCTTTTGCTACTTTTCTCGGTGGAGTGAGTTTGCGGCGTTAAGAAAATATGCCAGCGGCATATTTTTAGCCGAAAACCGCAGCCAGCTATGCTGGCAAGGCTCACTGACCGAGGAGGATATGCTAAAAGTGATAACGCGGCAGCCAGGCCCCGCCCTGGCAAGGGCAAAACGTGGTTTCTTCTGCAATCCTTGTCTAAGAAGGCAACCGTTGCCAGACGCACGCTGTGTGCCCTTACGAGGAAGCGGGAAGGCGACAGCCAGCGGAGGCGGTGCTGCGCTGCACGCCGGAGAAGCCCGCCCTGGCAGCAGACAACGCCGCAGGCTGAAAACCGCCGCTTCATCGGCGCACGATGAAGCGGCGGTGGCGTTTTGCGCGGTTCAGTCCAGCTCCTCGCCGGTGTCCCGGTACTTGCTGTTCAGGGGGCTGGTGAAGTCGGCCTCCTTCTTGTAGCGGTTGACGGCGTTGGCGGCCTGGTCAATGGTCAGCAGGGTACCCGCACCGGCCACGCAGCCGCCGGGGCAGGCCATGCCCTCCAGCAGGTAGCCGTTGTACTTCCCTGCCCTGGCCATCGTCATCAGCTTCCGGCACTCCCGGAGGCCCTCGGCCCGGGCGGTTTTCACCTCCACCTCCGGGTGCGTCTCGTGAATCAGGTCGGTGACCGCCTGGGCTACGCCGCCGGAGACGGCGAAGCCGCGGCCTGCGGCGGTGCCCTCGTTGTTGATTTCAGAGGCGGGGATGGTGGCGAAGTCGATGTTCTTGGCCTCGAACATCCCCTGAAGCTCCTCAAAGGTCAGCACAAAGTCCACATCGGAGCGGATATTCTCCCGGATGGCCTCCAGCTTCTTGGCGGCGCAGGGGCCGACGAAGACCACCTTGCACCCGGGATACTGCTTCTTCATCAGCCGGGCGGTAAAGACCATGGGGGTCAGCGTCATGGAGATGTTGTCCGCCTGGGCGGGGAACAGCTTATGCACCATGGAGTGCCAGGCGGGGCAGCAGGAGGTTGCCATGAACTTCTGCTGCTCCGGCACCTTTTCCAAAAAGTCCTTGGCCTCCTCGATGGTACACATATCCGCGCCCACGGCCACCTCCACCACCTGGTTGAAGCCCAGAGTTTTCATGGCGGTGACGAACTTCTCCACCGTGGCCTCCTTGCCGAACTGACCGATGAAGGCGGGGGCGACGATGGCAATGACCTGGTCCCCCTGGAGGATGGAGCGGATGACCTGGAAAATCTGGCCCTTGTCCACGATGGCGCCGAAGGGGCAGCTGACCAGGCACTGGCCGCAGGCCACGCACTTGTCCTGCTTGATGTAGGCCCGGCCCTGGTCGTCCGAGCCGATGGCGTCCATGCCGCAGGCGGCCATACAGGGCCGCTCCAGATGAATGATGGCGTGATAGGGGCAGGCGGAGGCGCACCGGCCGCACTTCACGCAGCGGTCGGGGTCGATTTGGCTCTTGCCGTTGACGAAGGAGATAGCCTTCCGGGGGCACACCTGCTGGCAGGACTGGGCCAGGCAGTTCTGGCAGTTCTCCGTCACCTTGTACTGGTTGGTGGGGCAGCGGTGGCAGGCATAGGGGATGATGTTAATCAGCGGCGGCTCATAGTACTGCTCCGCAATGGCCGCGTGATCCATGCCCTCCGTCATCAGGCTGCGGGTCTGAACGGGGCGGATGGACAGGCCCATGGCTAGCCGCACCCGCTCACCGGCGATGGCCCGCTCCAGGAAGATGGACTCCCGGTGCAGGGGGCTGTCGCCGGGGACGATGACATAGGGCAGGTCTTCGGCCTTGGTATAATCCCCGCCGTCATAGGCCATTCTGGCTACTTCGGTAAAGACTTTCTTACGGATGTCCGTGATAAGGGAAGGTACTCCGCGCATGGACATGACCTCCTTAGAGTAGTTATTTTCATAATATCATAGTTGCCCCCGTTTTTCCATATCCTTTTGTGGGATTTTCGTTAAAAAATTGACAAACTTTCGCTACAGAAACCGAAGCATTATGTCTGTCTCTCTAATTGCAATAGGAGCCGGAATCCGGTATAATGTGAGCAATTCTAAGAGAAACGAGGGCTTTTCCAATGAAACAGACAACTCAGGCGGGGCTGCGGGCCCGCTGGATCGCGGAAACGGCGGTGCTCATCGCGCTCCTGGTGGTGCTCCAGGGAGCCACGGCTTCCACCAACCAGTTCATCACTGGCTCCTGCGTGAATACGGTGCTGGGGGTGGCGGCGCTGGTGGCCGGGCTGTGGAGCGGCGTCGCGGTGGCGCTGGTCTCCCCCTTCTTCGCCTACCTGCTGGGCATCGGCCCCCAGCTGCTGCCCATCGTCCCGGCGGTGGCGCTGGGCAACGTGGTGTTGGTGCTGCTGCTGTGGCTCCTGGCTGGGAAGAAGCTGCCGGAGTGCCCCATCCCCTGGCGGGTGGGCGCTGTCGCCATCGGCGCGGCGGCCAAGGCGCTGACGCTGTACCTGGTGGTGGTGCAGGTGTTGTGCCGGGTGCTGTCCCTGGCGGACGCCCAGGTGGCCACCTTCTCCCTGATGTTCTCCTGGCCCCAGCTGGTGACGGCGCTGATCGGCGGTACCCTGGCCATGTACCTGGCCCCGCTGCTGCGCAGGGCGCTGAAACGGTGAGCTGTCCGCTTGTGTAAAACGGAACTCTGTGCTATAATAACCGGTAAGGGTAAAAGCCCCTGCCGGTTATTCTTTTTTCCGGTTGTCCCTTTTAACCGGCTTGGTAGAATGTGAAGTCTAAATCTTCACTTTTTGTAGGGGCGGCCCTTGGCCGCCCTGGGTACGCAGGCGGTTTCTGCTTCCCGGCCAAGGGCCGCCCCTACACAGATGATTGCAAAAATCGGAACAATTTGCCCGTCTGAACAGTATCACAGGCAGTTCCGTTGGTATTTCGTGATGGTTTAATAAAGTAAAGATTTAGTTTTCACCTTCTATTAGGGGCGAAACCTCTCCGCACCGCCTTACGGCGGCGGCCCTCCTCCCCTTTCGGGGGAGGGGATCATGCATTAGCATGGTGGAGGGGTTTCCCCGGTCAGCGTCATTGACCGGGCTGAGGAAAGGGGAAAACCAGATTCTTTTTCCTGAAAGGGAGTAGAACCGATGAACCAAAACTACCAGAAGGAGCTGGACAGGCTCCTGGATACCCTCCAGCGGGAGGGGCGGACGCCCCGGCTGCTGCTCCATAGCTGTTGCGCCCCGTGCAGCAGCTATGTGCTGGAGTATCTGTCCCGGTACTTTTCCATCACGGTGCTATACTACAATCCCAACATCTTCCCCCAAACGGAGTTTGAGACCCGCATCCGGGAGCAGGAGCGGCTCATCGCCGCCATGCCCCTGGCCCATCCCGTCTCCTTCCTCGCCGGGCCTTACGACAGCGAGAAGTTCTACGCCGTCGCCAGGGGGCTGGAACAGGAGCCGGAGGGGGGCGAGCGCTGCTTCCGCTGCTACGAGCTGCGGCTGCGGGGGGCGGCCCGCTGCGCCAAAGAGGGGGGCTTTGACTACTTCACCACCACCCTCACCATCAGCCCCCTGAAAAACGCCGCCAAGCTGAACGAAATCGGCCGGCGGCTGGGAGAGGAACTGGGGGTAGCCTGGCTGCCCTCGGACTTCAAGAAGCGGAACGGCTACCGCCGCTCCACGGAGCTTTCCAGAGAGTACGGCCTGTACCGGCAGGACTACTGCGGCTGCGTCTACTCCAAACAGGAGCGGGACCGGCGGGTGGCCCGGCGGCAGGAGGAGGGCCAGTGACCCTATAGCATCAACGTGTTAAGATGCAATCTATCCTGGGGCAGGGAGAATACCGTAGCCGTACAGTCAGATATTATCCATCGTTAGATGATAAAATTGCACGTTCCGCCCGCCATCGGCTAGGGAGCGCAGCGGAAATGCCGCTTGACGGCGGAGGGGAACCGGCGACAGCCGGTGGAGGGGTTTCTATGTGAAACGAATTTCAAACTTGATTTCCGTGCGCCGCCTTTTCACGCAGTTGCACAACCGCCCAATTTATGCTATAATAATCTACTCACACAGCCGCCCCAGGGCCTGCCAACGGCCCGGGAAGGCGCGGCGAAACGATGAGACTGGGGGTGCCGCCCATGAACCGCAGCGATATTATCCAGGAGTTCGGCAGCGAGGATTATTACAAGGGCCTGCAATATGTGAACCAGGGCAGGGTCAAACGGCTGGACGTAACGAAGAACAGAACCTATGTAGACCTGCACGCCAGGGTGCGGGGCCAGGTGCTGTATGATGTGGACATCACCATTATGGACAGCAGCCTCTCCTACTGGTGCGACTGCCCTCAGTGCGACTATACGGGCCAGTGCAAGCACATCGTGGCGGCCCTGCTGGAGTATATCGGCCAGGTGGAGGCGGAGCAGCCGACTGCGGCGGCACAGCCCTACCAACGGGGCACCCGGCAGCTGGTCAGCAACCAGACCGCCCGGACGCTGCTCCGGGAGGCGGAGCGGCAGAGCGTGGCGTTGCCCAGCGGGGCGGAGCCGGTGGGTTCCGTCCACCTGATTCCCGCGCTCTGGCATGACGACTGGCGGCACGAGGTAGGGCTGGATCTGACGGTGGGCATCACCCGCCAGTATGTGATAAAAAACATCCGCAACTTCCTCAACGCAGTGGAGCGGGAGGAGGAGGTCGCCTACGGCAAGCAGCTCTCCTTCCGCCACAGCCTCAGCGCCTTTGACAGGCGCTCCCAGGCGCTGATCGACCTGCTCCGGCGGGACGCAGCGGAGTACGAAGTCATGCAGGTCAGCCCTTACCGCGACTACCCGGGGACGGCCCGGCGCATCGCTCTGTCGCCCAACAGCATCGATATGCTGTTCGACCTGTACCAGGGGGAAACGCTCCTTCTGGGCAGCAAGAGCCACGTTTGCTTCCAGGAGGCGCAGCCGGAACTGGAGGCCACCCTGCGGAGCGTGGAGGGCGGCATGGAGGTGGCGCTGCTGGAGGAGGCGCAGCTGTTCCACGGGGCCAGGCGGGACTATCTGCTGAGCGGCGGCACGCTGTTCCCCTGTAGCCCGGAGCTGAAGACGCTGGCCGAGACGGTTCTCAACGGTCGGCGGAGCGCTTACTTTAACAGCGACCGGCCCCTTTTCTTTGCCCAGGAGGATCTGCCTGTGTTTACGGCGGGGGTGCTGCCCCGGTTGAAGCGCTGCTTCACCGTCACCGGGGACGAGGCGCTGCTGGAGGACTATGCGCCGGATACGCCGGTGCTGCAATACTACCTGGACTGGACGGGGGAGGCTCTGACCGCCCAACTCAAAGCGCTGTATCAGGACAAGGCGATTCTCGTCCAGGACGATACGGAGCCGGAGGGCGTCCGCCGCAACCGGCTGGCGGAGCGCCGGGGCCTGTCCGCGCTGGAGAAGTGGTTCGGCCAGGAGGAGGACGCCGGGCGCTACCGCCTGGAGGACGAGGACAGGCTCTACGCCTTCCTGTCCGGCGGCGTGGCGGAGTTGCAGGAGTACGGCGAGGTGTACACCTCCGCCGCCGTCCAGCGCCTCCACGCCCCCCAACCCAGGGTGCGGGTGGGTGTCTCCGTGTCGGCGGGGCTGCTGGATTTGGAAATCGACACCGGGGCCTTCCCCCTGGCCGAGCTGGAAGCCCTGGCCCAGGCGGTGCGGGCCAACCGGCCCTATTACCGGCTGAAAGACGGGGCCTTCCTGTCCCTGGACGAGAGCGGCTCCCTGACCCGGCTGGCGGAGCTGAAGGACGGCCTGGGGCTGAAGGACAAGGAGCTGGCCTCCGGGGTGGTGGCCATACCCCTGTACCGGGCCCCCTATCTGGAGCAGACGTTACAGGGCAGCGAGTCCCTGCGCTACAGCCGGGACGACGGCTTCCGCCGCCTGGTGCGCAGCTTCCGCACCGTGGCGGACAGCGACTATACCCTCCCCGCCCAGTATCAGGACATCCTGCGTCCCTACCAAAAAACGGGGTTCCGCTGGCTGAAAACCCTGGCCCAGTACGGCTTCGGCGGCATTCTGGCGGACGATATGGGCCTGGGCAAGACGGTGCAGGCCCTGTCCTTCCTGTCCTCCGCCAAGGAGGAGGGGAACACCCTGCCCTCCCTGGTGGTCTGCCCCGCCTCCCTGGTGCTGAACTGGGGGGACGAGTGCCGGAAGTTCGCCCCGGAGCTGAACGTGCTGCTGCTCAGCGGCGCCGCCGCCGAACGGCGGGCCCAGTGGGGGCAGGTGGAGGGCTGCGATTTGGCAGTCATCTCCTACGACTCCCTCCGCCGGGACGTGGCCCAGCTGGAGGGCCGCAGCTTCTACACCTGTATCCTGGACGAGGCCCAGTATATCAAGAACCACAACACCCTCAACGTCAAGGCGGTGAAGCAGGTGCGCAGCAAGCTCCGCTTCGCCATGACCGGCACCCCGGTGGAGAACCGCCTCAGCGAGCTTTGGAGCATCTTTGACTTCCTGATGCCGGGCTACCTGTACCGCTATGGCGAGTTCCAGTCCCGGCTGGAGAAGCCCATCGCCAAAGAGCATGACGAGGGGGCCGCCAAACGGCTGGCCGCCCTGACGAATCCCTTCATCCTCCGGCGGATGAAGGGGGACGTGCTGAAGGAGCTGCCCCCCAAGACGGAGAGCGTGCGCTATGTGGCCCTGTCTCAGGAGCAGCGGAAGCTGTACACCGCCGTGGCCATGGACGGCCGGAACGAATTACAGCAGGTGGGGGCCAGCGGGCAGGAGAAGCTGAAGGTGCTGGTGCTGCTGATGCGGCTGCGGCAAATCTGCTGCGACCCCCGTCTGTGCCTGGATGATTACGACGGGGAGAGCGCCAAGCTGGACAGCTGCATGGAGCTGGTGTCGGAGGCCCTGTCCGGCGGGCACAGGATACTGCTGTTCTCCCAGTTCACCTCCATGCTGGAGCTGATTCGGCAGCGGCTGGAGCGGGAGGGCATCTCCTGCTTTGTGCTGGAGGGCAGCACCCCCAAGGGCAAGCGGGCCGATATGGTGGAGCGGTTCAATCAGGGGGAGGGCGAGGTGTTCCTCATCTCCCTGAAAGCGGGCGGCACCGGCCTGAACCTGACCGGGGCGGACACGGTGATTCACTACGACCCCTGGTGGAACCAGGCGGCCCAGAACCAGGCCACAGACCGGGCCCACCGCATCGGCCAGCACAGCGCGGTGCAGGTGTACAAGCTCATCAGCAAGGACACCATTGAGGAGAAGATCCTGGACTTGCAGCAGCGCAAGCAGGAGCTGGCAGACACCGTGGCCGGAACGGAGGAGGGCATTCTGGCCCTGTCCGGCCAGGAGCTGCTGGAGCTGCTGGAATAATTTCCCGGGGAGTAGGATAAAATAACGGAGGGCCTGCCGCCCCGCCGTAAAGGAAAAGTCCAGTTCTTCCCCCTGAAAGTGCGCAAAGACAGCGGAAAGAGTAAAAAACAGCCTAATTTTGTGAAAAATGACAAGAAAAGCCCTCTTACAAAAAAGTAAAAAAAGGTGTATTATAAATACATCAAGCAGAATGGAGATGAAGTGTCATGCTGGAGAGCGGAAGTTTGATTATGCACGGGACCGCCGGTGTCTGCCGGGTGGAAGGCTATCAAAAGCTGGACGGAATGCCCGGGGACTATGTCGTACTCAGCCCGGTGTATCTGAAGGACGCCACCTTTTACACCCCGGCCAATGGCAGCAAGGTGAAGATGCGCCCCGTGATGACAAAGGAAGAGGCGGAAGATCTGATTGCTCAGATGCCGGATGCGGAGCCGATTCACTTCTCCGGCATGGCGGACCAGAAGCAGCGCAGCGCAGCCATTATGAAGTCCGGCGACAGCTTTGAGCTGGCCCGCCTGGCGAAGACAGTGTATCAGTATCAGCGCCGCCGCTCCAAGGCGGGGAAGAAGCTGTCCAGCACGGACACCGGCATTTTGAAGCAGACGGAGCGGCTGCTGTTCGGTGAGCTGGCTACGGCGCTGGAGATCCCCTATGACAGCGTGGAGCGGTACATCGTGCAGGTGTTCCAGGGGAGCTGACGCAGCTATAGCGATGCGCCTTCCGGAAGGGGAGCCTTTCGGGGGGCGCTTTTTGCGGTTATCCGGAGCCAAACGGAATCGCGGGTGGTTTTTCTAAGAAAAATGTGAAAAAACCTCTTCCTTTACTCCGAAATTTGTGCTACAATGAATACCGCATGAATGTCCCTTTTGCGGGCTAGAAGAAAGGAACCTGAACTTATGGGTATTATGAGGACGCTTCTCGGGACGAACTCCAAGCGGGAAGTGAAGAAAATCACCCCCATCGTGGATAAAATTGAATCTATGGCCGACGAGTATAAGGCGATGACCGATGAGGAGCTGCGCGCCAAAACGGATGAATTTAAAGAGCGCCTGGCCCAGGGTGAGACAACGGACGAGATTTTGCCGGAGGCCTTTGCCACCTGCAGGGAGGCGGCAGACCGTGTGCTGGGCCTGCGTCCCTACCGGGTGCAGCTCATCGGCGGCATCATCCTGCATCAGGGCCGCATCGCCGAGATGAAGACCGGTGAAGGCAAGACCCTGGTGGCCACCCTTCCCGCCTACCTGAACGCCCTGACCGGAGAAGGTGTCCATATCGTCACCGTCAATGACTACCTGGCCAAGCGTGACTCCGAGTGGATGGGCAAAGTCTATCGCTTCCTGGGCCTCAGCGTGGGCCTGATCGTCCACGGCCTGACCAAGGCCGAACGGAAGGCCGCCTATGACGCCGACATCACCTACGGCACCAATAACGAAATCGGCTTCGATTACCTGCGGGACAATATGGCCGTCTACGACCGGGATGTGGTGCAGCGGGATTTGTCCTTCGCCATCGTGGACGAGGTGGACTCCATCCTCATCGACGAGGCCCGTACCCCCCTGATTATCTCCGGCCGGGGCGAGGAATCCACCAAGCTGTACCAGATGGCGAACCAGTTCGCCGAGAGCCTGCGCTGCTTCGTCATTGCCGAGACCGACAATAAGGAAATCGACGGCGAGGACGACGACGGCAACCTGATCAGCGAAGCCTACGACTATGTGGTGGAGGAGAAGCGCAAGAGCGCCACCCTGACCGAGGCCGGCATTGCCAAGGCGGAGAAGTTCTTCCAGGTGGAGAACCTGGCCGATGAGGAGAACACCACCCTGAACCATCACATCAACCAGGCCATCCGGGCCCACGGCGTGATGAAGAAGGACATCGACTATATCGTCAAGGATAACCAGGTCATCATCGTGGACGAGTTCACCGGCCGTCTGATGTATGGTCGCCGGTTCAACGAGGGCCTGCACCAGGCCATCGAGGCCAAGGAGGGCGTGAAAGTCGCCAACGAATCCAAGACCCTGGCCACCATCACCTTCCAGAACTTCTTCCGTCTGTATAACAAGCTGTCCGGCATGACCGGCACCGCCATGACCGAGGAGGACGAGTTCAACTCCATCTACAACCTGGACATCGTGGAAATCCCCACCAACAAGCCGGTGATTCGTATCGACCAGCCTGACGTGGTCTACACCACCGAGCAGGGCAAGTTCAACGCCATCGTGGAGGAGATTGCCGCCCGCTACGAGAAGGGCCAGCCCGTCCTGGTGGGCACCGTGTCCATTGAAAAGTCGGAGCGCCTGTCCAGAATGCTGCGCAAGCGCAAAATTCCCCACAACGTGCTGAACGCAAAGAACCACGAGAAGGAAGCAGAGATCATCGCCCAGGCCGGTAAACTGGGCACCGTCACCGTAGCCACCAACATGGCCGGCCGTGGTACCGATATTATGCTGGGCGGCAACGCAGAATACCTGGCCAAGGCAGATTTGCGCAAAGCCGGGTTCAACAGCGACGTTATCAACGAGGCCACCGGCTACGCCGAGACCAACAATGAGGACGTGCTGGAGGCCCGCCGCCAGTACGCCGAGAACCAGAAGAAGTACAAGGAAGAAATCGCCGTGGAGGCGGAGAAGGTCAAGGACGTGGGCGGCCTGTTCATCCTGGGCACCGAGCGCCACGAGGCCCGCCGTATCGATAACCAGCTCCGCGGCCGTTCCGGCCGTCAGGGCGACCCCGGCGAGAGCCGCTTCTACCTGTCCCTGGAGGACGACGTGCTGCGCCTGTTCGGCTCTGAGCGTCTCCAGAAGATGATGGGCACCCTCAAGGTGGAGGAGGACACCCCCATTGACGCCAAGATGCTGACCAAGGCCATCGAGAACGCCCAGATGAAGGTAGAGTCCCGCAACTTCCAGATCCGGAAAAACGTGCTGGACTATGACGACGTGATGAACACCCAGCGCGAGGTCATCTATGCCGACCGCCGGAAGGTGCTGAACGGCGACAATCTGAAGCCCGACATCCTCCAGATGATTACCGACAGCATCACCCGCAGCATCATGGGCAAGGTGGGCGAGACGGACGCCATCTCCGCCGCCGACTTCGCCGACGCCACCGCCCCCTACCGTATGGTGTTCCTGACCAACGAGGAGCAGGTCTACACCGACGAGGAGATCGCCGCCAAGAAGCCTGCCGAGCTCATCGAGGAGGTCAAGGCCCGCGCCTTCGACATCTACGAGCAGAAGGAGAAGGTGCTGGGCGAGAACCTGATGCGGGAGCTGGAACGGGTCATGCTGCTCCGCGTGGTGGATGAGTACTGGATGGAGCATCTGGACATCATGGACGATTTGAAGCAGTCCATCCGCCTGAAAAGCTACGGCCAGGAGGACCCGGTGGTGGCCTACAAGCGGGAAGGCTTCGATATGTTTGAGCAGATGATGCTGGCCATCCAGGAGGAGACGGTGCGCCGCATCTTCGTGGCCCGCGTCCGTCACCGCCAGGTGGAGCGCCGGGCAGTGGCCCGGGTCACTCGGGAGTCCCACGGCTCCGAGGGCGGCTACACCAACGCCGCCACCGACGCCCGCACCGCAGGCATCACCACCGGCGAGGTCAACCCCGGCCTAAAAGGGGCTGAGACCCACGGCAAGGTAGACCATGTGGCCGAGAACGAGGCGGAGAAGCCCAAGCGCGTCCCCATCGTCAAGCAGAACCGCATTGGCCGCAACGACCCCTGCCCCTGCGGCTCCGGCAAGAAGTGGAAGAACTGCCACGGCAAGGACGGCGCCACCACCTACGACCCGGCGGACTTCGCCCCCGCCCAGGAGGAGGCCAAGGAGGAGGCCCCCGCTGAGGAGCCGGTGCAGGAGACCGTCTCCGCAGAGGCCAAAACTGAGGAATAAACCATCATGCAGCCGCCTGCCATCGCAGACGGCTGCATTTTTGAAAAAGGAAGGAACAGGCAAATGCTGCAATTCAACTGCGACTATAACGAGGGCGCCCATCCGAAGGTGCTGGAGAAGCTGGTGGCGACCAATCTGGAGCAGACCGTGGGCTATGGGGAGGACCCCTACTGCCAGGCGGCGGCGGAGCTGCTTCGGGGCCTCTGCCACGCGCCGGAGGCCGCCGTTCACTTCCTGGTGGGCGGCACCCAGGCCAACCTGACGGTGATTTCCGCGGCGCTGCGCACCTATCAGGGGGTGCTGGCGGCGGAGAGCGCCCACATCCACGTCCACGAAACCGGCTCCATCGAGGCCTGCGGCCACAAGGTGCTGGCCCTGCCCAGCGGGGACGGGAAACTCACCGCCGGACAAATTGAGGACGCCTGCCGCGCCCATGTGGAGAACGAGAGCTTCGAGCATACCGTCCAGCCGAAGATGGTGTACCTCTCCCACCCCACGGAGCTGGGGACGCTGTACACCCTGGCGGAGCTGGAGGCCATCTCCTCCGCCTGCCGGAGGTGGGGGCTGTACCTCTATGTGGACGGGGCGCGGCTGGGCTATGGCCTCACCGCCCGGGGCAACAACGTGACCATGGCCGACCTGGCCCGGCTCACCGACGCCTTCTACATCGGCGGCACTAAGGTGGGAGCCCTGTTCGGAGAGGCGGTGGTGCTGACACACCCCGACCTGAAACGGGATTTCCGCTACGTCATCAAGCAGCGGGGCGGGATGCTGGCCAAGGGGCGGCTGCTGGGGCTGCAATTCCTGGCTCTCTTTGAAGACGGCACCTATGAGGAAATCGCCGCCCACGCCAACCGCCTGGCCGACCGGCTGCGGGAGACCTTCCGGGCAGCGGGCGTCCCCTTCCTGGTGGAGAACACCACCAACCAGCTGTTCCCCATCCTGCCGGACAGGGTGCTGGCGGAGCTGGCCAGGTCCTACAGCTTCTCCTACCAGCAGCGGGTGGACGAGGCCCACAGCGCCGTCCGGTTCTGCACCTCCTGGGCCACTGACCCGGCGGCGGTGGAGCAGTTGTGCGGGGACATCCGGCGGCTCTGCGCCACGAATCAGAATCTGTAAAGCACCACCCCCGGCGGCAGGCGGTTTCGCCTGCTGCCGGGGGTGGATTGTTTTGGAGGGGGGAAGGGGGTTCCTTAGATACAGTTCTTTGAAGGAACAACGGCTTGCCCTTGCCAGGGCGGGGCTCCCCTTAGATATGGTTCTTTTAATGAACAGCGGCTTGCCCTCCCGGCGGGCCTGAGTACCGCCTGCTGACCCTTTACGGTATCCTCCTC
>JAJQEV010000040.1 GCA_021201475.1 Clostridiales bacterium
TTCCTCTCTGGTTTGGGGTTCCTTTCTGCGTCCCATGGGGCATCATCTCCTTTCTCTGGTGTAAAATTGGGCATGAGAAAAGGCCCCAACCGATTCTAAATCAGTTGAGGCCCTTCAATGACCATTATGTAATTTTTTATGTTTCTCAAATTTTACCTGTACTTCCTTGTGATGCCAGGGCCGCGGCCAACGAAACGAAGCCCGGACTGTCAGCTTCGTGAAACATACGATATGAATTCACGGAAAGGTACTGCGTCCTGCTCAACTGTTCTCCACCGCGGCACAGCGCACAGTCACTCTGGTCTGTCCGCCTATCGTACAGGTGAACAGGGTGAGATCCCAGTCACCGCTGACCATTTCATCGACAGAATATGCGCCCAGGGTTGTAACCTCGGTCACTTCGAAGGTGAATACGTTCCCCGCTACATCGGTGAAGGTCACCGTATCTCCTGCGCTGAGATTTTTCAGGTTTCCAAAATGCCGCTGGTAATTGTGACCTGCGATAATCAAATCGTCCGAATAGGCGGAACCCTGATAGCGGCAGGGGGACACCCGCAGGTTATCATAGTTCCACTCGCTGGCTACGGGGAGCGACAAATCCAGCGCGGGGATTTCCAAAACGCCGATATACTCCACGCCGTCTATCGCAATAGTGGGCATCTCCGTCGAGGCATCTGTATCGTTATCCTCAGGCGATTCTTCTGCATCAATCTCCTGAATCGACTGTTCTATCTGAATCAATGTGGTGTCAGCGGCGTTTGCCGCCCGCTGCGCGTCCCAAAGGTTATAAGCGGCCAAGAGAAGGGCTGCCGCCATCAGCAGCAGCCCTATGCTTATCAGGGAGACTCTACGCTCTCGTCTATTATTTTTCATTCTTGTTCTTCTTTGTCCACAGGAAGCCCAAAACTACCAGGAGCAGACCAGCCGCCCCCATCAGAATCACCGGCCACCACAGCTGTCCCGTTTGCGGCAGCTTTGTCCCGGTTGAGGATGTCGTGTCGGCTGTATCGTCAGTTGGGTCAGAAGGGGTTGTGGAGGTCTCGGTCTGATAGGTATTCGTGACTGTGAAGCTGTTGCTGCTCCGTGAAATCGAAACTGTGTAATTTTCCGCAACTCCGATTTCCGCAATCTGCCAGTCGGCTGAGGCATCCAAACCGTCCCAGGTATAACTCCAGCCATCGCTCCCGCTCAGCTTCTGCGTATCGTATA
Organism: Clostridiales bacterium; assembly: GCA_021201475.1. GTDB lineage: Bacteria > Bacillota > Clostridia > Oscillospirales > Oscillospiraceae > Onthomonas. The sequence continues at coordinate 1,210 of JAJQEV010000040.1, forward strand.
TCTCGCCGTCCTGCAACAGCTGAACCGTTACAGACGAGGGCCGAACCGCTTTTGTGTCGCCGCTCCAGACCTTTTCCACTTCGAGGCTGACGGTTGTAATTTCTATGGGTATTTCCTCATATTTCACAACAGAGGTGACATCCCCCTCCACATACACCAGGAAGGAAGCCGGTATGAACCGGTATTCGTCACTGGTCGTGTCTTCGCCAACCACCAGGTACAATCCTTCCTCCAGCCCGGCAAACGTAACGTTCCCGCCGGAAATGCTTCCGGTTCCATCCGGTGCAATGGAGTCCAACTGCGCATAAGCCTCCAGTGTGACAGCGGTATCCGTCCAATCTGCCGCAGACAGATCCACCGGATACTCCGCAAATGCGCCGGTCAGTTCATATGCGCCATTGCTCAGGACAGCCACACGATAAATGTTGAATTCAGCGCCGTCCTGCCCATAGGAGAGCGTCAGGCTCCCCGTGTTCACAGCACTGACGGAGGTCATAAGCAAACTAACACAGAAGGCCAAGGCAAAAAGCAGCCCCGGTAACCGTTTCAAGCTCCTTTTACTCGTCATTTCTGTCATCTCCTTTGCCAACGTTCGGTATTTGTCCCTGTTCCAACCGCTTCTTTTTCTGCCGACGGTAGAGTATTGGTATCAAAATCGCAAGCAGAATCAGAATGACCGCGAGGACAATCAACAGGATAAACATGAAGTTAGAGTTCTGAAGAATTGACTGGACAGCATCTTTCTCCGGCGTCTCGATCCGAGTGCCTCTCACCAAAAGCCGGTGCGTATTGATTCCATAGGGGGTGCAGGTATAGAGCGTGACATAATCCTCACCCTGTACGATGTTCATCTCAGAAAAATCGTCCGGCTCCACCACCAGAATCTGGTCAACCTGATAGGTCAGCACCCGGTCAAGGATTGTCAGCGTAAAGGTATCCCCAATCTCCAGTTGGTCTATGTCAGTGAACATCTTTGCTTTCGTCAGGCCGTTGTGCGCGGTCAGGACGCAGTGGGTGCTCTCCCCGCCTGTGGGCAGGCTGGTCCCGATCCAGTAGCCCGCCCCGGCCTGGAGGGCCGCCTCATCGGTGCCCTGATAAATCGGGATATGGATGTTGATCGCGGGAATGTCGATGTATCCCATCATCCCTGTGCCCAGCGGATTCAAAAGCTGAGAGATCTCCTCTTCCATCTCGGCGCTGGCCGACACCGTAAAGCTTCCGCTTTCCGCAAGCTGGCGGTTGTATTCCTCCGCAGCCTCCCAAAGCTCGGAGTAATCCACGTCTGTGCCTTCCGCCACGGCGTTATACTGGGCAATGTCTCTGGCTGCTTTCCAGCGGTAATAATAATCGCTGGCAGTGGGATAGAGCATAACCCCTAATCCAATCAGCAGAATCAGCACGAGCAGGATGGTAGAAAACCGTACCTTTTTCTTCTTTTTTTTCGGAGCTGTTGTTTCCATGAGAGAACGCCTTTCCGCTTGAATGCCGGAGGGGAGAAAACCCTCCTCCGGCGCATAAGATTCAATCATGTGGTTGTGTACAACGCGCTTACTCAGCGCGGCGGATTTTGCGGGTTGCAACCAGGGCCAGACCAGCGGTCAGAACGATGCAAACGCCCACAACGGTGTACATGGTGGTACCCATGCCGCCGGTGCTGGGGATAGCAGAGTTGGCGAAGTTGACGGAGACGACATTAGTGTTTTCGTCCGCATCGTCCGGCAGGACAACCTTAACAGTCACGTTGCTCATGACGTAGCCGTTGGGGGCTGTGGTCTCTTTTAGGTAATAGGTACCGGCGTCCAGACCGTTCAGCGTGGCGTAGCCCTCCCCGTCGGAGGTCAGGGTGTCGACCACTTTGGTGCAGTCCTCGTCAGAATACAGGGTGAAAACAGCGCCGGACAGGCCGGTGGGGTCTTCTTCGCTGCCGTCTTCATTGTAGACAGGCGCCTGATCGTACTTGAAAATGCTCAGGCCGTAGGTGTCCACCTCGACGGTGTCCTTCTCGGACTCGTCCTCCTTGCCCTCCTCGTCATCGGGATAAGAAACCCAGGCAGTGTTTTTGTAAGTGCCGGCGGCGGCTTCCTCAGACAGGTCAGCGGTGTAGGTCACGGTGATGGACGTGGTGCCGAAGTCATTCTCATCGATAATATGGACGGTGTACAGCGCAAGCAGGTCCATGGAGACCTCGAAGGTGCAGCCGTCAGTGGTGCTGGTGGTTACGGTGTAATAGGTTACTTCCTCCGTGTTGGTCAGCACAGTTTCATTGCCTTCGCTGTCCACCAGAGTGACAGTGATGTCGTTCTGGAACGCCAGCTTCTCATCCATCACATCGTGGAAGGTCAGGGTGTAGGTGGCTTCATCCTTCACAGTACCGACAATGCCAGAAGTGGAACCGGTGGTAGAATAGGTATAGTCAATATAATCGGTCAGGTTGCTGGGGACGTTGGACGTCAGCTGGAAGGTCACGGTGTCACCTGCGGCCACGTCGTCCTGGTCTACCTTGGTGCCGTTCTCCAGAACAATAGTCTTCTCCAGGCCGGGGTACGTTTCCTCGTAGTCCAGGTTCAGCGCCTGATAACCGAGGCCCATGCAGACCAGGTCGCCCTCGCCGTCAGTGGTGGTAAAGGTCAACGGGTTGTCGTTCTCGCGGCCTTTCAGCGCGGCAGTGAAATACTCTGCCATTATTCCGGTGACGCCGGTTTTGCTGACCGACCAGACCGGCGTCTTCCCGGAAAACTCCGGGGCGTAGTAGGTAACGGAATAGTCTTTTCCTGTGCTATAATTGTAATAATCATCAGCAGTATAGCTGTAATTGAAAATGTTCGTGTTCAAAAAGTCTTTTGCTGTGACGCCGTTAACGGCGTTTTGCAGGCCGAAGGCTGCATAGGTGAAGATGTTGCCCGTCACGGTGATGCTCTCGCCGTCCCAGGCAAACAGAGAGGCGCAAACCTCGTCCTTGGAACCAGTCACCACGTTATCAGTCACAACAAGGGTGATGCCGCTGCGCACGCCGTAATGGATGAAGAAGTCGCAGTTTGTCACGGTGTTGCCGTCGATGGTGATGGTGCCGGTGGTGGTTTCGGTGTCGATTTTTGCAGCGGTGCTGGTCTCGTTGATGATCTCGATGGCGTAGCTAAACCCGTCAAAGGTGCAGTCCTGAACCGTGCTGTTCAGGCGGCAGATCCAGAGGGCGCACCCGGCGTTGGTGCCCTCAAAAGCGCAGTCTTTGATAGTCACCATGGAGTCATAATAGAGGCCCGCATTGCTGGATGCGTCCTTGATGACGGGAACGCTCCACGCCGTGTCTTCGGCGGTGAAGGTCAGGCCCTCCAGAGTGATGGTGTCGCCGCACAGCTGGATGGAACCGCTGGAGCAGTCCACCGTCACGGTTGCGTCAGTTTCGGCGGTGATGGTCAGATTGCTGATGTACTGATTTACGGTAAAATAGGTGTAGGTACCCTTTTCGACTGTTATAGTCCAGCCGTCTTTATTTTCCTGTTCGTTGATGTAATCAATAGCGCCCTGAATGGTGGTGTAGGTCTCACCCGAACCAACCGTCAGTTCTTTGTTGGCAGGCGTATCGTCTGTTCCGGTGTCTGTAGCATCCGTGTTCTCATTCTCATCTTCATCTTCATCCACATCCTCATCCACATCCTCCGATACTTCCGCTACAGACGCTACGGAGGAAACCTCATCATCTACATAATCATCTGCGTCAGTTTCCGCAGCAAATGCAGCCCCAGGAAGCATGACCAGGCACAGCGCCAGGGAAAGCAGAATCGCGCCCAGCCGTCCAAAGCTGCTATTTACAGTCCTCATGAAAAATGGTCTCCTTCCTGTAGCAATTGCGGAGGCCGGCGAACACACAAACCGGCCTCCGCAGGTAGATTTTTGCGAATTTTACACTACAGAGCAGGTTTTACTCTTCTCTGCGGTTTTTGCGGGTCACGACCAGGGCCGCACCTGCAAGCAGGATGATGCAGACGCCCACGACAGTGTACATGGTGGTGCCTGCGCCGCCGGTGCTGGGGATGGGAGCGTTGGCGAATTCCACATAAGCAAGATAGGTTCCCGCCTCTGCGTCGATATCGTCGGTGATTTCAATGGTCAGAATTGTGTCAGCCTTGACGTAGCCCTCGGGGGCGGCAGTCTCCACCAGGTAGTAGGTACCGGCGTCCAGACCTTCATAAGTCACATAGCCATCCTCGCCGGAGGTCAGGGTGGTGACGACAATGTAAGAATTGCCTTCGCTGTCAGTCAGTGCGCCTTCCGTATCCTCAGAAACCTGGATGCGCAGTTCGAAGGTCGCGCCAGCCAGGCCGGTGTAAGTTGTGTTGCCCTCATCGTCGGTGGTGGAATCAGACTGGTCATACTTAAAGATGCTGATGCCGTAGGTGTCAACCTCGACCTGATCCTGCTCGGAAGTCTTGTCCAGATAGGAGACCCAGGCGGTGTTGGTGTAAGCGCCGGCGGAGGCGTCCTCGTCCAGAGTAGCGGAATAGGTCACGGTGATGGAAGTTTTGCCGAAGTTGGCTTCGTTGATAACGCCAGCGGTGTACAGCGCCAGCAGATCCATGGAAACCTCGAAGGTGCAGTCATCTTCCAGGCCGCTGGTGGTAAGGGTGTAGTACGTCACTTCATCGGTGTTTACCAACAGCGTGTTGCCGATGTAGACCTCGATGGAGTTGGTATCAACCGTCAGAGCGCTGTTCACGCTGTCGTGGAAGGTCAGGACATAGGTGTCAGTGGTAGCGACCTCGTTGCCATCGTCATCGGTGGTCGTGGTGGAGTTGACGGTGCCGACAGCGGTGCTGCTTTCTTCGTCATAGGCGTAGGTGATGTAATCGCTGAGGGTGGAGGGAACGTTAGAGGTCAGCTTGTAGTTCACGGTGTCACCGGCGGCGACATCGTCCTGCTCGACTTCGGAACCATCGTCCAGAACGATGGTCTTGTCCAGACCGGGCAGGTCTTCCTTCTCGGTGGGCATGGTGCCGGAAACCCAGTAGATGCAGTCCTTCAACCAAGTGAAGGTGTTGATGTTTTCAAAAGTCAGTACATGGCTTCCCTCCTCGTTTGCCGTATTGACCGCCTCAACGACAGCTGCATACTGTTCTTCGGTCAAACCATTGAGAGACACCAGATTTTGTCCAGCATTGGTTAACTCCCAGTAACCAACCGAATCCTCATCCGAGGAATAAACGGAAGTAATTTCCGCTCCACTAACAGAAACCTTAGTGCCTTCCACAACAAAAGAGTTGTCATCGAATTCATTGTTAGCCAATACGCTCTCAGCAGAGATGGGGTCTTTGGTCAGATTCACCAGGCCTACAGTTACATAGGCGAATTTGTTACTGGAAACCGTAAGAGTAAAGCTGTCCTGAATCTCTGATGAACTGCTTGATTTCAGCTCTTCAAAATACACCTTGCTACGGATGTCGGAAGTCCCGGTTACTGTGTTGCCTGTGAAGGTAAAAATACCATCGTTGGTGCCGCTGCTGCGCTCACCGCAGTATCCGTGAATAGCAAATGCGCAGTTTGTAAAGGTGTTGTTGGTCACGGTGATTGCGGAAACATCCGCATTATCGTTCTGATACCGGATACCTTCGCAAAGGTCAGCAAACGAACAATTTGTAATTGTTATGCTGTCAATTCCAGCCCCAAAGGAGATGCCCGTATTGCCGTTTGAACCGTAAGTATAGCCATATTCACTGCCGCTATGGGTCGTGAAGTCGCCACTACCTACAAAGTGGCAGCTATCAACAGTCAAATTCTGCGCATAGTTTCCGTTTTCATTATAAGTGGTAATTGCAGCACTCATGTGGTTGTAATAATAGGCGTAGTTATCAACAATCTTAAATGTCAGTCCTTTGAAGGTGACATTGTCTACGTCTCTAAGCATTATACCGCCTATATCATAATAGCCGCTATTGTAAGTAACTCCTTCTACCGTAGAGCCATCAAGTGTTGTAACAGTGACAGTCGCACCGTCAGCAGCTTGAATTGTCAGGCCATCTAAATAGCTCAAAACGACAAATCTGGTATAGGTGCCAGATTTAACAGTGATTGTCCAGTCATCTTTAGCATCCTCATCGTCAGTAGCATCCAGCGCATAGATGTAGTTGATAGCTGCCTGAATGGTGGTGTAGGTTTCCCCCTCCACCTCGGTTGCGCTCGCATCGACGGTCAGCGTTTTGCTGCTGGTTGTCGTGTCCTCCGTGGCGAACGCCGCCGCGGGCAGCATGGCCACGCACATCATCAGGGCCAGAATGGCCGCCATGAGCCCGTGGAGTTTCTTTCGTACGTACATTGAAATGCCTCCTCAATAAAATTTCGGTTCGTGCATCGCCTGCTTTGGAAAGGTGTACCTTTCCAAACTGTTATGTCACCACAGAAAAAATTCAAATTCATCCAATTTGATGGTTGCATTTTACAATCTGCCGTGATAAAATTTCAGATAAGGGCGTGTACGCATCTGCGTTTGAAAGGGTACACCTATCCGAACTTTCCTCACTTTTGGGTTATCCCTCCTTTTCAAATTTTCTGGCCTTGTCGTAGAACGTTCCCTTTGGCAAACCGCACATCTCGGCGGCTTGCTTCAAAGGGATTTCTTTATTCCTCCACGCCCTGTGGACTTCATAAAAGTTTTCCGGCAGGGGCCTGGGTGGTCGCCCAAACTTAACTCCCCTGGCCTTCGCCGCCGCGATGCCCTCGGCCTGGCGCTGTTTGATATTGGTTCGTTCGTTTTCAGCCACGAATGAAAGCACTTGCAGCACAATATCGCTCAAAAACGTTCCCACTAAGTCCTTGCCGCGCCTTGTGTCCAGCAGGGGCATATCCAACACCACAATATCAACACCCTTGTCCTTCGTCAAAATCCGCCACTGATTTTGTATCTCCTCATAGTTCCTCCCCAGACGGTCGATGCTCTTGATGTAGAGCAGATCGTCTCTTTTTAGCTTTCGCACCAGCTTCTTGTACTGTGGTCGGTTGAAGTCCTTGCCTGACTGCTTGTCCATGTAGATGTTCTTTTCCGGGACACCCACCTCCCGCAGTGCAATTAGCTGCCTGTCCTCGTTCTGGTCCTTGCTGCTCACACGGATATAACCGTAAATCGTTCCTGCCACAAAAATCCCCCCTTGATTCATAGGTAGCGTTTCTGATATGTAGATTATAAAATATTTTCGGTAGCCTCTACCGAAAATAAAAAGACTACTTCACATTTAATGAAGTAGTCTCTTCCATAATGTTTGTTATTTGGGGATATCCGCACACAACCGATTTTGTTGGCTGTTATCAATGTCCTCTATGTATGACTGTTTTTCCAATTCGCGGATTCCAGCGTTTGCTCTGCATACAGCATAGCACCTCGCAGAATAGCGTAACCAGAACGCTAAGTAAAGAAACGCTAGCTGACGAACCTAGTGCAGTTTACAGCAGAAAATTACACTGAGAAGATAACTCTTGATGTATTTTCGGGACTGTTAAAAAGTACCCTTCATACAATACATCAAGAAAATATGCCAGCGGCACATTTTAGCCGAAAACCGCAGCCAGCTATGCTGGCAAGGCTCACTGAGCGAGAAGGATACCGTAAAGGGTCAGCAGGCGGTAGTCGGCCCGCCGGGAGGGCAAAGCCGTAGTTCCTCCAGAGAACTTCATCTAAGGAGAAAACGGGCGGGCGCACACTGTGCGCCCCTGCTGAGCGGAGGGAACCGCCGCTATAGATGGAACCGTCAAAATCCCCCTGCGCCGGAACGATTTCCGGCACAGGGGGATGATACAGTCTTCTTATGCAATCGTCTCTTTCAGTGCCCTGTGGGCGCAGCCGCCCAGCGCCGCCAGCGCGATGCCCAGGCCACAGAAGCACAGGGCCGCTCCGGCTCCGGACAGGAGGGAGGAGCCGAACAGGAAGGCCACCTCCGCCACGTTCACGCCCATGTTCCACAGGCTCAGCATCTCCGCCCGCCGCTCCGTCTGGCCCAAGTCATCCACCAGCCGGTTCTGCACCTCCCCCAGCAGGTAGGAGGGCACGTCCAGCACCAGGGGCAGCGCCAGCATCAGCAGGACCACCGGGGCCACCCGGTTCACCAGGGCGAAGGCCACCATGACCCCGCCGCCCAGGGCCAGGAAGACCGTCAGGGCGGCCCGGTGCCGGTTCGGCTCCAAGCGGCCCAACAGCCCCTCCGCCAGCAGCTCCAGCAAAGAGTAGCCCAGGATGATGGGAGAGAGCCAAGTCTCGTCCACGCCGCAGGCCATCAGCTTGTCCGCATAGAAGAAGTTGATCAGGATGCGCCCCACCCCCAGAGCGGCCAGCAGCACCATGACCAGCACCGCTTCCCTCCGGCGGAGGGCGACCCCCAGCGCCCTGTGGGCAGGTTTTCCGTCCTCCTCCGCCAGCCGTTGGGGCGGCTCCTGCCGGATGCCCAGGGAGGCGGCGATGCCGCAGGCGCTGGTCAGAACGGTGGCCGCCAGCAGCCCCGTCAGCCCGGCCAGGCGGTACAGCCCGGCATAGGCCGCCGTACTCAGCAGGAAGCCCACCGTGCCCCAGTTGGCGGTGCGGGCGCTCTTAGTCAGGTAGGCCGGGCCGGGGAACATCCGGTACAGGTAGGCGCTCTGAGTGCCGGAGCTAAGGCTCCCTGCGACCCCTTCCGCCACCGCCTCCGCCACGAACAGGGGGTAGCTCCGCCGGACGTAGGCCAGCAGGAGCAGCACCCGGGCCAGGCAGAGCGTGACCTGACAGAGCACCAGCGTGTTCCTGAGGCCGACGCGGTCGGTGAGCCTTCCCGTCGGAATCTCCGACACCAGCACTACCAGGCTCAGCAGCGCCTCCAGCCGGAAGAACCGGGCCAGGCTGACCCCCGCCGCCGTGCGCACCAGCAGCGCCACCGGCGCGAAGAACACCAGCCCGTTCAGGAAGGACTGCGCATCCAGACAATCCATATTCAGTTTTCGGTTCATTTTATGGGCAATTCCTCCGTTTTTGATGATAAATCTTCAAAAAACGAACCCACTATGGCGGCGTCAGCATGGGCAGGCAGGACTGCCTGCGGGCATAACGGGCAGCCATCTCAATATCTCCGAACCACGGCGATGACCCGGCCCAGAATCTGGGCGTAGGTGCCGTCAATGGGCCGATACTCCCGGTTCTCCGGCATGAGCCAGACGTGGCCGTTCCGCCGCTCAAAGCGCTTGCAGGTGGCCTCGTCCTCCAGCAGGGCGATGACATAGTCCCCGTTGCGGGCGGTGGGCTGGCGGTGAACCACCACATAGTCCCCGGGCATAATGCCCGCCTCGATCATGCTCTCCCCCCGGATACGCAGGGCGAAATGCTCCCCGGACAGGCCCTCGGTGTCAAAGGTCAGATAGTCCTCAATGCACTCCTGGGCCAGGATGGGAGCGCCTGCCGCCACGTTGCCCAGGACAGGCACCCTGTTCTGCTCCGGGGTCTGCTCCTCCGGCAACTCGGGCCGGATGGCGGTCAGGGAGCGGGTCTTGCCGCTGCTGTGGGCCAGCAGCCCGGCCTCCTCCAGGGCTTTCAGGTGGAAGTGGACGGTGGAGGTGCTTTTCAGCCCCACCGCCCCGGCAATCTCCCGCACAGAGGGGGAATAGCCGTGGTCCTCCGTGTATTCCAGAACAAAATCGTAGATTTGCTGCTGCTTTTCCGAGACAGATTTCATGGTGACGGCGCTCCTTCTCGCGGGGGTGGATGGGACAGGGCAGGGCTTCTCCCCCACAGTATAGCACAGCGGTTTTGAAATTGCAAACATTTGTTCGATATTTTTTCAAAAATTCTCCCCGTACATTGTGACGCCTCCGCCGGTACCGCGCAAGCCTTCCCTCCGGCGGCAAAATTTTGCAGCGCAGTGAATACTTTCCTCCCCGGCCGTCCATACTGCACACAGGGACAGTCCCTGTCCCGCCGCCGGGCCGACCCCGGCGGTATTCTCAACGGAGGTTATCAGGATGAACAAAAAGACAGTTTGGCAGAGGATAGGCGCGTTTTTCAGCGGCAAGGGCTTCTACATGGTGCTGGTGCTGTGCATAGGCGCCATAGGAGTTTCCGGCTGGTATCTCTGGAAGACCATGCGGCTGGCTACGGACAGCATGGCCCAGGCCGCCTCAGGCGCTGCCACGGTGACGGTATCCCAGGAGGAAGAGGATGCGCCGCCGGAGCAGGAGGAACCGGCCCAGGAGGACAGCGCCGCAGCAGAGGAGGAGCAGGCCATCGCTGCCCCCGTCTCTGACAGCGCCGCCGCCCAAGAGGAGGCGGACGCCGCGGAGGACGCCGCCGCCACAGCAACGGAAACCGCCGCGGCGGAGGAAACAGCCGGGGATGCGGACGATTCTTCCAAAAATGAGGTTGTGGAAACCGCTGTGGAAACGGTGGATAACTTGCACCAAACAATGCAATATCCTGTTCCCGGCAGCGTGGTGGCCGCCTTCTCCTCGGACACGCTGACCTACAACGAGGCCCTGGAGGACTGGCGCACCCACAACGGCGTGGATCTCTCTGCCGAGGTGGGGGATGACGTGGTGGCGGCCTGGAGCGGCCAGGTGGTCAGCGTCCGGGAGGACGCGGTGCTGGGCACCACTGTGACCATCGACTGCGGCGAGGGCTACACCACGGTGTACGGCAACCTGGACGAAAACGTAGCCGTCTCCGCCGGGAACCAGGTGTCCGCCGGGGATGTCATCGGTTCAGTGGGGGAGACCGCCGGGGGTGAGACCCACGGCGGGGACGGCTTCCTGCACTTTGCGGTGCTGCTGGACGGGGACTATGTAGACCCCATGGAGTATCTGAGCTGACCACGGAGCGGGAACCGCTGAGCTTCCGCTAAGAAGACCCCCGGCAAACCGCAAAAAGCTCCCTCCCGCCTGCGCGGGAGGGAGCTTTCTATTGCCCTGTGTTTGTTTCCTTACGGGGCACCGCGTTCGGTTTACCAGCCGGAATTGCCGCTGCCGCCGAAGCCGTTGCCGGAATTGCCGGAGTTGCCGGAATTGCCGGAACTGCCGCTGCCGCCCCAGGGGAAGGAATTGCTGTCGCTGCTGCCGTCGTCGGAGGATTCCCCGGAGGAGTCGTCGCTGGTGGTAGTATCCTCCGGCTGCTCCTCGTCCAGGGTGACGGTGATGGTGTAATACTCGCCGCTGCGGTACACCAGCAGGGTCATTTCCTCCCCGGCCTTATGGCTGCTCTTGGCGTCGATGAGCTCGGCAGAGCTGGTGATTTCCGTCCCGTCCACGGCGGTGATGATGTCACCGGCCTGGAGGCCCGCCGTCTCGGCGCAGGAGCCCTCGTTGACGGAGTTGACGTAAGCGCCCACCACATACTGGTCAGGGTACATCTGGGCCATGATGGAGGAGATGGTGGAGACGCTGATCCCCAGATAGGGCTTGCCGGTGACGTAGCCGTACTCCATCAGGTCGTTCATGATGTCCACCGCGTCGTTGATGGGGATGGCGAAGCCGATGCCCTCGATGGTGGCGGTGGAGGTGTCATAGGCGGAGGAGGAATACTTGGCGTTGACAATGCCGATGACCTCGCCGTAGGCGTTGAACAGGGGGCCGCCGGAGTTGCCGGAGTTGATGGTGCAGTCGGTCTGGAGCAGGTTCATCACGGTGCCGTCGCTCATGGTGATGGCCCGGTCCAGGGAGGAGACGATGCCGGAGGTGGTGGTGTTGGCCAGCTCACCCAGGGCGTTGCCGATGGCTACCACCGTGTCGCCGATGGAGAGGAGGCTGCTGTCGCCCAGGGTGACGCCGTGGAAGGTCTCGCCGTCGGCGGCCTCGATTTTGATGATGGCCACGTCCTGGTCCTCATCGCCGCCCACATAGGTGGCCTCGTAGCTGGTGGCGCCGTCGCTGAGGGTGACGGACATGGCCTGCTGGTCTTCCACCACATGGTAGCAGGTCATGATATAGCCATCGTCGGAGATGAAGAAGCCGGTGCCGGCCCCGGTGCCGCTGCTGGTGGACACGGTGATGCAGACCACGCTGTCGCTGTACGCCTCATAGATCTGGGCGACGGTCATCTCGTCCCCGGCCTCCACCAGCTCGGTGGTGGCGGAGACGGCGGTGCGGTCGCTGGCGTACACCGTGGTGGTGTCAACCTCGGTGCTGTTGCCGGTAAGGGTCAGGGCGGCGTAGGCTCCGCCGAAGCCGGCCCCGCAGCCCAGCAGGGCGCAGACGATGGCCAGCGCCACCGCCTTGCCGCCGGTGAAGCCCTTCTTCTGCTTTTTCTGCTGCGGGGGCTGGGGGGGCTGGGGCGGCTCCGCCG
>JAJQEV010000038.1 GCA_021201475.1 Clostridiales bacterium
GGGCAGTGCTGTTCGGCGGGACGGACGACCTGGCCGGGGCAACGCTGCTGCTGGAGCAATGCCCTGACCTGACCCTCATCGCCGGAACGAATACCCTGTTCCGGCTGCGGGAGGGCCTGCCCGCCGGGTTCCAGCGCATTGAGATTCGCACCAGCCGCACCCTCCGCCTGGGGAGCAGAGAACTGCTGTTCCAGGTGGTGCCGGAAAAGTTCGCCACCGCCTCCCTCTACGTTGTGGACCGGGCCGACAAAACGCTGTTTACGGCGGACGCCTTCGGCTCGGACTATGCCGGGGAGCAGGTGCTGCTCAGCCAGATTCCCGACCAGACGGAGTATTTCCGGGGGGCGAAGCGGTACTACGCTGACCTGATGGGGCGCAAGCGGCGGGACAGTCTGTCCCAGGCCGTTGCCCTCCTCCAGACCCACGACATTCAACGCATCTGCCCCGCCCTGGGGCCGGTGGCGGACTGCGACCTGGAGCGGCTGACCGCCATTTACACGGCGACGCCGCCGGAGGCACCCCATCCCAACGTAGCCATCGTCCACGCCGGAAGCGAGCTGCTGTCCGGTCTGGCCGCCCAGGTGCGGCAGGGTCTGGAGGAAGCCGGCATTGGCGCAGTGATCTGCTACGACCTGAGCGCCGTGAACCGTTGTAAGGTGCTGGCCGCCCTGCCCACGGCGGACGCCATCCTGTTCGGGGTGGACGGAGCGTGGGGCAACGCGGACAAAGCCCTCTGGGACGTGGCAACCTCCCTCCTGAAGGAGGACTGCAAGGGCAAGCTGGCCTCCGTGTTCTATCCGGCGGCAGCCGGGGAACTGGTGGAGGACTTCCGCCAGCGGCTGGCCTCTCTGGGCTTCTCGCTGACCTTGCAGGACTTCTTCGTCCAGGGGCAGCCCACGGAGCAGGACAGGAAGCACGCCCTGGACTACGGCTTCGGCGTGGGGTGCAGTGTGCTGCGGGTACCCAACCCCCGGAAGCCGACCCTGGTGAAGTGCCTGGTCTGCGGCGAGATCTTTGACGCCTCTCTGGGGGCCTGCCCGGTGTGCGGCGTGGGGCTGGATCAGTGCATCCCCGTGGAGGAGGACGAGGCTCTGTTCCACCGGGATACGGACAGCCGTTACGTCATCGTGGGCGGCGGCGTGGCCGCAGTCTCCGCAGCGGAGGCCATCCGCCGCCGGGACGGGACGGGCGCCATCCTGATGCTCTCCGCAGAGCCGGAATTGCCCATCAACCGCCCCATGCTGACCAAGGACATCCAGACCGCGGCGGAAGCGCCGGAGGAGCTGGCTATCCACCCGGCGGAGTGGTACCGGGAGCGGGCCATTGACCTGCGCCTGGGCTACACCGTCACCGCCATGGACACGGCGGAAAAGACCGTCACCACCGCCGACGGGGCGTGCATTTCTTACGACAAGCTGGTGATTGCCACCGGCGCGGAGTGCTTCATCCCACCCTTCGAGGGCTGGCAGAAGCCGGGGGTGCTGACCATCCGGCACCTGTCGGACAGCGCCGCCCTGGCCGGGCTGATGCAGAACGCGACCCAGGCTGTTGTCATTGGCGGCGGCGTGCTGGGGCTGGAAGCGGCCAGCGAGCTGCTCCGCTCCGGCTTAAAGGTAACGGTGCTGGAGGCCACCCCACAGATCATCGGCCGCCAGGCGGACGCCAAATCTGCCGCCTTGCTGAAAGCGCAGATGGCCGCCATGGGGGTGGAGTGTCATGAAGGCGTGTCCATCGCCGCCATTGAGGGCGAAGGCCGCGCTACCGGCGTGCGGCTGGGGGATGGCCGGGTGTTCCCGGCGGACTTCGTTATCGTCTCCTGCGGCAACCGGGGCAACGTCCAGGCGGCCAAGGCGGCGGGTATCGCCGTGGAGCGCTCCATTGTGGTGAATCAGCGGATGGAGACCAGCGCATCGGACGTGTACGCCTGCGGCGACTGCGCCCAGTTCGACGGCCTGAACTATCAGCTGTGGGCAGAGGCATCCAGCCAGGGCACGGTTGCCGGAGCCAATGCCGCCGGGGAAAAGCTGACCTACGCCAATCAGCTTCTGGGGCTGAACCTGGAAGGGTTCGGTACCTCCCTCTTTGCCATCGGCGATCCGGGCAAGCAGCCGGACGTCCCCTATCAGACGGTGGAGGTGTCCGACAGCGTCCGGAACCGGCACGAGACCTACTGGTTCTTCGGCGGCGCGCTGGAGGGGGCTGTAGTCATCGGCGCACCGGAGAAGGTGCCGGAGCTGACCCAGGCCGTGACCACCCACGCCCGCTACAGCGAGCTGTTTTGAAAGGAGTGAAAAGGAAATGAGCCAATCTGTGACCCCGCCTCGCACCATGGAGCTGCCCCGCCCCCAGACGGTGGCCTGCCCCTATGAGGCGGCTTACACTGCCGACGTGGTGGTGGTGGGCTGCGGCTTTGCCGGGCTGAACGCCGCAGTATCCGCCAAGGAGCAGGGGCAAACCGTCCTGGTCATCGACAAAGGGCGGCCCGGCTACTCCGGCCTGTCCCCCTGGCCCAGCAGCTTCCGCTGGTTCGACCCGGAGCGGGGGGACGATGCGGAGTCCTTCCGCCAGGCCATGATGGTGGGAGGCGACTACCTCAGCAACCTGAGCTGGTACGAGTGCTGGATTCAGGAATCCAAGGGCATCTATCACCGCCTGTCCGACTGGGGCATTCTGGCCCAGTACCCCAAAGCCTCCGAGGCGGGGGAGTTCTACAAGCAGGAGGACTTCGTGGGCTACCGGGAGACCTTTGACCGGTTTGACCGCCATAAGAAGTGGATGGAGGTGCTGAACCGCTACGAGATCCCCGTGCTGGAGCATACCATGGTGACGGACACCCTGACGGAGGACGGCAGGGTCAGCGGTGTCATGGGCTTCCACGTCCCCAGCGGACAGGTCATCGCCGTCAGCGCGAAAGCGGTGGTGCTGGCCACCGGCGGCGGCAGCTACAAGCCCACCGGCTACCCCACCGGCGGCGATACCTTCGACGGGGAGTATATGGCATACCAGCTGGGCCTCCCCATCGCAGGCAAGGAGTTTGAGGACTTCCACGGCACCTCCGGCACGGCTCCCGGCAACGTGTTCCTGGACAACCACTGGCAGTATCTGGAGAACATCTGGCTCTGCGGCGGCGACGTGGTGCCGGGGAACATCGGCAGCTACGCCGGCACCAAGGGCAACGTCATGGTGCTGGGGCGGGTGCGCAAGGCGGTGAACGGCGTCCCCAAGATTGACGGCTCGGAGACCCAGGACGTGGCCACCGCCGCCTTCACCCGGCGGGGCGGCTCCCAGACCTACGGCAGCGACCCGGCGGAGCAGCGCTCCGGCAAGATGAGCAGCCCCGTGGCGGAGAGCAGTCTGGCCGGTGCGGCCACCGGAATGTGCTGCCACCTGACCTCCGGCGTCTTTTGCGGGCTGCGGGAGCGGGACTGCGCCACCGGCATCCCCGGCCTCTATGTGGCGGGGGACGGCATCCACGCCACCTCCCCCTCCGGCGCGGCCTATCCCTGCGGGGTGGGCTTCACCTCCTGCTTCTGCTCCATCGACGGCGACCATGCGGGCAAGGCGGCCGCCGCCTACGCTGCGGGGCTCCCGACCCGAACCCTCTCCCCGGAGACGGTAGCGGCCAAATCGGAGGAAATCACCGCTCCCCTGCGGACGGAGCAGGGCTTCGACGCCAACTGGGCGCGGGATGTGCTGCATTCCATCATGGCCCCCTACTGGGTCAGCGTGGCGAAGAGCGAGGCCACCCTACAGGCGGCGCTGGTGCAGGTGCTGTACATGAAAGAGCACGTCGTTCCCCGGCTGTCCGCCTGCACCAGCCACGACCTGCGGCTGTGCATTGAGGTGAAACATAAGGTGCAGAGCGCCGAGCTGAAGCTCCGGGCCAGCCTGGCCCGGCAGGAGAGCCGGGGCAATACCTATCGGACGGATTACCCCTACCGGGACGACGCCAACTTCCTGTGCTTCCTGACCCAGAGGAAAGACGCGGACGGCACGACTGCGCTGGAGAAGGTACCGGTGCCGGAGGAATGGGCAGGCGATTTGCAGCAGCCCTATGAGAAGCGGTATGTGTACTACTTCCCCGGCGAGCCGGAGGCCAAGGGCTTTCAAGCGCCGGCGTCCGGCTGGGGCGGCAAAGGCGGAAAAGGAGGGAGAGCATGAGCGTCGTCAGAGTGGATTTGAACAAGTGCATCGGCTGTGAAAACTGCGTGAACATCTGTCCTCTGGATGTGTTCTACTTCGACCCGGTGGCCCACAAATCGGTGCTGGCCTACCCGGAGAACTGTCAGAGCTGCGGCCAATGCTACCTGAACTGCCAGGGCCGTGCCCTGGGCATCAGCAACGATATGTATGCCTACGCTATCACCGCCTTCCGGGGGGCGGGCACCGCTGCCATGAACCGGGTGGTGGTGACGGAGCCGGGGGTGCTGACCGAGGTGACCCGGGGCAAACTGCCGTAAACAGCATCCGAAGCAAATCCAAAATCCCAATACGTTCAGGCGGAAGCAGCGGAACCGCACCTCAATCTTGAAGGAAGGGTTCCGCTGCTTTGCCCTGATTCCCTGCGAAAACGAAAGGAGCATTCCAATGTCGATGACAAAGGCGAAAACAACGTGCGGAACCGTGGTTGGTGTTCCAATCAGCCCGCAGCGATCCGTCTTTCGGGGGATTCCCTTTGCAAAACCACCCGTAGGTTCGCTCCGCTTCCAGGCACCCCAGCCCGTTGACCCATGGCCTGGCGAGTTGGCGTGCGTCGATTACCCGCCTGCCTGCATCCAGGATGCAAAACGATTATCCTACAGCGCAGAAATTTCAGAGGATTGTCTGTATCTGAATGTGTTCACTCCAGCGGCCAGCAGCGCAGAGCGTCTCCCGGTTATGGTGTGGATCTTTGGCGGAGGCTTTCAGTCGGGCAGCAGCGCCGACCCGGAGTTCGATGGCGCTGCGCTGAACGAACAGGGCGTCATTCTGGTCACCATCAATTACAGATGCGGGCCGATGGGATTCTTCTTCAACCAGGCGCTGGAGCAGCAGTTTGGATGTCCTGGAAATGTCGGACTTCTGGATCAGATTGCCGCACTGCGCTGGGTACAGGAGAATATCGGGGCCTTCGGCGGCGACCGTCAGAATGTGACCATCTTCGGGCAGTCCGCCGGGGGCATCTCCACCAGGATCCATCTGACCAGTCCGCTGTCCCGGGGGCTGTTTCAGAAAGCCATCGTACAATCCGGCGGCGGGCTGAACGAGGCGGATCTGATGCGCCCCAAGGAGGAGTTCCAGCAGATGTGCGACGCGATTTTGGCGCAGCTGGGCTGGACAACACAGGATCTGATGGCGCGGGACGCATTGGAGCTGTCAGAGGCGTTGTCCGGAGCCGCCCATGCCCTTCTGTCCGGGAAGGAGGTTGGCTTCTTCCAGCCGTTCCTGGACGGCGCTGTGTTAAAAGAGGCTCCCGGCGTTGCCATCCACAATCAGCAGTATGCAGATGTCCCCATCATCTGCGGCACCGTTTCCGGCGACTCCTGGATGTTCAGCCGGAAGGTTCTGCCGGAGCTGCTGAAAACAGGCAACGTGTCCTATTATCGTGGCTTCGCCATCTCCCCCCATCAGGTGTGGGGGCGCTTGCAGGCGGGCTGGGGTCGCAAGGCACCATTCTACGCCTACTATTTTGAGCGCACACAGCCGGAACATCCGGGGCAGTTTTCTCATCGGCCTCACTTTGGATGGAAAACACCCCACAGCGCTGAAATCGCTTATGTCTTTGGCACGCTGGCTGCCAGAGGCGGATACGTCGAAGCGGACTGCGAAGCCTCCCGATGCATGACGCGCTACTGGGCGAATTTTGCAAAAAGCGGGAATCCAAATGGGGACGGTCTGGAGGAATGGCCGGCCTATACCAGGGATACGCCGGTTACCCTGCATGTGACGGACGACGGTATGCAGGCAGAGAACATCGTCCTCGATGAGGACGAAAACAAGGTACTGTCCTTCCTACAGCATACGCCAGGGATGCTGACGTCGCTGGACGGATTCCCCCTGTAACCGCTGCGGGCGAATGATGCCCGCAGAAAAATGGACTTATGGCCGGAAAGGAGCCACACTATGAAAATTCAGGAGATTATCGACAAGCTCATCGCATTTCATCCCGAGGTAGGAAATCCCCACACCTGCGACACCGTAAAAGTCGGCGACAGCAATCAGGAATGCACCGGCATTGTTGTGACCTGCTTTGCCTCCATAGAGGTCATTCGGGCGGCGATCAACCGAAATGCAAACTTCATCATCTGCCATGAACCGGTCTTCTATAACCATGAAGACGATACCCAGTGGTTGGAGGGCGACCCGGTCTATGAGGTGAAGCGGCAGCTGCTGGAGGAGCACGGTATCGTTATCTGGAGAGATCATGACCACATCCACGGCAACGTCCGCGCAGGCTCTACAGATGGCATTTTTTATGGTATCATGCACGAGCTGGGCTGGAGGGAGTATGTGGTGGGCGGCACTCAAAAGCCGCTGATGTATGAAATTCCGGAAACCGATGTAAAATCTCTGGCCGCAGAGCTGATGGAAAAGCTGAACCTGACCGGCATCCGCGTGGTGGGCGACCAGAACGCCCCGGTAAAGCGGGTCTTCTTCTGCGAACACGTGCAGGCCAGCCGGGGGTGGAAGAATGACGGTACTGTACCGGACAACGAGGCCATGAAGCGCATCCGGAATGAGGGGGCGGATGTCATGATTCCGTTTGAGATCGTGGATTGGACCATGAGCGCCTATGTCCGGGACTCCTGCTTCGCAGGGCGCCCAAAAGCGATCCTGGAAATGGGGCACTTCAATGTGGAGGAGCTGGGCATGAAATGCATGGCGAAATGGCTGCCCCAGGTCATTGGGACGGAGCTGCCCGTTTCCTATGTGCAGTCCGGCGACAGCTTTTCCTACATCACCCGGTAACTGCCGGGTCGGAAGGCAGGGGGACTACATCTGTGATGTAAGAGATATGTATCGGTCAGGGGAGGCGACCTGACGGGTCGAGAAAGGGCAATCTGTTCGGACGGAAGGCTCCGGTTTGGGCAGCATAGAATCAGGATTTGCCAACTTGCCTGACTGCCTCCTTCGTCCTCTATGTTGCCTTTTGTCGGAGCGTTCAGGTGACAGATGCAGGACTGATCGGGCGGCACAGCGGCAATGAATACCTCATTCAGGATGGCCGCAAAATCCTGGGATTTTACGCTGCCCACAGAGAGGATTCCAATGCTGCGCTGCCCTACGTTGATATGGTAATACGGAAGTTTCTGGACAAGACCTGACGTAAAATCCGGGTTTTGAACATGTTGTTTGCAACCAGGATGAGGTGCGGGAGCATGGCGCCTATACCGTAATGCAAACTGATTTGAGCCGACTGCTTCTCCAAATATTTAGCCATTTATAAATGCTCAGAAGAAAACTCTGCCGACGCTTCAAGCGTCGGCAGAGTTTTACCTGACAGGACAGAGGCTGACGGATAAACCTTTTTTACACAGCCACCCTGACCCTTAATACTGTGACGAGTTGAGGGGATAGGGATATAAGGAAAGTTACCCTTGACAAAACTCGTATCTGAACGCCGCAAACTCGCTCCGCCGAGAAATGGGGGAAAGAGGGCGGCTCAAGAGGGAGCTTCGGGGACTCGCTCCCCCTTAAGAAACCCCCTCCTATCCCGCTGGTGCTGCGCGCTGTCCAGCCTATAGGTGGTCTATCCTGTTAGAGACGATGTGACCTGACACGCACCAAAGCTGCCGCCGATGGCGGCTGGGGACGATTGCCGCCTGTTCCGCTGAGGTGGAACAGGCGGCAATTTTGTTGCCCTTTGGCAGTGGACCTCTGATTTTATGTTGCGGACAGGCTGCTGTCCCCGGCAAACCAGCAGGGGCGCACAGCGTGCGCCCGCCGCGAAGTGCAAAAAAGAATTGCATTGCCGCCCTAAGTTTAGTACAATAAGGGCAGCGGAAACCAACTTGGAAGGAGCAAAACGCTATGATTCAGGATTTGGAGGGCGCGCAGTTCTCCAACGTCTGGCAGGACATCCAGCCCAGCCCAGAGGACCGGGTTTACATCCGCAAAGGGCCGGACGTGCTGGTGAACGAGGCGGGGGAGCTGCCCATGCGCTGGGAGATACCCCACATGACCGACGCGGCGTTCCGGTACCTGTTCGAGGCGGACGATGAGCGATATTTCCTCTGCCTGACGAAAATGGCCATGCTGGGGGCCAGGGGCTGCGAGTGGCGGAACGCCCGCCAGTGGGCGCGCAGTGCCCGGCCTATGCATCTGGCGCTGGCGGGGTTCACCGCCATGCACCTGGCGGACTGGTACGGGAAGAACCGCTTTTGCGGCTGCTGCGGCGGGGAGACTGTCCCCGGCCATGACGAGCGGAAGCTGGTCTGCCTCAACTGCGGCAACGTGATTTACCCCCGGCTGAACCCGGCGGTTATCGTAGCGGTGACGGACGGGGAGCGGCTGCTGATGACCCGGTACCAGCGCAGCCACCGGCCGGTGAGCCACTTCGTACTGGTGGCCGGCTTTGTGGAAATCGGCGAGACGGCGGAGCAGTGCGTGGCCCGGGAGGTGCTGGAGGAGACCGGCCTCCGGGTGAAGCACATCCGCTACGCCGGCTCCCAGCCCTGGGGCTGCGAGGGCAACCTGACCCTGGGCTACTACTGTGAGTTGGACGGGGACGATACCATCACCCTCCAGGAGGACGAGCTGGGGGAGGGCCGCTGGTTCCGGCGGGACGAGGTGCCCGTGCCGGACGACGAGGTATCCATCACTGCCCACATGATACGGGCCTTCCGGGACGGCCGGGAGTGGGAAACGCCATTTAGCTGAGACGGGAACAAAAAGGAGGAAGCGCTATGTCGTACATTTGTCTCTTTGCCAATGAAAACGGCGTCTCCGTGGCCGGGGACAGCCGCGTCACCCTGCAGCCCGGACGGCTGGGGCTGCACTTCGGCGGGCGGAAGGTGTTCTCCGACCCCCAGCAGAACACCGTCTGGTGCTGCTGCGGCCTGGTGAGCTTCGGCGGGGTGCATTACCCCTCGGCGGCGGCCCGAATACTCCGCAACCCTGACCGGAGCCTGGCCACCGCCCTGGAGCGCATCGGCGGCCTGGTGGGGCCTGCCACCAGGGCCAACAGCCGCCTGTACCGGACGGACTGCTCCTTCCACCTGCTGGTGGGCCGGGTGACGGACGGCAAGGTGGACGTGCGGCGGCTGGACGCCCTGAACGGCGAGGTCGCCATTCAGCGGATGGATACCCCTGTACTGCTGGAGGCGGGTTGGCGCAAACGGCTCTACCCGGAGGCCCCCCAGCCAGACCGGTTCGCCGGAGATTCGCTAGAGCAGCTGAACCGCCGGGCGGTGCAGCGGGTGCGGACGGTCATCGCCGCCGACAAGGCCAAGCACGAGGCGGATAAGAACTGGGTGCAGACCGTGGGCGGCAACGTCCGCTGCGCCTATGCGGAGCGGGAGAAGGTGGCAGTATGATTTACACGGCGATGACGAAGCACGCCGCGAAGTTGGCCTTCGCCGCCCATCAGGGGCAGACGGAGGACTGCGGCATCCCCTACATCTCCCACCCCTGGCACCTGGCGGAGCAGATGGACACGGAGGTGGAGACCACTGTGGCCCTCCTCCATGACGTGGTGGAGGACACCGACTGGACGCTGGAGGCCCTGGCGGCGGAGGGCTTCCCGCCGGAGGTTCTGGAGCCCCTGGCCCTCCTGACCCACGACCCGGCGGAGCCGTATCTGGACTATGTGCGGCGCATCAAGGCCGACCCCGTAGCCCGGAAGGTGAAGCTGGCCGACCTCCGCCACAACAGCGACCTGACCCGGCTGGACCAGGTGACGGAGCATGACCTGGAGCGGCAGGAAAAGTACCGCCAGGCCCTTGCCATCCTGACGGAGGATGAGGACACCGACCGGCTGGAGCGGCAGTTCCGGTTTATCCTGGAGCTGGACAAGGAGAAGTTCATCCAGCGTCAGACCTACCTGACCGACGGCCAGCGGCGGGAGAACGACGCGGAACACGCCTGGCACATGGCGCTGATGGCGATTCTCCTGCAAGAGTACGCCAACGAGCCGGTGGACGTGCTGAAAACCGTGACGATGATTTTGCTGCATGACGTGGTGGAAATCGACGCAGGGGACACCTATGCCTATGACGAGGCGGGCAAGGCTACCCAGGCCCAGCGGGAGCAGGCGGCGGCGGAGCGGCTGTTCGGCCTGCTGCCGGAGGAACAGGGGGCGGCCATGAAGGGGCTCTGGGAGGAGTTCGAGGCCAGAGCCACCCCGGAGGCCAGGTTCGCCCGGGTGATGGACAACCTCCAGCCCCTGATGCTGAACCACGCCACCGGCGGCAAATCCTGGGCGGAACATGGGGTGCATCTCCACAACGTCCTGACCCGGAACGAAATCACCCCCCAGGGCAGCGAGACCCTGTGGCGCTACGCCAGAGAGCAGTTCATCCAGCCCCATGTGGGCAAGGAACTGATGGACGATTAAGGAGGGATTGCCGTGACAAAGGAGCTGGAAACCCGGCTGGGCTGGGTGATGAGCCAGCTGGCCGCCCTGTCCGACCAGCTGGACGAGGTGGTGGAGACGCTGGACGCCTCCTGTGAGGGCAAGACGAAGCGGGAGAGCAAACAGATTCAGGAGCGGTGCGACGCCCTGGCCGAGGCCCAGGACAGCATCACCGACGCCATCCACTGCATTGAGGACGCGCTGGAGGAGTAAACTGACCGTTCACGTTTTCACGCTGAAAAGTGACAAAACTGCCGTGAAACGTCCTTGCTTCCGGGAACTCCGCCGTTATATAATGATTTTATCGCAGGAAAAACGGAGGATTCCCATATGAACGCATCCAGACAGACCAGAGATTTGACCCAGGGCAGGCCGCTGACCCAAATCCTCCTGTTCGCCCTGCCCCTGGTGGCGGGGACGCTGTTCCAGCAGTTCTACAGCTTTGTGGACACCGTCATGGTGGGCCGCTTCGTGGGGGTGGACGCCCTGGCGGCGGTGGGGGACACCTATTCCCTGAACTTCCTGACCCTGGGCTTCATCCAGGGGGCCTATGTGGGCTTCGGCATCCCCCTGTCCCAGAGCTGGGGGGCCGGGGAGCCGGAGGAGCTGCGCCGGTACTACTGGAACGGCTGGTACCTGTCGGCGGTGGTGGCGGTGGTGATGACCGTGCTGACCACCGTGTTTGCCGGGCCGCTGCTCCATCTGGTGCAGACGCCGGAGGACATCTTCCAGGAGGCGCTGGCCTATGTCCGCATCATCTTCCTGGGGCTGCCGGTGACGATTCTCTATAACTACGGGGCCAATACCCTGCGCTCGGTGGGGGATTCACGCCACCCACTGTACTTCTTGCTGATTTCCAGCGGGGTGAATATCCTGCTGGACTACCTCTTTATGGTACCCCTCCAACTGGGGGTGCGGGGCGCGGCCTTGGCCACTGTGTTGAGCCAGGCCCTCAGCGGGGCGCTGTGCCTCTGGTGGCTCCACAGCAAGACGGACGTGGTGGCCTCCCAGCCGGGGGAGCAGCAGTTCTCCGGGCGGCACGTCAAACGGATGTGCGTGGTGGGCCTGCCCATGGGGTTTGAATATGCGGTGTCCGCCCTGGGGGCCGTGGTGTTACAGGGGGCCATCAACAGCCTGGGCACCACCGCCATTGCCGCCCAGACCACCGGGGAGAAGATTCGCCAGATGTTTACCCTGCCCATGGAGAGCGTAGGCATGGCCATGGCCACCTATGTGGGGCAGAACTTCGGTGCGAAGCGGATGGATCGCATCCGGCAGGGCATCCGCTCCGGCCTGCTGATTCAGGCGGTGTACTGCGTGCTGGCGTGGCTGGTGCTGTTCGTGGGCAAGCGGCCCTTCGTGGCCCTGGTGCTGGGGGATTCCACCAGCGCCGCCGCCCAGGGGGCGCTGCAATACCTGACGCTCATCAGCCCCCTGTTCCTGCTGCTGGGGATGCTGATGATTTTCCGCAACACCCTTCAGGGGATGGGGTACAGCTCCTATGCCCTGCTGTCCGGCGTGGCGGAGCTGATTGGCCGCAGCGTCGGTTCGGCTATCGCCGTCACCCTGACCAGCTTCGCTGTCATTTCCGTCACGAACCCCATGGCCTGGGGGCTGGCTATGTGCTACTGCGCCGGGATGGTGGCCCATTTCCTGCGCAAACATGAGAGACTGCTGCGAGAGGAGAATAGCCGTGAGCAGTGATTTGGTGTCCATCGCCGCCCAGCAGGTGCTGGTGCTGTTCCTCCTGCTGCTGGTGGGCTATGGTTCCGTGAAGGCGGGGGCGGTGAAGGCGGAGTTGCGGAGCGGCCTGTCCGACCTGCTGCTGAACGTCATTCTGCCCGCCATGATCATCAACTCCTACCTGACGGAGTACGACCCCAGCATCTCGGCCAACCTGGCCGTCACCCTGGCGGCCAGCACGGCGGCGCTGCTGGTGAGCATCGGCATCAGCGCCCTGGTCTGCTCCCGGATAAAGAGCGCCGACGCGCCGCTGATGCGCTTCGCCATGGGCTTCTGCAACGCTGGGTACATGGGGTTCCCACTGATTTCGGCGCTGTTCGGCAGCGAAGGGCTGCTGTACGCCAGCGTGTTCCACACCATGTACAACCTGTTCGTCTGGACGGTGGGTGTAAGCCAGCTGGAGCGGGACAGGAGAGGAAACGGCTTTGCCGCCGTGCTGGACGTGCTGAAAAAGCCCACCATGATTGCCATGGTCATCGGCCTGGCGATTTACTTCGGGCAGATTCCCGTCCCTGACCTGATTGCGGAGCCCATCGAGCTGCTGAGCAACGTGAATACCCCCATGGCCATGTTCATTACCGGCATGGTGATGGCGGGCAGCAATTTGAAGGATACGGCGAAGGATGGCCGGATGTGGCTGGCTGTGGGAATGCGCCTGCTGGTCATTCCGGCGGTGACGCTGGTGCTGTGCCGGGTCGCCGGGGTCAGCGGCATGGTGGGCGCGGTGGTGGTGCTGCTGGCGGCCTGCCCCTGCGCCAGCATTACCTCGGTGTTCGCGGTGCGCTATCAGTATGAGGAGGCCCTGGGGGCCGGGATGGTGGTGGTTTCCACTCTTTTGAGCATTGGGACGCTGCCTTTGTTCGCTGCGCTTGTGTCCCTTCTGGGGTAAGAGAGAACGAGAAACTGCCGGTTTTGCATGAGAAACCGGCAGTTTTTTGACACCCACGGCCCCGTGTAGAAAACCATCGAAAAAGTGAAACTTTCCCGTTGACAAACGGGA
>JAJQEV010000091.1 GCA_021201475.1 Clostridiales bacterium
CCGCCCGGGGTACGCAGGTGGTTTCCGCGGGCGGCCAAGGGCCGCCCCTACAGGAAAGCCAGCAGTTCGTGTTCCCTATCCGGCGGGGGCTGCGTGAAGCCCCTCAATCCTCCGCCCAATTCGTCTCGATCAGGCAGAACCTCTCCTCCAGCGCGGCCTTGTCCAGCAGACCGTACTCCGCCGCGCTGTCGTACAGCCTGGCGGAGTAGGTGGCGGAGCTGTCCTCCGCCAGGGAGAAGCGGCTGTCCGCCACGGCCCGCTCCGAACGGTTGGTGCCGGTGTTTTTATAGATGGCGAACAGGGGGATGAGACCGCTGTCCTCCGACTCCTGATAGTAGAACAGAATACCCCGCTCCACGGTGTTGCCGCTGGTGGTGTCCGACCTGACCAGGAAGAGGCTGGACAGCCACTCCTCCGGCAGCACAAGATACCATCCGTCCGTCCCATTGTAATAGGTGACAGTGGACAGGGCAGTTTCCCCCGTCAGGTCATACTGCTTCCACTGCAGGGCGTAAAAGGTATCGGTGCTGTCCGTGTCGAAGTTGTTCAGCAGGGTGGGGAAGGGAATCTCCCAGACGCCGTCTCCGTCGATGTCCTGGTCGTTGGTCAGGTAGTAGTGCAGGGTAGAGGAGTCGCCGCTTTGGTCGTTCAGGGCTACAGAGGTAAAGACGCCGTCCACCAGGGCGAAGATGTCGGTAATCTGGTCGCTGCTGCTCTCATTGGAGGTGGAATCGGCTGCATAGCCGGAGACAAACAGGGCGGCCTCCCCGCCAGACAGGACGCCGGTACGGATATGGTCGATGGAGGACAGGCTCTGGGACAGGGGGGCCGTGCCGGTCAGCACCATGCGCTGCTCCTGGCAGACATAATACTGGGCCTGCTTCTCGGTGGTGTCGGTGGCGGAGCTTTGCAGCACCACCAGCTCGTTGGTGCCGTCGGCGTCCAAATCCACCACGGAGTAGCGGGAGTAAGTGATGAAGTCCATCATCTGAACGGCGGCCCCGTCCTCCACGGAGTAGGCGGACAAAGTGTACACCGAACTGGAGATCTGCCAGCTCACCAGCAGTTCCTCCACGGAATCCGTCCCGCCGTCCAGCTGGCAGAAGGTGACGGAGTTGATGGCGTTGCCCTGGCCCTCGATGGTGGTCAGCAGGCTGTATTCCCCGTCCCCGTTCTGCTGGTACAGGCAAATTTTCAGAGGATTCTCCCCGCCGTCGGTGTCCCGGAAGAAGGCTACGGCCTCATCCAGGCCGTCCCCGTCCAGATCCACCACAGAGACAGGCTGGGTGGTGTCCCCCTTCAGGGGGGAGACGTATTCGTAGCCGCTGTTCAGGGCGTCCTGGAGGCAGTTTTCCAGGCTCTCATATTCTTCGCTGGCCTGGGGCAGGCGGTAATAGTCCTCCGGAGAGCTGACGGTGGTGCTGCATCCGGTCAGCAGCAGCGCCAGCATCAGGCTGGACAGCAGAAGGACGGTTCGGTTCAAGGCGGTTCACCTCTTTCAGTGAGGGGATAGTGTCCCGGCCGAGGCGGGGGCAGAGACGCCGCCGTGGCGGCAGCGCCGATAAACTGTCTAAACTGTATTATAACACAAGAGACGCAAAAAGCATATCTCTTTTTGCGCCTCAGTTATGAAATAATTTTGAAATTTTGGGGTCGGAGCGCCGACGGACCCTGCTGCCCGTTATCCGTTCAGCCACCGGCAATTTCGATCAGCCCAACCGTGAGCTGATGCCCCTGCGCAGCCTCTTCCGGCGGGAGGCGGAAGTGGGAGACGGCGCTGATAATGCCCAGCACGGTCAACACCACGCCCACCACAACGATGACGCCGGTGGTGTAGCCGATGGGGTCGATCAACAGCAGGATACCGATGACCAGCTCACACAGGCTCATAATCAGGTTGCTCAAATTTTCCTTACACGTTTTCATAGGGGTCAACCACCTTTTTGAAAGGAGAGACGGCCCGCCCTTCAGAGGGGCTGTTGACATTCTCCGTGAAATGTGATACATTTGTTTCAATGAAACAGATGTATCCTGTCAAAGAATAGCACACCTGAACCGATTCGTCCAGAGGGCACGCCGGAAAACAGACAGTTTCGCGGGAATTGTTTCACCGGCGCAGGGAGGAGGTAATCGCCATGGCAGCGCGGGAAACGACGCCGTCAGAATTGGAAAAGCGCAACATTCATCGCCTGTCCGGCGAGGAATCCAACCGCATCTCCAGGGAGTGCCTGCGCACGGCGCTGATTCAGCTGCTCAGTGAGGAGGAGTTTCAAAAGATTTCCGTCACCGAGCTGACGAAGCGGGCCGGCGTGTCCCGGGCCACCTTTTACCGTAACTACGGCACCAAGGAGGGGCTGCTGGAGGAGATTGTTGACAAAATCGCGGCGGATATCCAGGCCCTCCTGCAAACGGCCGGAACGGCCGGGGATGCGTACCAGTCGGCGCTGCAATTCTTCCGCAGGCTGAAGGAGAAGGACAACGTCACCAGGGGCATGATGTCCTTCCGGATCTCCCTGAGCATGGTGCTGGCCATGCCTCCGCTGACGGAGCGGAAAACGCCGCATACGGATGCAAAGACCCACTACTGGCGCCTGGCCTTCGAGGGGGCGGTTATCAACATCGCCAAGGACTGGGTGGTGAACGGGATGCAGCAGAGCCCGGAGGAGATGGCGGATATTTATGTGGCCCTCTTCACGGAGGCCAGGAGCAGGCTGCCGGAGTGAGGGGCGCACAGCGCGCGCCTGCAGACCCCGCCAGCCACGATGCATTATTGACGAACCGCTGCCCAACAGACAAAGCCGGAAAGGAACCAAACACTATGAAAAAGCTGAAAAACAACTATCTCTGCCTGATGCTGGCCCTCTTTGGGGCGGCGGCGCTGAGTATTCTGCTGTTCTTCCTGGTGTCCCGGTTTGATGGGATACAGGGTGTCCTTTCCACCCTGAGAGGAGTGTGGATGCCCTTTATCGTTGGGGCGGTGATTGCCTACATCCTGAAGCCCGGCTGCAACTTCCTGGAGGAGCAGCTGAACGCCTTCTCCCAGAAGCGGGGGAAGGGGCCGAACAGGCTGGCTGGCGGGCTGAGCATCGTCATCACTCTGGTGCTGGCGGTGGTCCTCATCGGCCTGCTGCTGGTGCTGGTGGTGCCCACTCTGCTGGACAGCATCTATGCCGTGCTGCTGCAGGTGCCCGACGCAGTGGAGCGGTGCGCGGACTGGCTGCTGCAATATGCGGGGGACAACGAGACGCTGAGCAATTACATCACCGGCCTGACCGCCGGCCTCTCCACCACCATTCCGGAGTGGCTGACCTCCACCGTGCTGCCCAACCTGGAGACGCTGATCGGCGGCGTGTCCAGCGGCGTATCCAGCGCGATTTCGATGGTATACAACCTCTGCATCGGGCTGATCGTGTCCATCTACATGCTGGCCGGCCGGAAAACCTTCGCCGCCCAGGCGAAGAAGCTGAACTACAGCATCTTTGGTGAGAAGTGGTCGGGCATCCTCCTCCGGGAGGTGCGGTATGCCGACCGGGTGTTCGGCGGCTTTATCAACGGGCGGCTCGTGGACTCGCTGATCATCGGCGTCATCTGCCTGGTGTTCACCCTGATTGCCGGAACGCCCTACGCGGTGCTGGTCAGTGTTCTGGTGGGCGTCACCAACATCATTCCCTTCTTCGGCCCCTACATCGGCATGATCCCCTCCTTCCTGCTGATTCTGATGGTGAGCCCGGTAAAGGCGTTGATTTTCCTGGTGTTTGACATCATCCTCCAGCAGTTCGACGGCAACATTCTGGGGCCCCGCATCCTGGGGAACGTCACCGGCCTCTCCGGGTTCTGGGTGCTGTTCGCCATCCTGACCTTCGGCGGGCTGTTCGGCTTCGTGGGAATGCTGATCGGCGTGCCGGTGTTCGCCGTGATTTACGATGTGGCGCGGAAGCTGGTGAACAAGGGCGTGGCCTTCCATCGGGCCAGAGAGGCGGCGTGAGCGCTGCGTAGCTAATCAGGGTATTGCATCGCTCTGTGAGCAAAAAGGAAGGCAGCGGATTCCGCTGCCTTCCTTTTTGTTACCCCTTCGGGCGGTACACCCACGGCTCCCGCCTCCGCCAGGGCAGATACTCCAGCGCCATGACCGCCAGCACCAGCAGGGCATAGGCGGGCAGATAGCCGCCCTTTCCAAAGAGCCGGTACAGCACCGTCAGCGGGGAGTCGGGGGAATCCCCCAGCAGGAAGAAATAATTGGTGTGCCAGCGCCTGTTCAGCCAGTACAGGGGCGGCACCACCGCCGCCAGAAAGACCAGCGGCTTCCACATGGCCCGCATCCGGGGCCGCAGCGTCCCGTCCAGCAGCTGCCAGAGGGGAAACAGGAGCAGTCCGGCGTGGGTCAGGAAGCCGGTCAGGTTCATAAAGTTCCATTGTGGATACATATTCCAGTTGGGGAAAAGCAGCGCGGACAGCGCCCCGGCCATGCACAGACTGTACAGGGTCTGCCCCACCCAGTCCCAGTGGGTATAGGCGAAGAGCAGGCACAGGAAGGGGGCCAGCTCACACAGCTGCAAGGGCAGATGATGGGCGCTCAGGTGGCCGGTGACGGCCAGGATGAAGTATTCCACCCCGAGGTTGCCGCACATCAGC
The DNA here is from genome assembly GCA_021201475.1 of Clostridiales bacterium. Classification (GTDB taxonomy): domain Bacteria; phylum Bacillota; class Clostridia; order Oscillospirales; family Oscillospiraceae; genus Onthomonas. Next base: position 4,633 of record JAJQEV010000091.1, read on the forward strand.
CAGGCCAGTGCCCTGCTGAGCCGCCGCTGCTCCTGCCGGTTCCGGCCCATATAATAGAAGGAAAAAAGCGCGATCCCCACAGCGATGCCGCCCAGCCAGACCAGATGGACGGGGCTGAAATGGGCAAACCCCACCTCGTCTGGCAGGTCGGATTCATAGGTGAAAAAGTACATGTCGCTTATGCGTGCAGGTAGTCCTGCACCGCCACCAGCTTATCCACCACGACGATGAGCCACGCCTCTCTGGAGTGGGGCCAGTGCCGGGTGACGGGCCACATATGGGAGAGGATGATGTTCTTCTCCTTCTCCGTCAGGGGTACCAGCGCCTCAGCGTTGTGCTCCGCCATCTCCGGATGAGTGATGGCCAGGGGCGGGTGTACCACTTTATGCCAGCCCTCCCAGTGTCCGTTGTCCAGAAACAGGTCGTGAAGCAGCCCCGCACGGGCGCAGACGTCGGCATCCAGGTGGAGCCGCGCTGCCAGGTAAAAGGACTGCTCTGCCACCCGGAGGGAGTGCTCATACCGGCTGATGTGGCGGTGATGGCGCAGCCTCCGTAGCTGCTGAACCTCCGGCAAGGCCAGCAGCGGCTGGCTGACTTCTTCAAAACTCATAGGCTGCCTCCTTTTTGGTTGGGTGGTGGAGAAACGTTATCAACGTTAAGAGACGATTTATCTTTTACTGAGAGGAGAAGCGTGACCGTACAAGCAGATTTGCTAGAGCAAATGACAACAGAAAAGTTTGCCAGCCGCCATGGGCGGCAGCTTTGGTGCGTATCAAGTTACATCGTCTGTTGCCTGACAGACCACCTGATTGAGAGACAAGGCGCTAGCCGCCAGTGGGATACGGGGAGATTCTCAAGAGGGGGGCCACAGGCCTCCCTCTTGAGCCGCCCTCTTTCCCCTATTTCTCGGCGGAGCGAGAAATAGGGCCCGCCGGGAGGGCAAAACCTGTTTTCTCTATCAAACCTTGTCTAAGGAGTGTAATCTCCTCAAATTGATGACATTATGTTACGACCCTGTCAGCGCGAGCCGGCAAACAGGATATACCGGCAATTATAATAATATCCGTTTTCCAGCGCATAATCCACCGCGTCGTCGTCGGTCAGCTCCTCAGGGCCGCCTTCGCCGTAGAGGTAGTCCTGCAACGCCTCCCCGTAGAGGCTATAGGCGTAGGTGGCTTCCAGCCCGCTGCGGTTGCAGCCCACATAGGCCATGTCAGACAGATTCATGTTGTCCAGCGTCTCGGTCAGGTCTGCTGTATCCTCCTCGCTGGGGGAGATTCCATCCGCCTCGGCCATGCTCTGGACGGCGGCATACTGGGTGCAGTAGCTCTCCGCCATCCCCGCAAAGACATCGGCATAGGTCATATCGTCGGAGTAGGAGGCGGTCACATCAAAGCTGCCATAGTAATAGGTGTACATGGAGGCGTAGTAGGTCTCGTTGTAGCACAGGAAGTACATATAGCAGCAGGCGGGCACCTCAATGCCGTTCACGGTCAGGACGGTGGTGCCATTGGTCAGCGCACCGTCGGTCAGGTAGGCAGTTGCGTCCTCCTGAAATTCCTCCGGCACCACGGCCAGCAGGGCCTCCTCCAGTTCCTCATCGGTGACGGTATCCACCTCAGCGGTGACGCTGGAATCGTCGGCGTCTTCCTCAGCCTCGCTTTCCGTGGTCAGGGAGTCGTTCACCTCGTCCAGGTCGGCCTGGAGGGCGGTCAGCTTCTCAAAGACGGCCACATAATCCACCTCATCCAGCAGATCAGAGCGCTCCACCTCGGCGGTTTCCAGGACTTCGGAGAGGCGGGCGTTGAACATATCGCTGATATACTCCTCCTTGATGGTCTCGATATCGTCCTCATCAATGGCGGCGATGTCTTCATCGGAGACGGGCAGACGGACGACCACGAAGTAGCCATAGCTGGTCTCCTCGCTCATACCGACTTCGTACTCATCCAGGGCCAGCACCGCGTCGGAGAAGCCGTCCACCAGGGAGCTGTCCGGCGTCACCAGAAATTCGTCGGTGTTGCCGTCATAGTTCAGCTCGGCCTGGGCCTCGAGAAAGGCGTTCAGACGTTCCTCCTCATCGCTGATGGCGGCCAGCTCCTCATAGCAGGCCAGAGCGTCCTCATAGGAGGTGTCCTCCGCCGTCACGCCGGAGCCGGACTCGGAGGCTGCGCTGCTGCCGGAGGCGCTGCTTTCCGCAGAGGCGCCGGAGCCTTCGTCGGCGCTTCCGCCGCAGGCAGCCAGGGAACAGACCATGGCCAGCGCCAGAAGCAGGGTCAAACAGTTCTTTCTTTTCATAATAAATTTCAGATCCTTCCAGGGTGGGGCCAGAGAAAAACCTCTTTCCCCAAATATCCAATGTTATACTACCATCTTTTGCCCCGGAATGCAAGCCGTTCCGGAAACTTTCCGCCGCGCCGGGGGAGTCGACGCCACCCGTTTTTTCCTTCGGAGCACGTCAAAATTCGGCGTTGTACACAAAGAAATTCCTCGGGAAGACGGCGTAAATTACTAAAAAAGGGCTTGTCAAATTATTCACAATGGGGTAAAATAGGAGCGTAAACCTGAATACCAAAAATTTTAGGAGGTATATTCAAAATGGCTGTTAAAGTTGCTATTAATGGTTTTGGCCGGATCGGCCGTCTGGCATTCCGTCAGATGTTCGGCGCTGAGGGCTATGAGGTCGTCGCCATCAACGACCTGACTTCCCCCAAGATGCTGGCTCACCTGCTGAAGTATGACTCCACGCAGGGCAAGTACGCTCTGGCTGACACCGTCTCCGCCACCGAAAACTCCATCATCGTGGACGGCAAGGAGATTACCATCTATGCCAAGGCCAACGCCGCCGAGCTGCCCTGGGGCGAGCTGGGTGTTGACGTGGTGCTGGAGTGCACCGGCTTCTACACCAGCAAGGCCAAGGCTCAGGCGCACATCGACGCCGGCGCCCGCAAGGTCGTCATCTCCGCCCCCGCCGGCAACGACCTGCCCACCATCGTTTACAACGTCAACCATGAGACCCTGAAGCCTGAGGACACCATCATCTCCGCCGCTTCCTGCACCACCAACTGCCTGGCCCCCATGGCGAAGGCTCTGAATGACTGCGCCCCCATCAAGTCCGGCATTATGTGCACCATCCACGCTTACACCGGCGACCAGATGACTCTGGACGGCCCCCAGCGTAAGGGCGACCTGCGCCGCTCCCGCGCCGCCGCTGTCAACATCGTGCCCAACAGCACCGGCGCTGCCAAGGCCATCGGCCTGGTCATTCCCGAGCTGAACGGCAAGCTGATCGGCTCCGCCCAGCGTGTTCCCACCCCCACCGGCTCCACCACCATCCTGACCGCCATCGTGGAAGGCGCCCCCACCAAGGAAGAGATCAACGCTCAGATGAAGGCTGAGGCCACCGAGTCCTTCGGCTACAACACCGATGAAATCGTCTCCTCCGACGTCATCGGTATGCGTTACGGCTCCCTGTTCGACGCCACCCAGACCATGGTTATCAATCTGGACAACGGCACCTCTGAGGTTCAGGTCGTCTCCTGGTATGACAACGAGAACTCCTATACCTCTCAGATGGTTCGTACCATCAAGTACTTCTCCGAGCTGGGCTAATTCCTTAGCTTGTTGAATACCTGAACAGGTTTCGAGGCAAAGTGCAGCCCCACGCCCAAAAGGCGTGGGGCTGTTGATTGCATTGGACTAAAAAAACGTGCCCCCGGCACGTTTTTTTACCCCAACTTCTCAGATGGTCCGCACCATCAAGTACTTCTCCGAGTTGGGCTAATTCCTTAGCTTGTTGAATACCTGAACAGATTTCGAGGCAACGAGCATCCCCGCTTCTTCGGAAGCGGGGATGTTTTTTGCGGCAGGGGCTGCTTTTCCCGCGTCTCCCACCACCCCACGAAAATCGGGCACGGAAATCAAGTTTGAAATCCGTTTTGCACAGAAACCCCTCCACCGGCTATCGCCGGTTCCCCTCCCCCTTCGGGGCAATGTCATCAACTTAAAAATGCAATCTATCCTGGGTTGAGGAGAATCACGCAACCGTACAGTCAGATTTCCACGACCAAAGGGCAACAAAATTGCCGCCCGTCCCGCCGTAAGGCGAGGGACGAGGCGGCAATCCCCGCCAGCCGCCATGGGCGGCAGTCTCACCAGTGAGAAGTCACATCGTCTCTAACGGGATAGACCACCTGATTGAGGGACAAGGCGAAGCCGCCAGTGGGATAGGAGGAGGGTTCTTAGGGGGGAGCGAGTCCCCGAAGCTCCCCCCTAAGCCGCCCTCTTTTGCTACTTTTCTCGGCGGAGCGAGAAAAGTAGGCCATGCCCTGGCAAGGGCAAACGCCTTAGTTCCTTATAGTATCCCTGTCTAAGGAGTGTAATCCCCTTAAATTAATGTCATTGCCCTGAAAGGGGGGCTGTCAGCGAGGCAGACTGAGTTTTTTTGACACAGTTAACCGGAAACTTGATTTCCATGAAACTGGGAGAAAACGGTATTCCAAATCGTCCGCTTTTGTACTATAATAGGGCCAAACAATCACGCTGAGGAGGAACCGCTATGGAACCAATATCACCGAAAATTCGACACTACGACACCCTCTGCGCCCAACTGGAGAGCCTGCTGGCCGGGGAGCGGGACACGGTGGCCAACCTGGCCAACGCCGCCGCCGTCCTTTACCACGGCCTGCCGGATCTGAACTGGGCGGGCTTCTACCTGGTGAAGGAGGGGGAGTTGGTGCTGGGGCCCTTCCAGGGGCATGTGGCCTGCGTGCGCATTCCCTTCGACCGAGGCGTCTGCGGCGCAGCCGTCCGGGAGGACAGGGTGCAGCGGGTGGCGGATGTCCACGCCTTCCCCGGCCACATCGCCTGCGACTGTGCCTCCAACGCCGAAATCGTGCTGCCCCTCCACTGCCAGGGACAGGTGGCCGCGGTGATGGATATAGACAGCCCGATACCGGACCGGTTTGATGAAGAGGATCAGTCGGGGCTGGAGCGGTGCGCCCGCATCGTCGAGGCGGCCTGCGGCTGGGTCGGCCTGTAGCCGGGCGGTCTGGAGAAAAAGCCCCAAAAAAACGCAAAAAATGCAAAAAATTTTATCAATCAAGAATTGCCAAGGGGCGAATGACGTGCTATAATTAACCTGCGTTATATTGCAAATCAAAGCAAAGGAGCTTGTTCCATGATTCTTGACGAAGATACGCGAGAACTCGTCGCCCTGGTGCGGGAGTTCGTGGATAAGGAAATCATCCCTAACGTAGGGGAAATCGAGAAGAACAATAACGAGGGTGAGGAGGAACTGCTGGAGAAGGCCATCGGCATGGGCCTGAACGCTCTGTGCGTCCCCGCCGAGTACGGCGGCCCCGGCCTGACCAACGTGCAGGTGTTCTCTATCGCGGAGGAGGTCGCCAGAGGCGACATCGGCATCGGCACCACCCTCATCGGCAACTGCCTGGCCTCCTATCCGGTGCTGCTGGTGGGTACGGATGAGCAGAAGCGGTATTGGTTCAAAACCATGCTGGAGAAAAAGTGGGCTGCCTTCTGCCTGACCGAGCCGGGGGCCGGTTCCGATGCGGGCAGCGTCCGCACCACCGCCGTGGAGGACGGGGATTACTACGTCCTGAACGGCACCAAGAGCTTTATTTCCAACGGCCCCATCGCCGGAATTTACACCGTGCTGGCCTCCACCCGTCCGAAGGCGGGCGTCCTGGGTCTTACTGCCTTTATGGTGGAGCGGGACCTGCCCGGCATCTCCATCGGCAAGGAAGAGGACAAGATGGGTATGCGCCTGAGTTGCACCTCCGAGGTCATCTTTGACAACGTCCGTGTGCCGAAAGACCATATGCTGGGCAAGAAGAACCGGGGCTTCAAAATCATCATGGAGACCCTGGATCACAGCCGGGGCGGCGTAGGCGCCTTCGGCGTGGGCATCGCCCAGCGGGCCTGCGAAATCGCCACCGTCTACGCCAAGCAGCGCAAGCAGTTCGGCGCGCCGGTGGCCAACCTCCAGGCGGTGGAGCAGATGCTGGCCGACATGGAGATTCGCACCCAGACCGGCCGCCAGATGTACCTCCACACCGCCGAGCTGATGGACGCAGGCGAGCCCTTCACCATGGAGGCCGCCATCGCCAAGACCGCCGGTTCCGACGCGGGTATGGCCAACGTGGTGGACGGTATTCAGGTCATGGGCGGCTACGGCTATATGCGGGACTATCCCATGGAGAAGCTGTACCGTGACGCCAAAATCCTCCAAATCTACGAGGGCACCAACCAGGTGCAGCGGGGCGTCATCGCCGGTCAGATGAAGAAGAAGTACAACGAGGACGGCCCCAAGGCATCCTCCTCCGCCCCGGCGAAGAAGGCGGAAGCCCCCAAGGCTGCCGCCCCCGCCCCCAAGCCGGCGGAGGCCCCCAAGGCGGCCCCCGTCACCGGCAAGGAGTTGAACCTGCTGGTCTGCGTGAAGCAGGTGCCGGACACCACCCAAATCAAAATCGACCCGGTGAAGCACACCCTGATTCGTGAGGGCGTTCCCGCCATCGTCAACACCTTTGACACCTACGCCCTGGAGACCGCCCTGCGCCTCAAGGACCAGGTGGGCGGCAAGGTGACGGTGATTTCCATGGGTCTGCCCGCCGCCAAGGACGCCCTGCGGGAGTGCCTGGCCGCCGGTGCGGACGAGGCGTATCTCATCACCGACCGGGTGTTCGGCGGTTCCGACACCCTGGCCACCTCCAAAATCATCTCCACCGCCATCGGCGTGCTGGAGGAGCGCAACGGCAAGCCCTTTGACTGCATCTTCTGCGGCAAGCAGGCCATCGACGGAGACACCGGTCAGGTCGGCCCTGAGATTTCCCAGCACCTGAACCGCGCCCTGATTTCCTACGCGGTGGAGGTTTCCCTCCAGGAGGACGGCAGCCTGAAGTGCAAGCGGGAGAGCGATGAGGGCTATGACTACTACGCCGCCAAGACCCCCTGCATCGTCACGGTGAACAAGACCCCCTATGACCTGCGCTACCCCAACTTCATCAGCCAGCGGGCAGCCCGCAGCGCGGAGATTCACGAGCTCAGCTCCGCCGAAGTGGTTGTCCCGGCAGAGGAGCGGGGCCTGGCCGGTTCCCCCACCAAGGTGAGAAAGACCTATACCCCCACCCACGAGAAGAACGGTATGAAAATCGAGGGTCTGAGCGGCGCTGAGGCCGCGGAGAAGCTGGTCAGCCTGATGACGGCGGCCAAGCTGCTGTAAGTGTCGATAGGAGGGTATCTTTCACATGGAATACAAAAATCTTTGGGTCTATATCGAGACCGATGAGGGCCAGGCGAAGAACGTGGGCTACGAGCTGCTCACCCCTGGCCGCGCCATGGCGGACAAGCTGGGCCAGGAACTGGTGGCCGTTGTCCTGGGCAAGAATGTGGCGTCCGTGGCGGAAAAGGCCATCGCCTACGGCGCGGACCAGGTCATCCTGGTGGAGGGCGACGAGTATGAGCATTACAACACCGACGCCCAGACCTACGCCATGACCACCCTGATTCGCAAGTACAACCCCTTCATCGTCCTGTATGGGGCCACCAACAATGGCCGGGACGTGGGCCCCCGGGTGGCTTGCAGCCTCCACACCGGCCTGACGGCGGACTGCACCGGGCTGGATATTGACGACGCCGGTCTGCTGGCCTCCACCCGTCCCACCTTCGGCGGCAACCTGATGGCTACCATCGCCTGCCCCGACCATCGCCCCCAGATGTCCACCGTCCGCCCCGGCGTCTTTAAGAAGGCCGTGCCGGACAGCACCCGCACCGGCGAGATTTACCGGGAGGATGTTCACATCCCCGCTGACCAAATCCGCGTCCAGCTGGTGGAGCGGGTGAAGGAAGTGGCCGAGGCGGTCAACCTGGAGGAGGCGGAGATCATCGTCTCCGGCGGCCGGGGCCTGAAGGCTCCGGAGAACTTCCAGCTGGTGCGCGACCTGGCGGACGCCCTGGGCGCTACCGTGGGCGCAAGCCGCGCCGCCGTGGATGCGGGCTGGATTCCCCACGCACATCAGGTGGGCCAGACCGGCAAGACCGTGGCCCCGAAAATCTATATCGCCTGCGGCATCTCCGGCGCGATTCAGCACCTGGCCGGTATGTCGGCCAGCGACACCATCGTCGCCATCAACAAGGACCCCGACGCTCCCATCTTCTCTGTGGCGGACTACGGCATTGTGGGCGACCTGTTCGAGGTGCTGCCCGCCCTGACCGAGGCGGTCAAGAAGGCCAAGGCCTGATTGCAGCGAACCTGATTCAGAGCAGCATACGTTCCCAGCCGGAGCGTGTGCTGCTCTCTTTTGGGGTGGGCGCTTGGTTCCACTTTTACAGCCGTATGTGTAGGGGCGGCCCTTGGCCGCCCGCGGAAACCACCTGCTTATCCCGGGCGGCCAAGGGCCGCCCCTACTAGAGCGTAAAAGCTAAAACTTTGTTTTGTTCAACCATCACAAAATACCAATGGAACAGACTGCGGCATCACCCCTCAGTCAGCTCCCCTTTCAGAGCAATGTCATCAATTTAAGGGGATTACGCTCCTTGGGCATGATACCATAAGGAAATAAAGCGTTTGCCCTCCCGGCGGGCCCCATTTCTTGCTCCGCCAAGAAATGGGGGAAAGAAGGCGGCTCAGGG
>JAJQEV010000005.1 GCA_021201475.1 Clostridiales bacterium
CAGAAATCTTCATGGATTTTCATGTAACCGGAGAAAATCCCGTTGATCAGGAAGTGGCGGCACACATCACGTTTTTCAATACTGCGCGGCTTGCGTATTCGTTGAACTATCTTACGCCGCAACAGTACAAGGAGGCCTACGCGCCGAAAGACCTTGTCACAGGCGTTAGTGCTGGGCGTTGATGCCTGGGGCATAGACTCCTGCTTGTTTGGCTTGAGTGTCAGATATCAGGTATGGAGTGATTGTCAAGCCAGAAGCCGCGTAAGCAGTGCGCAAGCAGGCTTTACAATCGCTCCATACCTGATACACTCCAGCCTGCCAAACAAGGATGTATCAAGAGAATCAAGCTAATGTATAGGAAACAGATATTTTCTGTAAAAAATTAAAAAATCGTGTCCAGTTTTTGTTGACTAGTGCACTGGCAGAGACAATCTCTGCCGGGGAACGTTCAAGTTTATTTTGCACTTCCGGCTGACCCTTCACCACAAGGCAACACACCAGCATGGTGTGCCTCAATCTTTCCCCAGGCGGTCATAGGACAGGTATGCGCCCTTCATGGGGGACTCCGCCAGCTCGGAGAACAGGCGCAGCACCCCGCTGGGATATTTCACCGGCCTGGGCTTCCAGTTCTTCTTTCGCTCAGCCAGGATTGCATCAATTTCCTCCGGCGTTTTGTGCTCACCCTTGACGCCCACAATTTCCAGCACACGCTCCTTCACGTCCAGATGAATCAGGTCGCCCTCCTCCACCAGGGCAATGGGGCCGCCTGCCTGAGCCTCTGGGCTGCAATGGCCGATGACCGGGCCGGTGGAGGCCCCGGAGAATCGCCCGTCGGTGATGAGGGCAATGCCGCGGCCCAGTTCCCTGTCGGAGGAGATGGCCTCGGAGGTGTAAAACATCTCCGGCATACCGCTGCCCTTGGGGCCTTCATAGCGGATAAAGACGGCATCCCCCGGCTGCACCCTGTGGTGTAGCACTGCATCGATACATTCCTCCTCGCTGTCGAAGGGACGGGCGTTCAGCACGGCGGAAAACATTTCCCTGGGGCAGGCGGTGTGCTTGATGACTGCCCCCTCGGGGGCTAGGTTGCCCTTGAGAACGGCGATGGAACCGTCGGTGCCAATGGCCTGGTCGAAGGGCCGGATGATGTCCTCCTTGGTCACATGAGTGCCGTATTTGGCGTTGGCCTGATCCAGCCAGTGCTGGCAGCGTTCATAGAAGCCATTCTGCTTCAGCTCGTCCAGGTTCTCGCCCAGGGTCTTGCCGGTGACGGTCATGGCGTCCAGGTGCAGCACGCTGCGGATCTCCTCCATAATGGCGGGGACGCCGCCAGCATAGTAGAAGAACTCGGCAGGCCAGCGCCCGGCGGGCCGCACGTCCAGCAGGTAGTGCGCGCCCCGGTGCAGCCGGTCAAAGGTGTCGCCGTCAATTTCAATACCGAATTCATGCGCTATGGCGGGAAGGTGCAGCAGGCAGTTGGTGGAGCCAGAGATGGCAGCGTGGACCATAATGGCGTTCTCAAAGCTGTCCATCGTCACGATGTCCCGGGGCTTCATGTGGTCCATAGTGGCCAGAACCACCGCCTGCCTGCCCGCCCGGCGGGCATAGTCCAGCAGGTCCGGGCTGGTGGCGGGCAGCAGGGCGCTGCCCGGCAGGGCCAGGCCAAGGGCCTCGGCCATAATTTGCATAGTGGAGGCGGTGCCGATGAAGGAGCAGGCCCCGCAGCTGGGGCAGGCATTCTCCTTGGCCCAGCAGAAGCGGGCCTCGTCGATTTCGCCCCGCTCGTACATGGCGGAGTACATCCCCAACTGCTCCAGGGTCAGCATCTCCGGACCGGCAGCCATGGTGCCGCCGGTGATGACGACAGAGGGAATGTTGACCCGCGCCAAGCCCATCAGGTTGCCGGGCAGCCCCTTGTCGCAGCTGGCGATAAAGACGCCTCCGTCAAAGGGGGTGGCGTTGGCCTGAATCTCGATCATGTTGGCGATCATCTCCCGGCTGGCCAGGGAGAAGTTGATGCCGTCGGTGCCCTGGCTCTCGCCGTCGCACATATCGGTGCAATAGTAACGTGCGCCGTAGCCTCCGGCCTCGGCCACGCCCTCCCGGGCGGCGGCCACCAACTTGTCCAAGTGACCGGAGCCGGGGTGGCTGTCGCCGAAGGTGCTCTCAATAAAAATCTGGGGCTTAGACAAATCCTCCGGCTTCCAGCCGGTCCCCAGGCGCAGCGGGTCCAGTTCCGCCGCCAGCTTACGCATTTTCTGACTTGTCAACATAGTATTACGTCCTTCCTCGATGTTATTCTTTGTTATTGGTTATCCCTTTGAATCAGCTTTATGGCATTTTAGCCCTTGGCTTTCAGCTCTGTGGCTCCTGACAATACGTGCTGCGCTTACCATTTGCATTCCTAAATGGGTGGTGTCGCTCTCAGCTTTCTTTTTCGCTGTTTGCTTTAGGGAACCTCTGAATAAATGAACAAGAGCGAATTGCGAGGAAATTTGCGTCTGCGACTCGCATGGCCTTCGGCCATTGCTCCCTGCATTCGCGCATAAGAGGAATTGGCCATTGCCGTCAAGCGGCACTTCCGGAGCTTCGCTCCTCCCTGTCGGCCTGCGCTTCACAAAAAGGCGCAAAAGCGCAGGATCAGGAGCGCCGTCAGGCGCGGGCATACCCCTTGAGGGTAATCCTGACGGATTTCAAGATTTTGCAAGATTTTGCGTAAAAAATATGCCGGTGGCATATTTTTAGCAAAATCCTGAGCCAGCTATGCTGGCGAAGCCACTTTAAACCGAAGTGATTTGTGCGTCTTTCGCTCTGCTTATCCAATGGCGGAAATTTACCGCAAGACGCCGAAGTACATTTGTTCAGAGGTTCCTTAATAATTGTTATTATAACAGAACGAAGGGATGGACAGCCAGGGGAATCCCTGAATAAGCGAGCGGGAGCGAACTGCGTGGAATCCTGCGCCGGAAAAAAGCACAAAAACGCAGGATTTCAGCGTTTTTGTGCTTTTTTCATGTAAAATATTCGTCATCCGCTTTTGAGGATTCTTTTGCAGCCGGCCACAGGAGCTTTGCAGGCTTCTGCCCTGTAGGTATAACCTGCCGGCGTTATTCGGATGAACTCTCCGCCAGCGTCTCCTGTTCCAGCTGGCCGATGATCTTATATGCACGCCTGGCCAATGGGATGCCGGGAATCAGCGTCAGCAGGTCGGCGATGGCCTGACTGGCGGCCAGGCCATAGATGCCGAAAATCATGGGGACGATCAGCACCACGGGAATGTAACAGTAGCCCTGCCGCGCCGTACTCAGTATCATGGCGTATCTGGCCTTGCCAATGCCCGCAAAGAACATATTGATGATGGAAATCCAGGCGTGAATGGGCAGGACGATGGACTCCAACCGGATGCACAGGACACCGATTTCCAGCACGGAGGCGTCCGCCTGACTGTTGAACAGCCGGACAATGGGCTGCGCCGTAAAGATCAGAATCACCGCCATGACGATAGCACCGACAATGGATACCATGGTAGCAAAGGAGAAACTCTCCCGTACCCGTTTCGCCCGTTTCGCACTCCAGTTGTACCCCACCACAGGCTGATAGCCCTGGCCAAAGCCCAGGATGATGGCGAAGGGGAACTGCATGACCCGGTTGGAGATGGAGAACGCAGCCAGGGCAGCCGTGGAAATGCTCCCCGCCACATTGTTGAGCAGAACGGAGGCCACCACGCCCAGAGCGGAACGGAAGAAGGAGGCGCTTCCGATGGACAGCACTTCTTTCGTGTCGGTTGTGTTCCACTTGCAGTGCCGAATAGAGAGGTCTACTGTGGTACTTTTTCGTAGATAGGGTATTAACAGGATAACAAAACTGACGAATTTGGAGATAGCGGTGGCAAGGGACGCGCCGCCTACGCCCATGTCAAAGACATAGATGAACAGCGGATCCAGGAAGCAGTTGAGGACGCCGCCAAAACCGATGCCCACCATGGAGTAGACCGCGCTGCCCTCGCTGCGCAGGCACATATTCAGGATAAGCTGTCCCACCATAAAGGGTGCTGCGAACAGGACGTAGAAGGCGTACTGGATGGACAGCTCCCGGCAGTCGTCCGTTGCACCCAGCAGGTTTACCAGAGGGGTGGAGAAGCACTGACCCAGGACAAGCAGGACGCAGCCCAGCCCCAGACCGATAAAGAGGAAGGTGGACAGAACGCGGTCAGCGTCCTCCTTGCGTTTGCCGCCCAGCAGTCGGGCGATATAGCTACACGCACCGGCGCCGATCAGCGACCCCGTCATGGTGATGGCACGCTCCAGGGAGCTGTTCACGCCCACGGCGGCGGTGGCGTAGGTGCCCAGGGTGCTGACAAAGTAGGTGTCAACCAGGTTATAAATCGTGGTGATCAGCTGCGCCACAATGGTTGGCACAGCCATCACCGGGATCAGGGTGCGGATGCTCTGGTTCAGCATCTGATCCGCTCTTTTGTTTGAAGACTGGTTTCGCAATGTACAGACTCCTTTCAGACGGGTTTCAATGGGGGCAGCGAAGCTGCCCATTGAAACCCGTCATAATTGCGCTATTTGGAGGAAAGCGCCTCAATTCAAGTGTATATCAGACAGGCAGCACATGACGGGACTCCAGGAACTCCAGAATCACCTCGTCCAGCTTGCGCTTACAGGTGCATCCGACGATTTCGTCGCCCAGCTCGGCAAAGCCGTAGTTGTCGTCGCTTTCCGGCCACAGGGGAAGCCCTTCCCCGTTGGGGTCGCCTGTCTTGATGAAGTTTGCCCAGTAGCTGCTCATCTGGTCGGCCAGACGGTAGTCTGTCTCCTCCCAGGGACGGGCAGGAGGCGTCCCCTCCCGGAGGGAGCCGAAGGAGTACCACAGCTCGTTGGAGTGCCAGGACATGAGCTTCCGTGGATCTCGAGCCGTGCCGTAGTCCTCCGGACGGTTGGGGGCAATGCGGGAGAAGAGGTAAGTGAAGCTGTGCTTTCCGGGGGCAACCTGCGTGCGGTGTGCGCCGAAGTAACGGCTCATGGTCAGGCCGCCCATCCTTGCGCCGTCGTGGAGGCCGTAGGAGGCCAGACGGCGGGATTCCCGGTCTACGATTTCGTCCGTGACGGAGACCAGCGACGGGAAGTCATACTTCTCGTAGAGGTCGCCCAGCAGGTCCTTGCAGTAGGCGTAAAATTCCTCGGCGGAGGTAAAGCCCTCCTGGGCGCGGGTCGTGCCGGGCTTCATCTGGGTTTCGCCCAGGTTGGAGCCGGAGAGGTAGTCCAGCGCCACGCCGTATTTCTCCGTGCTGTCCACCATGGACAGGTCGGGTACCAGGTCGCCGTCATAAATCAATGTGCCGGGCAGATGGGCGCCGGTGCTGCGATCCAGGAACACATAGGGGTCGATGCGCCGCAGCTCCTCCGGGGAAGCGTTCGGGTCGATACCCAGGGCCTCCAGGTAACGTTGGCAGTCCTGCTCCACCTGTTCCCGCTGGCCGTTCTTTCGATCCCACACCAGCCCGCTCTCGTTGATCATGCGTTTGACATGCTTTCTCCCCAGGGGGGAGAAGGCCAGGGAGGCCGCCTTGCCGGTGCCTGCGGACTGCCCGCCGACGGTGATGTTGTCCGGGTCGCCGCCAAAGGCAGCGATGTTTTTCACCACCCACTCCAGGGCTTTGATGTCGTCCATCAGGATGTAGTTGCCGCTGGCGCCCTGCTCTGCGTCCAGCTGGGGCAGGGCAAGATAACCGAATACATTCAGCCGCTGGGCCACGCTGACCACAACGATGCCCTTCCGCGCCAGCTCCCGTGGGTCAAATTCCACCTCATAGGCATATCCGTGGTCCGGGCCTCCGCCATGAAGCCAGATGTATACCGGGCGGCCCTCCCCGGCCTTTGCTGCGCCGGTGGTCACGTTCAGGTAAAGGCAATCCTCGCTCATAGCAGGGGAACCCATGTAGTAGAAGTCCGTCGCCCAGGGCTCCGCATCCAAATCGCCGTTCGTAGGCTGGATGCAGATGGGGCCGAAGCTGACGCAGTCCCGCACGCCGCTCCATCCAGCGGGGTCAGCAGGGGGCTTCCAACGCAGTTCGCCCACAGGGGGTGCGGCGAAGGGGATACCGCGAAACTCCGTGATGCCTTCGTAGCGGCCGGACTGCTCCAGGCCCCGCACCGCGCCGCCGCTTGTTTTCACTGTTCCGATATAATTTGCCATTTTCATTGCGCCTCATTTCTTCTGTTCCGTGTCAGTCCTTCACACAGGAGAACAGCCATTCCTTTACGCCGTCGATCTCATACACCGTCGGCCAGGTGCAAACGTGGTTGGTGACCGGATTATCGTTTTTGCCGGTAGGCACTACAGAGCTGCCGTCAAAGACGGTGTACCGCATATCCACCGCATCCTGTGCGGCCTGCGCCGCCAGCCGATTCAGCGTCTGAGGTGGCAGCTTCGCATCCCAGTAGTAGCGGCCGAAGGTGACCCCCTTCCGCTCCAGGGCGTCCACCACGGCGTTCATGCCGGGGAAGGCCCGCTCGTCATGGTTGGAGACCAGGATCCAGAACTTGCAGCCGGTGCAGGCCTCCGCCATCCGGTCTGCATCCCACTGACCGGCCACCAGCAGGGAGGCGGTGAAGTAGTCCGGGTATTGGATATTCATCTCGCAGAAGGTCATGCAGCCCATAGACTGGCCGGTGGCGTAGATGCGTTTCTCGTCCACGCTGTAGGTCGCCCGGATGCTGTCAATCAGGCCCTTGACGGTGTCGATTTCCTTATCCGAGTTCTGGCTGACCTGGGGGGCGACCACGATACAGGGATGCTTGGCCTGCCACTCCGGTTTTGCCCAGGTCAGCGCGCCGTTGCCCTGCATCAGGGTAATTTGGGGGTCCCTGCCCCGCACGCCTGCATCGTGGATAAACACCACCAGCGGATAGCGCTGGGCGTGGTCGTACCCTTCCGGCAGGTACAGATTGTAGTTTATACCCTGATACTGCTTCTGCTGGAAGCGGCAGATCAGCGGTTCGTCCACCTCGGTGGATGCGCCCCACTGGCCGTCCGGGGCAATGACAGTGCCGTCCGCCGCGGTGATGTCCGCCGTCTGGAGGACCCGCACCACCTTGGAGGCCGGTACGGTGTCGAGGGGCTTGCGGGGCTTCTTCTCCGCCTCCGGCTGCTCCTCGCCGTCCTTTTTTCAGGTGCTTCTTTCCCTCCGGCATACTGTCGGGCTGCAAAATCACGGCGGCGGCCTTGTCCTTCAAATCCAGACTGAGGATCACGTCGCAGCCCTGGACGGAGACGCCGCAGACGGTGCGGTTCTCCACCTGATAGGCGTCCGCCAGGCTCAGGTCAGGGGCGATGGGCTTGTCATAGGACAGGCACACGCCGTAAATCTTCTGCCCGTCGGGGTAATTTTCCGTCAGGCAGGTCATCTTTATCACATGATTCATAACTATCCTTCTTTCATATCGTTGAGCAGTTCTGTGGCGGCGGCCAGCAGGCGTTCCGCCGAGCCGGGCATAAAGGGCGAGTTCTGGCACTGGAACCGGACGGATTGGTAGGCTTCCTCCTCCGGCATACATTTGTCGCAGCCGTTGACCATGATGGCCAAAGCGGTGGTTTCGCCGGGGAAGGCGTCTGCAAGCTGCACTGAGGTCGTCCCATTGGTCTCCGGCTGGACGCCCACCAGGTTGAAGCCGCCCAATGTCATGGCATAGAGTTCCAGGGTTTTCTCGCCGTCCGGTGTAAAGATCATTGATTTGGCCGGGCGGATGGAGCCCAGGTTTCGGTTCATCGCCTTGGTTTGGAAGGTGCAGCTGCGCTGGCCGGTGCGCAGCACCGGTGCGGTGTCAGCTGACGCCCGCCGCCAGACCCGCAGCACATCTGCCTCCAGCGCCGCGCTCAGCGCGGACAGCAGCGCATAACCGTCCTCCCCAAAGGAGAATTTGCGAAACACGCCCAGGTGATCCGGCGCTTCGCCGTTGGCTTTCAGGATTGGCTCCTGGTCTCCGGCAGCGCCGCACAGGAACATGGCCACGAAGTCATGGCCGAATTCCTGCTCCAGGCGAGTGCTGGTGACGCCGCTGATGTCTCCGGAAATCAGTCCGGTGCCGTCCGGATTCCGGATGCCGCTGGTCACGCAGGGGCGGATGCCCAGGTTGTACAGCAGGGCCAGAGGCGTGCCGTTCGCCCGGTCGACGCGCAGCACATGGAGGCTGTGGTCGCAGGAGGTCTCCGGGTTGCTCCCCAGCCACCAGCCTTCGTCTGTGGGCAAATTGCGGCTGACGTTGACGGCGCTGCTTCCTGTCCCCCAGCCCACGGCGGCCTCCGTCATGGAGGCCAGGGCCTGACGGGACGCTTCCTCCAGCGCGGCGCAGTAGGCGTCCTCCAGCAGCCTGCACTTGCGGACAGTCTCCGGGCCGTGCTGACCGCCGGGGCCGTCGGGCTTTCCCTCCTTGGGGGCAGGCCAGATGTGGGGGCCGCAGAAGGAGTGGGTCAGGGTGATCCAGACGTTACCCGGGGCGGTGTCCAGCGCTCGGCTGGCCAGGTCGCGGAACCGATCCCGTGTATCGTCAAAAATCGAAGTGATTTCAATGGAAACCAGGGCAAAGCGCACGGCTTCCTCCAGGAGCAGCACGCGAACGTGCAAATCGTCATGGGTACCGATGAAACCGTCCAATGGCAGGCAGCCGTTGTCCAGCCGGACGGGCGCAAGGCCCGCGCCTGCCTGAAGGGTGGTGTGATTCATAGCATAACCTCCTAATGGCGCGCAGGGAAGCTCACGGCTTGCGGTATTCCGTGGGGGTCAGACCCTCCAGCTTGCGGAAGTTCCTGGTCAGCGTATCCACGCTGCTGTAACCTACGCTTTGCGCAATCGCCGCTACGGTCATATTGGTGTTCTTCAGCAGCTCCTTGGCCTTGGCGATGCGGCGGAAGGAGATGTACTCCGCAATGGTGCGGTTGTACTTCTTCCGGAACAGGCGGGTCAGATACTGGAAGCTGATATTGGAATCCTCACAGATAGCGGCGACATTCAAATTCATGTCGTACAGATTGTTTTCAATGTAATTACAGGCGTGCAGGAGCAGATTGTCCTCGCTGCGCTCGTTGGAAGCGTGCTGCTTTGCGATTTGGCCGAAGATTTCCGCAACGGCTTCATTCAGCTGGGAGACAGAGTTCGCGTTGTGCAGCAGTGTGGCGGCGTGCTCGGCCTCTTCCGGCGGAAGGTTGGCCGACAGAACGCCTTCTGACAGCACGTTTGCGATGGAGACCAGGCGCTGGCTGGCGGTCACATAGTTTGACCGGAGCGGCACAACGTGCTCCGCCAGGATGGCGTTCACCATACCGGGCACCAGGTCGAACTTCTCTGTCAGCAGGGTGTTGATCAGGATGTGTTCCTTGCGGAGGAAGGTGCCGTCCAGCAGCATGGCCTGGTTGGTGTCCAGATCCTCCTGAAAGACCACCTGAGCCTTGCTGTCAATGGAGTTCAGGAAGCTGTGCAGCTGCAAAACTTCCTGATAGGCGTCCGGCAGGGCAGAGGGCCCGGGGCACAGGCTGCTGACGACGACCTGAGTGTTGATACTGTAGTTTTCCCGAAGCAGCTCATTGACCTCTGTGCAGACCCGCTGCACGTTCTCACGGAAGTCCTCCTCCCGGTCGGTGCCAAAGACCACCAGGATATTGGAATGATCCGTGCAGGAGGTGAAGAGAAGCTCCTGACCGGACAGCCCCTCCAGAGAGGAGTGAATCATGACGTTTATCATGGCGGAGACGTCGCCCTTCCGCCGTCTTCCCGGCAGCAGTTCTTCTATGTTGGACAGAGAGAAGGCCACCACATAGTATTTGCCGCAGAGAGACTGGAGCTGTGCCTGGGCCAGCAACTTCTCATCCAGCGCCGAATCCACATACCGTCCAAACAGGATGTTCCGCAGGGTGGCGGTGACAGTACGCTGGCGTACATCGTCCTGCTGCACCTGAAAGTCCGCCAGGGAAGAGCGCACCTTGGACAGGACCTCTTCATAGCTGCCGTAGGATGTGCTGTTCTCGGGCAGGGCGTCCACCAGCGAGGAGATCTCTCCGTACCGTCTGGACAGGCTGCGCCAGGTATAAGCGACGGCCAGGGTCAGCAGCAGCAGGAAGTATGCGGCAAAGGCGATCAGGATGATACGAAGGGGCTGTGTGTACTCAGCATCCAGGACAGCCACCATATAGGTGTACTCGCCTCCTCCAGGTAGGCACAGGATACCTGAGCGCCCAGAAATGCGTTGACGTAGTCGTTATCGTACCAGTCCGGGTCTTCTGCCACGGTGGTGGAAAAGACAGAGCAGAGGTATTGACCGCTCTCCTGACTGAACAGGCAGCAGAAATAGGCGTCCAGGTCGTAGAACAGGTGCAGGAACTCCTGCGCCTTCATGGAGACGACCATGCTGCCCAGCGTTTCACCGTTCTCCCCATAGATGGGCACGACAAAATAGGGTGCGTAGCCGTAGCCGTTTAAAAGGGTCAGCTGTCCCTGGTTGGCTGCGTTGTCAGGCAGCAGATCCGCCTCCTCTGCGCCGAGCTCCGACTGAATGACGCTCAGCGTAGCGTAGGTGTAATAGCCGCTGCCGGAGAAGATGCGGTTCAGCTCGGGGCAGATCACGTAAATCTCATCCACATAGGTGCTGGCATCCCGGATCGAGGCGATGCAGTTGCAAAGCTCCAGCGGATTCAGCGTGTCGTCTTCGCCTTCCAGCGTGCTGAGGAGCACCGGGTTGCTCATCAGCACATCGCTGGCAAACTGGAGGTCGCTGAGCATCGTGTCGCATTGCGCCCTGAAGTGCTGCACCAGAAGGGACAGATGATTGTCCTCCTGCTGCACCACAACATAACGCACGCCGGCAAACAGCGACACCGCCATAACTAGGGAAAGCGCCAGATAGACGAAGTAAGAGCGCAAATCCCACAGGAGCTTCCGCCACTGGCTTTGGAAAGACTTTATAAAATGATCCCTTGACATATTAATGAACACACCGCCACAGAATTTCAGCTGTCCGGCCGAAGCCGGATTATGGAAATCTGTTCAAGAGCAGCTTGAACCTCCCATCTCTTGAAATGAGCGGTCGACTTTATACAAACGGCTGTATGAATATCGGCCACATATCCCTTGTGGTAATTCTACAATAGAATTCCGGATAATTGCAAGTGTGAATGCACAAATAAGCCAAAAATGCGGCTCAAATAAAAATGCGGCCTGTCATTTTCGAAAACAGTTTCGCTAAATAAAGGATAAAAATTACAAAAGTTTCACAAAAAAGGGTACCACAATTTTTGCTTCTTTACAAAAAGAGCGTTTTTATATAATGGGCATAAGAACCAAGGCACGGCTGGCCCGGCGGGGCGCCGGCAGTCCTCTCTTGCCACATATCCCTTATATGTGCCCGGCGGGGTCAGTCGCCTTGCGGTCTGAATCTTATTATTCAATGAAAGGAAGAACCAAACCAGGAAAAAGCACGCGAAATTCCTATCCCTGTTCCTGGCTCTGGCCATGTGCCTGAGCCTCCTGGCCGGATGCGGCAGCTCCAGCAGCAGCTCCGGCAGCTCCGACTCCAATTCTGACGATGACTCAAGCGCCGCCTCCACTTCGGAGGATGCCGGCGGCAGCGAAACGGCAGAGACGGAGGCAGCCGAGACAGACGGATACATCATCGATGAGCTGACCGTCTCCTGCAGCAGCGACGGCGGCACCTTTGACCCCTACACCCGCGGCGGCTGGGGCAAGATGGCCGTGGGCGACCTGATCTTCCAGTATCTGGGCGACCTGGACAATGAAGGCACCGTACACTGGACCATCGCAAAATCCGTGGAGGCCGAGGACGACGGCCTGACCTCCATGGATGAGCCGTATTACGAGCCGAAGCTGATTGCTCCCGACACCTGGCAGATTATGAGCTCCGGCGACTACCACTATCTGCTGGTGGGCGATGAGGAGGGCATCAGCATCGACACCGGCTACGGCGCGGGCAACCTGCGGGAGTACCTGGAGGGTCTGTGCGGCAAGCCTCCATCAGGGTGTAAAACAGAAGCAGCCGGTTTGCGAATCCCCAAAAGTGTCTCCGCCTGGGCCACCTCTTCCTCGGTGGGCGTCCGCACCCCCTCCAGCGGGTAGGGGATGCCCAGCTCCTCCCATTTTAGCAGTCCCAGGGTGTGATAGGGCAGCACCTCCACCCGTTTCACCGTGTCCAGGCTGTCCACGAAGGCCCGGAGCTGTGCCAGCTCCGCCGGGTCGTCCGTCAGGCCGGGCACCAGCACCCGCCGTATCCACATATCTTTCCCCAGATCGGAGAGGCAGCGGGCCATGTCCAGGATGTTTTGGTTATCCCATTTCGTCAGGGCCTTGTGGCCCTCCGGGCTGGTGTCCTTCAAGTCCAGCATCACCAGGTCGGTGACGGCCATCAGCCGCCGGAACTTGCCGAAGAAGGGCTCCTCATAAGTGAAGGGATTCCCCGCTGTGTCCAACACGGTGTGGACGCCTTTCCGCTTCGCCAGGGTAAAAAACTCGATCAGGAAGTCGATTTGCAGCAGCGGCTCGCCCCCGCTGACGGTGATGCCGCCGTTTTTGCCCCAGTAGTTGTGATAGCGGTAGGCCCGGTCAAACAGGGCTCTGGCCGTCCAGGGCTGGCCTGCACCAATGCGCCAGGTCTCCGGGTTGTGGCAGTACCGGCAGCGCATCCGGCACCCCTGCATAAATACGACGAAGCGAACCCCCGGCCCGTCCACCAGGCCGAAGGTTTCCAGAGAGTGAACGTTGCCCATAACGGTGCTTTCCGCAGGCTCCATAGGGGGATACCTCCTTAATATCGTCAAAAAAAGAAAGGGAACAAATCGGACGCCGATAGAAAACCGGCGTCCGGTGGGGGCAAAGGAAGTGTCAGAAACTTAAGATGCAATCCATCTTGAGTTGAGGGGAGTAACGCAGCCGCACAGTCAGATTTCCACGACCAAAGGGCAACAAAATTGCACGTTCCGCCCGCCATCGGCTAGGGAGCGAAGCGGAAATGCCGCTTGACGGCGAGGGCGGAACGGCAATCGTCCCCAGCCGCCATGGGCGGCAGTCTCAGCAGGTATCAAGTCACATCGTCTCTAACGGGATAGACCACCT
>JAJQEV010000079.1:0-18578 GCA_021201475.1 Clostridiales bacterium
TCCTACGTCAATCAGGACATCGTCCCGGAGCGCACTCCGCTGAACGTCCACTTCATAAGAATTCACATAAAAGCGCGCAAGAGCTTTTTATGTGAATTCTATAAGACGGGAATTTGAGGGCAATGCCCTCAAATTCAGGCTCGGAACGAGCCGGAATTACCCGAAAAGGCAACGCTTTTTCGGGTAATTAGTATTAAAACACCGTCCGGCTCCTATCAGGAAATTTTTGATGAGATGATCAAGGAAAAGACCATCTCCACCCGTGGGCTGAAATCGGATGCCCATCTTTTTGGGGAGCTGATTTTCGATGTCAATTCCGCTTATTTCCACAATCACGGCGGCTATGAGTATGCAAAACAATTCTATGCTGATGCTTACCAGGCAGCCGTGGAAATCGTGGGCGGTGAACAGTATATCCTCTCCGCCGTCATGCACGCCGATGAGCGCAACCGGGCCATGTCTGAAGCTCTGGGGCAGGACGTATATCACTACCATCTCCACGTCGTTTATATTCCTGTAGTAGAGAAGCAAATTCTATGGTCGAAGCGGTGTAAGGACAAGTCGCTGGTCGGCACCGTCAAGGAGACGATCATGCAGGTCAGTAGCAGTAAGAAGTGGCTGTCCAAGCCTGCGCTGGACGAGGCGGGAAACCCTATCCTCCAGAAGAACGGCAAGGCTTATCCAAACGGGAGAAGGACACGGAGCTGTTTTACAATGCCGCCGACCCTGTCGCCCATATCCGCACACACGATCTCCGGCTGATTAAGCGGCTGGAGGAGTTCAACGCCAGGCATCCCGATCTCTGCCGGTTGGTGGAGGATGATGAGTACAACGGGAAGTATTATGACATTGACCGTGCAGGGTGTCCATTCGTATTACGGAGCCCTACTCCCAGGAACGGCGTCAGAAGCAGAGCGAGTGGGCGAAGGTGAATGGGTTGAAGGGAAGCTACAAAGAGGAAGCAGGGACAGTTAAATACTAATGCTAATTATGTACTATCGCCCGTGGATGTTTCCGCGGGCGATTTTAGCGCTTAGATTAGCCAAGAAATTGCGAAAATCTGATATAATCTTTGCATTTCCTATTGACTTCTTCTGCATATATCGATAAAATATAGTTGTGTTCAAATATTGATCTCGTATGAGGTATAACGGATGAAGATTAGCTATAAAAAGCTGTGGTTGCTGCTGGTTGAAAGAGAAATATCAGCAGCAACACTTCGCAAGGATTTGAATATTGCCACTGGCACAATGACAAAGCTCCGGCGGAACGAAGATGTTGCGCTTTCGGTTTTGCTTCGTATCTGTGGGTATCTGGATTGTAATATTGGGGATATTTGCGATGCGGTGCGGGTAGAATCCGAATAAATTTGGGGCTTTCTTGCACATAGTTTGAGTGGAGGGAAAGAGATGGCGTTTTGTAGTAATTGTGGGAATGAGCTGGCACCTGGTGCTAAATTCTGCTCTGAATGTGGAATGCCGGTTGATGCTACAAGCCAAGCAAATAACCGTCGGAGGACAATCTATGATGGCGTAATTCATAAGTGCCCAAATTGTGGAGAAACGCTTAGCTCATTCATGGTAGCCTGCCCTGCTTGTGGGTACGAGTTACGGGATATCAAAACAACAAACTCTATAAAAAAGTTTGCATCAAAAATTGAGCAGGCAGATTCTGAGGAGCAAAAAGCAAATTTAATAAGGAATTTCCCTGTACCTAATACTAAAGAGGACACTTTCGAGTTTATGATTTTGGCTTCAAGTAATATTACAGGTGAATATAATGAAGCTGTATTTAATGCATGGTTGGCAAAGTTTGAACAGTGCTATAAGAAGGCATCCTTATCTTTTGGCACAGATTCCGACTTTTCTAAAATCCAGATTTTGTATGAACAAACTGTCAAAAAGGTCAACAAAGAAAAAGTAGCGCATGGAGCTAATAAGGTTGGTAACGCAATTTCAAAATTTACTGCTACATTCCCAAATCCAATATTTGGAATAATTGTAGTTCTTCTCATGATCTATGAGGTTAGAAGAATTGCAAACGGATTTTTTAGCGCATTAGACATCATAATGGTTGCCTTAATTTTATGGCCTGTTTACAAAATTACAGATAAAAAGGGCAAAAAGAAATAAGGAGGTAGCTAAAAATGGGCTTGTTCGAAAGAACCAACCGCAAAGGTGGTTTCATGGACGAAATCCGCTGTGACGAGTCGTCCTATCTCATTTGGAAATGGTACCCGTCCGGCGTGCAGGCGGGCACAGGAAACCGGGAGAATGCCATCCGCTGGGGTTCTTCCCTCCGCGTGAAGGATGGCGAAGTGGCTGTATTTGTATACAAGCAAAAGAACGGAACCATGCAGGATTTTATTGAGGGACCCTTTGACCAGACAATCAAGACAGCGAACCTCCCTGTGCTGGCGAGTATCATTGGGTTAGCCTATGAAGGCGGCACGCCGTTCCAGGCGGAGATTTATTTTATCAACTTGGCTCGTATCATTCAGGTCAGGTTTGGCGTTCCGTTTTTTGATGTGTACGATCCGAGATTTATGGATTTCGGCGTGCCTGTTGCGGTTCGGGGCACGATCAGCTTTCGCATCTCGGATTATCGAGAATTTATCAAGCTACATCGGCTGAGTACATTCCAACTGGAAGATTTTCAGCGGCAAATCCGTGACGCGGTCAGCAGATATGTGAAAGACACGGTAGCAAATGCACCGGCTGCCCATAACATTCCTGTTGTCCAGATTGAGAGCAAGACATCCATTATCAATGATGCGGTCGAATATGATGTTGCGCAACGCCTGAGGGAAACGTTTGGAGTGTCTGTATCCGGCGTTGACATCAGCGCAATCGAGATTGATAAGACCAGCGACGGGTATCGGCATCTTATGGCCGTTACCAGAGACATTGCTGCTACAAGGGTCGAAGCAGAGACGCTGGATTACACGGAGCGCCTCCGCATTCAGCGTGAAGAAGGGCAGTATGCCGTGCATAAACAGACCCAATCTGCCAATCTCGGTGCTTTCCAAACCGAGAAGCAGGCAGAGGTTGGTGTCGCAGGGGCACAGGCGCTCGGTCAGATGGGCGCCAACAATGCGGGCAGTGTGGACCTGGGCGGCGCCGGGTTCAATCCGGCCGCTATGATGGCAGGTGTTGCTCTGGGCGGCGCTGTTGGGCAAAACATTGCCGGGGCCATGAACGGTGCGATGGCAGGGACATCCCAAACGGCACATCAAAGCGTTACACCTCCGCCAATTCCCTCTCCCTCCTATTACGTAGCAGTAAACGGACAACCGACCGGCTCGTTTGAGTTGTCTGCTTTGACACAAATGGCTTCTGCAGGTCAGTTCACTGCTGACAGTTTGGTTTGGAAAAACGGGATGGAGCAGTGGGAGAAAGCCGGCTTAGTTAATGAACTCAAGTCAATTTTTAATGCAGTACCACCAATACCAACGGACAAATTCTAAATGAAGAAGACTTAACAATGCAAGACAACACGATTAGGGAGTTGGCAGTTAAGTTTCGAAATGCTATAGAAAAAGCTTGTGATAAGGGTTTATTTGCTAACGATACCTTTAATCGTTTCCCGCGTGGGTGTTGTGGGGATACAAGCTATCTATTAGCTGAATATTTTTGCGAAAATGGGATTGAAAGTATTTACGTAAACGGAACAGACGCTTATGGTCAAGGTCATGCATGGCTAGTAATTAAGGATATGCGAATTAGAACACCAGTTCCAGAATACTTCGAGATGCCGGAATATATAAAAATCGTCTTAAACAGATATGGCAATGAAAAATGGAATGATTCCCCTAACACTGTATATTATTCTTCAAGTGATTTAGAGAACGGCTTGATTGTTGACCTTACAGCAGACCAATTCGGGGAAGCACCTGTGTATGTTGACTGCATTAACGATTTTTATAGGAAATTTGAGTTTCGCTCTGCAGATGATTACATATGCTTGGGTAACGAAAGAATGTCTAGTCTATACCAAACGATACTATCGTGCTTGGAATAAGCCGTGGGTAGGTCAAGATGACAGATGACTAGCTTGTCCATTTATTGCTCAATCAGTTAATCCATGTGTCCCGGCCATATCCCTTGCATACTGCTCCAATTCACCAGAGAACACCAGGTTGACGTAGGTCGCAGGTTTGTTGTAAATCAGCCAGTCAATTTCCGTCTGCATGGGGACAGTGGGGCAAATCTCATCATCCACCCCTGGGGTATAGATGATGATTTGGCTTCCATCCGTGTACCTGATCTCTACGCTGGCGGTGTTGATATTGAATCGGCAGGAAAGTAATTTCTTCATTGTCGGGACTCCTTTGAAATAAAATCGCTCACAAGTTTCTCCATAATGTGCGTGAAAATAATAATCGCAACTGGTTTTGAGGTGAACCAGACGGACAATTTCATGCGCATTATTGGAGGGAATAATGCCCGGTAAGGCCACAAATTGTTGCCTGAGGCCATTGTGAACGGATAGTTCGCATAAAATCGTTGGCTACAAAACGGCTACAAAATTCGTAAAGACGCTGTGAAAAGCCTGGAATACGTGGATTATTTGGACAAAAAGCGAATTGAGAGTGCATTTTATCACCCTAAATCAAAGCCTGAAACTAGAGTGGGAATGATTTCAGAGGACGAAAAAAGCCTGAAATACTATGATGAGCTTAGAGACCCGCAACTTGGCGAGTATCTAAACGTCGGCACGTTCCAGGATGGTATTGCGGCAGTCGAAACCGAGGAAGGCTGGATACTGATCGATACCGCCGGAATTGCGGTGTCGTCCGCCGTTTACGAGAACATCAAACTAAACGCGGATGGTTCCTGGCTGAAAAACGGTGTCATGCTTGCAAAGCTGGATGGCGCATACCATCTCTATGACAAGGATGGCGAGCAGTTCAGCGCTCTCAGCTGTGATGATATTGACTGCATAGCGGACAGCGGCTCTCTGATTGCCTTTGAGCGAGATGGGCTGTGGGGATTTGCTGATTTGGAGGGCAATGAGATCATTGAACCGGCTTACGTAAAGGCGAGGAACTTCTCGAATGGGCTGACCGCAGTCCAGGAGGAAACCTACTGGGGCTTTATCAATACTGAGAACGCTTTAGTCATTGAGTATACTTTTTTGGATGCGGACTATTTTGATGACGATGGTACCTGCATGGTGACGACGGCTTCCGACACCTATCAGTTGCTGACCCGAAACATCCTTGACTGATGGGGCGGCTTGGGAAAAGGAGTGTGTCGTGATGGGTACGAATGAATATACGATCAGCGAACTCCTTCTCATGGGGATTCGCAACTGGCGGTCAGGCATCCCTGTTGTAGTTCTGATTTTGTCCTATGTCCTGATTTTCTCCTTCATGCGGAAGCGAGGTATCAGTATCGACAGCGAAGAAAAGGTGCGCAAGCGTGCGAAAGAAGCGGGAAGATATGCCATTGCTGAGCTGCGCAACAGTAGTTTTTCGTGGACAAAAGACAATGAGCGTCGCTACTGTGGAAATTATGAGTTTGAGGTAAATGGGCGACATTACCGTAAAAGCGCATGGTTTTGGCATAACCCGCCGCAGCATCTTATGTTCTATTGGAAACGAACGCCTGCTCGTGCAAAATCGGAAAGTGTTATGGGCAAAGGGAACCTGTGGGTCTATGCGGTCCCGTGGGTTTTGGCTGTTATCGTTTACAGTTTCATCGCAAAATGAAAGAATTTGGTGAAAAACTATGAAAACAAAGCATTTTTTTCGTTGTTGCTGGCCGCTGCATAGTTACTGACGCTCTGTGCCTGCGGCGGGAACAGCAATGCGGCCACAGAAGCGACAACTGACAACAATGAAGCATCCAACGCCTCTGTAGCAAACGAAGATTATTTCGAGTGGGACATCTACGGCTCCAACGAGAACTATATTAGTGGTCTGACTGAAAACGGCGCAAAGCAGACTGCACTGGTGATTCCGGAACGCTGCGAAGGATTTTCCGGTTCTCCCTTCTTCGGGGAGGACATCAGTGTGGAAACAGTTACCTTTGAGGGGGAACACGATCTCGTTTTGGGTTCCGGTTTTGCCAGCTCCAGTAGTTTGAAAACCGTTGTGCTACCGGAGGGGCTGACCGAGATCGGCAGCCAGGCATTCTACGGTTCCTCGGTGGAAAGCGTCACCATTCCATCTACGGTCACAGTGATCGGTGCAAATGCGTTTCAATCCTGCTCTTCCCTGCGTGAGGTAATCATTGAAGGGACGAGTTTGGTTGAGATCGGCGATGGCGCATTCAATTATTGCACCAGCTTGGAGAGCATCAATTTGCCGGACAGCATCACGATCATCGGTGAACAGGCGTTTGAACGGTGTTCCGCACTGACAGAGATTACATTACCGGAGTCTCTGACCACATTAGGGACGGGCGCTTTTTTGACCGCCGGACTAACAGACATCTATATGCCGGAAGGCATGGAGTTGGAGAAATACGACGCGACTTCTTCCCTGAACACGGATGCAACCACCACAGTACATGTGGTCAGCGGTTCCTGGGCCAATGAGCAACAGTCCGTGTGGGAGGAAATGGGGCATACTGTCTCCGTAGAATAAGGAGCGCAAAATGAGAAAACTGGCATAGATTATATCATCGTGTCCAATTTTTGCACCCCCGTGTCCAGTTTTAGTTTACCGCTTCAGCCTTGACTACGCCTTAACGCCGACAGGCACGGAAATCAAGGGCGGCGATTTCAAAGTCAATTTCTGCGCAGGCTTGGGGCAGTTCAGAATTTGTGAAAATTACCCCTGACAACTCTCATCCCATCAACCGCACGATACGCAGCCACGTTAGGCATAAACGTGACAGCGCGGCTATATCACCGGTGTTCCACGTTGGGTTAACAATAAAACGCACAGACGGAGCCCTTCCGCCTGTGCGTTTTATTTGTGTATCACTGTCAGCGGCTCCTCTGCGCCGCCAGCGTCCCGGAGGGTATGTCAGTGCGGTCAGTTCAGGAAGTCTTTCAGCTTTTTGGAACGGCTGGGATGGCGGAGCTTCCGCAGGGCCTTGGCCTCGATCTGGCGGATGCGCTCACGGGTGACGTGGAACTGTTTGCCCACCTCCTCCAAGGTGCGGGTGCGGCCATCCTCCAGGCCAAAGCGGAGCTTCAGGACCATCTCCTCCCGGGGGGTCAGGGTGGACAACACCTCGGTGAGTTGCTCCTTTAGCAGGGTGGAGGAGGCTGCCTCGGAGGGCTCGCTGGTGTTCTCGTCCGGCAGGAAGTCGCCCAGATGGGAGTCCTCCTCCTCGCCGATGGGGGTCTCCAGGGACACGGGCTCCTGGGCGATTTTCAGAATCTCCCGTACCTTGTTCACGTCCATATCCATCTCCTCGGCGATCTCCTCCGGGGTGGGGTCGTGGCCCAGCTCCTGGAGCAGCTGACGGGAGACGCGGATGACCTTATTGATGGTCTCCACCATGTGGACGGGGATGCGGATGGTGCGGGCCTGGTCGGCGATGGCCCGGGTGATGGCCTGGCGAATCCACCAGGTGGCGTAAGTGGAGAATTTGTAGCCCTTGGTGTAGTCAAACTTCTCCACCGCCTTGATGAGGCCCAGGTTGCCCTCCTGAATCAGATCCAGGAACAACATCCCCCGGCCCACATACCGCTTCGCAATGGACACCACCAGCCGCAGGTTGGCCTCCGCCAGGTCCTGCTTGCACTGCTCACCGTGCTTGACCTGTTTTTTCAGCTCCTCCACCACGTCCTCGGGGAGCTCTTCGCCGCTCTTCTCCGCTTCGTCCAGGATAGCCTGGGCCTCGTTGCCGGTGCTCATGCCCTTGGCCAGCTCCAGCTCCTGTTCCGGCTTCAGCAGCGGCACCTTGCCGATTTCCTTCAGGTACATCCGCACAGGGTCGTCTACGCCGTAGCTCTCCGCCAGGGCATTGGGGTCCACCGTTTCCTCCTCCGGGAGGTCCTCAATTTCCTCCAGAGGCGCGTCTGCGGTGTCCATAATGTCCTCGTCCGCAATCATGTTGATATTCAGGTTTTCCAGGATTTCATAGAACTTGTCCAGGGTATCGCTGTCCAGTTCAATCCCGTCCAATTCCATCATCTCACTGGCGGTCAGGCTGCCCTTCTTCTTGCCCCGCTCAATCATTTCATTCAGCTTTTCAGCCCCGTTGACCCCTTCCGGAATCCATGCGGTGACCTTTGCGTCCTGCTTCTGCTCGGTGTTCTTTTTCTTGTCGCTCATGGTGCATCCTCCGTTCGTTTCCGGCTGCTGACCGCCAAAAGGTCGCGGTCGTCCGCAATGCCGTCCTTCGTATGTTCTGTCTGGATGGTTCTGATATAATCTGCCAGCGCCGCCTCGCTGTTTTGCAGCGACTCCGGCTTCTGGGCAATGGTGGCAATATGGCTCATCTCCTGGTTGTCCAGCAGGGAGCCCAGCACCTCGATGGGGGTGTCCTTCCCCTCTTCCCAGCGGCTTTGCAGGATGCCGAACACCTTGCCCAGCACCTGGGAGGAGAACTCCTCCTGCCGCAGCCCCTCCGTCTGGGCCAGCAACTCCGGTGCCAGCAGCAGCAGGCGGATGACGCCCTCCTCCGCCATGGCCGAGCGCACGTTCCGGTAGCGGAACTGCCGCTCCGTGGGCTGGTTCTCCGCCGCCGGGGTCAGGGCCTTCCGGTCGGCCTGCTTCTTCTGCTGCCAGCCCAGCCGACTGCGCTGCCGCTCCACCTCGGAGAGCATGGCCGCCTTATCGATGCCCGCCGCCTCCGCCGCCTGAGCGCCGTAAATCTCCCGCTCCACCGGGCTGCTGAGCCGAGCCAGCAGGTCTGCCGCCTCCTGGAGGTACTGCACCTTCTGGTCGTCCGCAGTCAGGTCGTACTTCTGCTGGATTTGGCCGATGCGGTAGGGTATCTGCCCCGCCGCCCCGTCGATGAGCCGCTGGAAGGCGTTATGTCCATACTTCTTGATATACTCATCCGGGTCCTTGGCGCCCGTGACCCGCAGCACCCGGACGTTCACCCCCGTCTTGTTTAAAAGGCCGATGGCCCGCTGGGCGGCGTTGATGCCTGCCTGGTCGCCGTCGTAGGAGATGACCACCTCTTTCGTGTACTTGGCCAGCAGCCGCGCGTGGTTCTCTGTCAGGGAGGTACCCAGGGAGGCCACCGCGCAGTCGAATCCTCCCTGGTGCAGGGCGATGGTGTCCATATAGCCTTCGGTGAGAATGAGATATCCCGCCTTGGACTTCTTCGCCAGGTTCAGGGCGAACAGGTTCTTGCTCTTGTTGTAAATCACAGTGTCCGGCGAGTTCAGGTATTTCGGGGTGGAATCGTCCAGCACCCGCCCACCGAAGCCGATGACGTTGCCCCGCAGGTCGATGATGGGGAACATGACCCGGCCCCGAAACCGGTCATACACGCCGCCCTTCTTGGACTGCACCGCAAGCCCCGCGTCCAGCAATTCCAGCTTGGAGTAACCCAGTTCTGTCATAGCCCGTATCAGCCCGTCCCATTCCGGGAGGGAGTACCCCAGGCCGAAGTTCGTCACCGTCCGCCTGGAGAGGCCCCGCCGGGCGAAGTAGTCCTGCCCCTGCTGGCCCTGGGGGCCGGTCAGGTTGGCGTGGAAGTACCGCGCCGCCTCTTTGTTCAGGCTCAGCAGCCGCTCCCGCTTCTTCGCCTCACCCCGGTCTCCGTTGTCCTCCGGCATGGGCATCCCCGCCCGCTGAGCCAGGATGCCCACCGCGTCCACAAAGCCGACACCCTCCGCCTCCATGACGAAGTTAATCAGGTGGCCTCCCTTGTGGCAACCGAAGCAGTAGTACATCTGCTTCTCCGGCGTGATGGAGAAGGAGGGGGTCTTTTCACTGTGGAAGGGGCAGCAGCCCCAGTAGCGGTTGCCCTTCTTTTGCAGCGTGGTGTAGCCGGAGGCCACGTCCACCAAATCGACCCGCTCATTCAGCTCCTCCAAAAAGGCTTCCGGGATTGCCATGTTCCCCCTCCATTCTGCTATTTTATCTATTTTGGGCGATTCCCTGCGCGATATACCAGACGTGCGTGAAATTTCCGCGCAATTCCACCTCTATCAATAGAATACGCGACCCGCCCCGTTTTTCCTCTTACATTCCGGGGAAATTTTCAAATTTTTCTGCCCAGGGACAAAAAGCGGAACAGACGCCGGATACACGGCGTCCATTCCGATTTTGGGTGCGCTCCAGCCGGACTATAGCACGTCCAGCAGCGTCTTCGCCAGCTCAAAGTAAATCAGCAGCGAGACCGCGTCCACAATGGTGGTGATAAAGGGGGAGGCCATCACGGCCGGGTCAAAGCCCAGCTTGTTGGTCAGCATGGGCAGGGTGCAGCCAATCAGCTTGGCACAGATGATGGTCAGCAGCAGCGTCAGGCACACCACGGCGTCCACCGCCAGGGTGATATCCGTCCGGCCAAACAGCGTCCGGTCCACCAGCCAAATCTTCACAAAGTTCACCACGGCCAGCGTTACGCCGCAACACAGGGCTACCCGCAGTTCCTTCCAAATGACCTGAAGGAGGTCCCGGAACTCGATCTCCCCCAGGGACAGGCCGCGAATCACGGTGACGGAAGCCTGGGAGCCGGAGTTGCCGCCGGTATCCATCAGCATGGGAATGAAGCCGGTCAGCGCCACGCAGGCGGCCAAGGCGGCCTCAAAGCTGTCAATAATCAGCCCGGTGAAGGTGGCGGACACCATCAGCAGCATCAGCCAGGGGATTCGGGCCTTCCAGGTGTCAAACACGCCGGTACGCAGATAGGACTGCTCATTGGGGACGATGGCGGCCATCTTCTGGATGTCCTCCGTAGCCTCTTCCTGCAAGACGTCCACGGCGTCGTCCACCGTGATGATGCCCACCAGACGGTTCTCCTTATCCACCACGGCAAGGCTCATCAGGTCGTACTTCTTCATCAGGTTGGCGGCCTCTTCCTGGTCGTCCGTGGTGTAGCAGTTGATGACGTTGGTGTTCATAATATCCTGAATGTGATCCTCATACTTGTGCATGAGCAAATCTTTCACCGAGACAACGCCCTCCAGGTGGCGGCTCTTGTCGATGACAAACAGGATATAGATGGTTTCCTTATTCTGCCCGTGGGCGCGGATATAGTCGAAGGACTGACTCACCGTCATGTCCTTGTGGAGGGCGATATATTCGGCAGTCATAATGCTGCCGGCCGAATTATCCGGGTAGTTCAGGAACTGGTTAATGGTCTTGCGGGTGTCCGGTTTGGCGTTCTCCAGCACACGGCGCACCACGGAGGCGGGCAGTTCCTCCAGCATATCCACCGCATCGTCCACAAACAGATCCTCCACGATGTTCTGAACCTCGTTATCGGTCATGCCGTTAATTAGTTCCCGCTGCACCTCCACCGGAAGATAGGCGAACACATCGCTGGCCAGGTCCTTGGACAGCATCCGAAACACGAGAGTGGCCTGCTCGCTGCTCAGATCCTCCAAAAAGTCGGCAATGTCTGCCTCATTTAACTTTTCTAACACGAATTTCAGCTTCCGGAACTGTTTCGTCTCCACCAGTTCCTTCAGCTCTTCTATATGGATTTCAATATTCAATTTCCTCTACCTCCTAAACATCAAAACATCAAAGAAACGTTGTGTCGGGAGGCAGGCGGCGAACGATCACTCCTTACGCCTTTGCTCTAAAAACTGGTTGCGCTGTATTGGACTGACAGTTAGAGCCGGGTCAGCACAGCGCCTCAGCCCGCAGGTGACTGAGACCTTTGACTGTGACCCACAAGGGAACCGGAGCATCCGTTCCGTCAGACCTGCAACTTCGACCGCTTGCGTCCATCAAATTCTCATCACCTTTCCATGAAAAAATACAGAAAACGCCACTATATTTATTATGCCAGAAAACCCGCCCCGCGTCAAATAAAAAAAGCCGTTTTTTCCTGTTTTCTCCCGGAAAATCTTCGTCATTTTGCCATAGGGAATCGACAGAGACAGTATGGCCGACTGCGCCCTGTTACAGCTTTCCCGAGAATGGGGCGTTCATACATGGCAGAAGGGATTGCCCGCTCGGCGGGCAAAACATTGTTCCTTCTAATATCTTTATCCAAAGAAAGAAAAGCCTCCGTTTGAGGGCTTACCCTCAAACGGAGGCTCAGGACGTTCATGTGGGTTATGCGCACCGGGGTCAAATCTCGGTGATGTCGATGGGTACCAGCTCCTCGCTGCGGCCCTGCTCCCGGGCGGTGAGGATGGCGTGGGCGGTGTCGATGGCAGTCAGGCACAGCACAGAGTGCTCCACCGCCATCCGGCGAATCTTCACACCGTCACCGTCCTCCCGCTTGGAGCGGCGGGGGGTGTTGACGATGACGTTCACCGTGCCGGACTGAATCATATCCCCGATGTTGGGGTGGGCGGCCCCCAGCTTATGGATGAACTTCACGTTTACGCCTCGCTCCTTCAGGTAGGCGTAGGTACCACGGGTGGCGAACAGCTCGATGCCCAAATCCTCCATCTCCTTGGCAATGGAGATGATTTCGGGCTTGTCCTCATCCTTCACCGTCAGGATGGCACGGCAGCCCCGCTTGGGCACCTTCATGTTGGCCCCCTTGAAGGCCTTCATCAGGGCCTGGGGGAAGCTCTCCGCAATGCCCAGGCATTCGCCTGTGGACTTCATTTCAGGGCCAAGGTTGATGTCCACATCGGTCAGCTTCTCAAAGGAGAACACCGGCATTTTCACGGCGTAATAGTTGGCCTCCGGGTACAGGCCGGTGCCGTAGGGCAGATCCTTCAGCTTCTCCCCCAGCATGACCCGGGTGGCCAGGTCGATGATGGGGACGTTCGTCACCTTGGAGATATAGGGGATGGTACGGGAGGAACGGGGGTTGGCCTCGATGATATACACCGTGTCGTTATAGATGATGAACTGCACGTTGATGAGGCCGATGACCCCCAGGTGCTTGGCCAGATTCTTGGTGTGCTGCAAGATGGTCTGCTTGTGCTTCTCCTCCACATGGAGGGGGGGATAGACGGCGATGGAGTCGCCGGAGTGGATACCGGCCCGTTCCACGTGTTCCATAATGCCGGGAATGAGGATATCCTCCCCGTCGAACACGCCGTCCACTTCCACCTCACGGCCCATCAGATACTTGTCCACCAGGATGGGATGCTCCTGGACGGTCATGCTGATGATGTTCATAAAGGAGCGGATGTCCTCGTCTTTGTAGGCAATCTCCATGCCCTGGCCGCCCAGCACATAGGAGGGGCGCACCAGCACGGGGTAGCCCACCTCGTTGGCGGCGCGGAGGGCCTGCTCGGTGGTGAACACGGTGCGGCCCTCGGCCCGGGGGATGCCGCACTTGCGGAGGATGACATCGAACCGCTCCCGGTCCTCCGCCGCGTCCACGCCGTCAGCGTCGGTACCCAGAATCTTCACGCCCATATCGGTAAGGGCCTGGGCCAGCTTGATGGCGGTCTGGCCGCCGAACTGCACCACCGCCCCGTCGGGATGCTCCAGCTCTACCACGTGCTCCACGTCCTCGGCGGTCAGCGGCTCGAAGTACAGCCGGTCGGCAATGTCAAAGTCGGTGGAGACGGTCTCCGGATTATTGTTGATGATGATGGTCTCGTAGCCCTGGCGTTTCAGCGCCCAGACGGAGTGGACGGAGCAGTAGTCAAACTCGATGCCCTGGCCGATACGGATGGGGCCGGAGCCCAGCACCAGCACCTTCTTCCGGTCGGTGGGGATGGACTCGTTTTCATCGTCATAGGTGGAGTAGTAATAGGGGGTCTGGGCCTCGAACTCCGCCGCGCAGGTGTCCACCATCTTGAAGGAGGGGTGGATGTTGTACAGCTTCCGCAGGTCGCGGATGTGGGTGCGGGTGGTACCGGACAGCTCGGCGATCAGCGTATCGCCAAAGCCCAGCTCCTTGGCCTGGCGCAGCACCTCCCGGTTGGGGACGCCCTTTTTCAGGGTGTTCTCCATCTCCACGATGTTGTTCAGGCGGTCCAGGAACCAGATGTCGATTTTGGTGATGTGGTTGATTTCCTCCGCGGAGATACCCCGGCGCAAGGCCTCGGCGCAGACGAAGATGCGCTCGTCGTCAATGACATACAGCTTGTCCCGAATCTCGTCGGTGTGCATCTGGGCCAGCTTGGGCAACTGGAGGGAGGAAACGTGCTGCTCCAGGGAGCGGATGGCCTTCATCAGCCCGGCCTCGAAGCTGTTGCCGATGGCCATGACCTCGCCGGTGGCCTTCATCTGGGTACCCAGGGTGCGGCTGGCGGTGACGAACTTGTCAAAGGGCAGGCGGGGGATTTTCAACACACAGTAATCCAGCGCCGGTTCAAAGCAGGCGGTGGTCTTGCCGGTGACGGCGTTGGGTATCTCGTCCAGGGTGTAGCCCAGGGCGATTTTGGCGGCTACCTTGGCGATGGGGTAGCCGGTGGCCTTGGAGGCCAGGGCGGAGGAGCGGCTGACACGGGGGTTCACCTCAATGACCGCGTACTCGTAGGAGTCAGGGTTCAGGGCGAACTGGCAGTTGCAGCCGCCTTCGATTTCCAGGGCGGAGATGATGTCCAGCGCGGCGGTGCGGAGCATCTGATACTCCTTGTTGGCCAGGGTCTGGGTGGGGGCCACCACGATGGAGTCGCCGGTGTGGACGCCCACAGGGTCGATGTTCTCCATGCCGCAGATGGTGATAACGTTGCCTGCGGAGTCCCGCATGACCTCGAACTCGATTTCCTTCCAGCCGGAGATGCACCGCTCGATGAGGCACTCGTGGACGCGGCTCAGGTTCAGGCCACGGTCGCAAATCTCCCGGAGCATGACCTCGTCATAGGCGATGCCGCCGCCGGTGCCCCCCAGGGTGTAGGCGGGGCGGACGATGACCGGGTAGCCGATGGTGTTGGTGAAGTCCACGGCGGCCTGCACGTCATGCACCACCTCGGAGGTGACGCAGGGCTGGCCGATGGATTCCATGGTGTCCTTAAAGCCCTGGCGGTCCTCCGCCTTATGGATGGAGGCGGCGCTGGTGCCCAGCAGCCGGACGTTGAACTTGTCCAGCGTGCCGTCCTCATACAGGTTCATGGCCAGGTTCAGCCCTACCTGACCGCCCAGGGTGGGCAGCACGGCGTCGGGGCGCTCCTTCTCAATGACCTCGGCCAGGGTGAAGCAGTTCAGCGGCTCGATGTAAACGTGGTCGGCCACGTCCTTATCCGTCATGATGGTGGCGGGGTTGGAGTTGACCAGCACCACCTCGATGCCCTCCTCCTTCAGGGAGCGGCAGGCCTGGGTGCCCGCGTAGTCAAACTCGGCGGCCTGGCCGATGATGATGGGGCCGGAGCCGATGACCAATACCTTTTTTAAGCTCTTATCCAGCGGCATTTCAGTTCGCTCCTTCCTGCTCCGCTTTGGCGGCGGCAATCATGGCGTCAAACTCGTCAAACAGATAATCGGTGTCCACCGGGCCGGGGGAGGCCTCCGGGTGAAACTGGACGGTGAAGATGTGCTTGCCCTTATAGCGCAGGCCCTCCACGGTGCCGTCGTTCACGTTGACGTGGCTGATTTCCGCCACATTGGGGTCGATGCTGTCCGCCTTGATGACGTAGCCGTGGTTCTGGCTGGTGATGAAGCAGCGGCCCCGGGCCAAGTCCTTCACCGGATGGTTGGCCCCCCGGTGACCGAAGGGCATCTTCTCACTCTTGGCGCCGGTGGCCAGGGCCATGAGCTGGTGGCCCAGGCAGATGGCGAAGATGGGCAGGTCGGAGTCGTACAGCTTCTTCACCTCGGCGATGATTTCTGTGCAGTCCGCCGGGTCGCCGGGGCCGTTGGACAGCATGACGGCGTCAAAGTTGCCATTCAGCACGGTCTCCGCCGGGGTGTGGGCGGGGAACAGGGTGATGTCCATCCCCCTGGCGTTCAGGCGGCGAATCATATTCAGCTTCTGCCCGAAGTCGTACATAGCCAGGCGGTAGCCGTCTCCAGCGAAATGCTCCACATGGTCGGTGGAGGTCTTTTCCACCGTGCCGGAGACCCGGTAGGCGCGGATTTTCTCCAGGCACTCCTCCATAGAAAAATTCTCCGCACAGGTAATCATGCCGTTCATAACACCCTGATCGCGGAGAATACGAGTGACAGCCCGGGTGTCGATGTCCTGAATACCGGTGATGTCATGCTCCTTTAAATAGTTGTTCAACGTGTCCTCACAGCGGAAGTTGCTCCCCCTGGTGGCCAGATGGCGCATCAGGAAGGCGTCCGCCCAGGGGCGGCGGCTCTCATTGTCCTCATGGTTCACGCCGTAGTTGCCAATCAGGGGATACGTCATAATCACGCCCTGGCCCGCATAGGAGGGGTCGGTCAGAATCTCCTGATAGCCCACCATGGACGTGTTGAACACCATCTCACAGATACAGTCCTTCGTGCTGCCGATGCTGCTGCCCTCAA
Organism: Clostridiales bacterium; assembly: GCA_021201475.1. GTDB lineage: Bacteria > Bacillota > Clostridia > Oscillospirales > Oscillospiraceae > Onthomonas. Next base: position 16,421 of record JAJQEV010000079.1, read on the forward strand.
AGGTATCGCCGTTTTCCAGGATTAAGGTCGCCTTCATATCCCGCATTCCACCTTTCTGATTTCTAACTCCTTCGGGGATACACCGCAGCCCTGTCCGGCGGCGGGCCTTCCCACAGGCTTGAAAAAACAGGAAGTGCCGCGCGTCACATTCCGTACCCGCGTAGAACTTCCCTGCATTCATTCTTCGCTCTATTATGCCACAAAACGAAGGGGAATGCAACTAGAGAATTTTGCATTTTTCGATTTCTCCAACCCTGCCAAGGAAGCACCCATATTTTCCGCCCCCTTGGACACAATAACGGGAAAGAGGAAGGGGGAGCAGCGCTGTGGCGATTTGCATTTTGCGCACGGTGATTTTATATCTGCTGCTGGTGGTGAGTATGCGCCTCATGGGGAAGAAGCAGGTGGGGGAGCTGGAGCCTGCGGAGCTGGTGCTGGCCATGGTGCTGTCCGACCTGGCCAGCGTCCCCATGCAGGACTTCGGCATCCCGCTGCTGTACGGGGTGCTGCCCATCCTGATTGTGGTGTGTCTGACGATGATGGTGTCGGTGCTGACGCTGAAAAGCGTCCGGTTCCGGGGGCTGGTCTGCGGCACCCCCAGCGTCATTGTGGAGAACGGCGTCATCTGTCAGCAGGCCATGGCGAAGAACCGGTTCACCGCCGATGAACTGCTGGAGGAGCTGCGGCTCCAGGGGGTCACTGACCTGAACACGGTGCGCTACGCCATTTTGGAAAACTCCGGCCAGGTGTCCGTCCTCCTGAAGGCGGACGAGCAGCCCCCCACCGCCCGCCAGCTGGGGTTGACGCCGGAGGAGGGCGGCCTGCCGGTGATGCTGGTCAGCGACGGCGCGGTGCTGGAGCAGAACCTCCGCCGCCGGGGGCTGACCCGCGCCTGGCTGAACGCCCAGCTGGCGGCCTGGCATGTGGCGCTGCGCGAGGTGTATCTGCTGACCATAGATCAGTCCGGCCAGCTGTATTTTGCCAGAAGGGAGGGGAAGACATGAAACGGTTTTGGATCTGCGGGGGGCTGGTGCTGGCCCTGTTCGGGGGCGCGCTGCTGAACCTCTGGTATGTGGAAACGGTGACGGGGTGCATTGTGGGCGACCTGAACCGGGCGGAGGCGGCGGTGGCTCAGGGGGATTGGGACGCCGCCCGCACCCTGACCGCCCAGGCCCAGGAGGTGTGGGAGGGCAGCCAGCTGTGGCTCTCCGTCACCCTGAGCCTGTGCGACACCGACGAGGTCAGTACCGGCTTCCAGGAGGTGCAGGGCTTCCTGCAATGGGAGGCCGGGCCGGAGTATGACGGAGCCAACGGGACGCTGGTAGCCTATGTGGAGCATCTGGCGGAAACGGAGCGCATTACCATCCGCAACCTGCTGTAGCCCGGAAGCCGGTAGTAATCCGGAGGTAACAATTTGTAACTTTTTTAATTTTTTGTCATTTTTTGCATTGACAGTTCGGCCCTGCCTCTGCTATAATAGGGAAGGTTCTGGCAAGTCTCTCTTTTTTGGAGCAAATTTGACGGACACTTTTTAAAAATAAATGTGGGTTCTTGCCACATCATGATAACTCTATGATACAGAGAGGAAGCAAAGCATGAAAAAGCGGATGGTAGATACGATCAATGCCGTCAATGATGGCCGGAAAAAGCACGCCCTTCTGTTCAGCGTTTGCGCCGCTGCGGCAATGGCGCTGGTGCTCGCCGTTGGCATTTGGCTGGCGATCCCCAAGATTCCCAGCCTGCTGGCGGACGAGGATACGGACAGCAGGTTATATGTGGGTGAGACTCTGAGCCTGCTCAAGGAGGATGTGACGGAAGGCCAGGTGGCCCGTGTGGAGGAACAGGTGGTTTGGACCTCCTCCAACGAAGCCGTGGCGGCGGTTGACAGCGACGGCACCATCACGACCCTGAGCGCGGGCACCGCCACCATCACCGCCCAAGTGAAGGATAACAGCTATACATACCTGATTTCCGTCAGCAAGGTGCCTACCATCGTGGCGGAAACGGAAGAGGATGAGGATGAGCTGCTGGATGACAGCGGCATTGAGGACGACGGCATTGCGGATGAGGCCGGGGACGCATCGGAGGAAGCCGAAGCTGAGGAATCCTCTGAAGCCGAGCCTGAGGAAACCGATGAGGCCGAAGCCGGGGAATCCTC
>JAJQEV010000079.1:18678-53637 GCA_021201475.1 Clostridiales bacterium
GAAGCCGAGCCTGAGGAAACCGATGAGGCCGAAGCCGGGGAATCCTCTGAGGCCGAGGATGAGGATCCGGATCCCGTCCTGGAAGAGCTGTGTATTGATGACACCTTGCAGCTTTCCCTGTCTGAGGACTGTGAGAATGTGACCTGGAGCAGCAGCAACACCTCTGTCGCCTCCATCACGGAGGACGGCGTTGTGACTGCGCTGGATGCCGGTACCGTGACCATCACTGCCACCATAGACGAGCGGGTGAAGTCCACCACCGTAATCAAGGTGCTGGAGCCCGTTTTGGCGGCGGAGACCAGCGCCATGTACATCGGCAGCGTGGGCCTGCTGAGCATGGAGAACTACAACCAGGAGCTGACCTGGACCTCCTCCAAGCCGGAGGTGGCGACGGCGGACGGCATGGGCGCGGTCACAGGCCTGACCACCGGCACCACCACCTTTACCACCCAAATCGCCGGTGAGACCTACAGCGTGGAAATGACGGTCTATGCGCTGCCCAGTCTGGCAGACGGCAGCGTCACGGTCAATCTGGCTGCGGAAAAGGCCCTGACCTTTGACACTGAACTTCTGGACGGCGCCAGCACCATTTGGTTCTCTGAGGATGAATCCATCGCCACTGTGGACGAAACCGGCACTGTGACGGGCGTTGCCCCCGGCACCACCAACATCATCTGCTACCTGAACGGCTGCGAGGTCTCCGCCTCTGTGACCGTCAGCACCCCGACCCTGGACTATACCGAAATTACTTTGGTGGCCGGCAGCATCTATGAGCTGGAGCTGTCCGGCGCCAATAAGGATGCAGCCGTCTGGTCCTCCTCTGATGAGGATGTGGCCACTGTGACCCAGCACGGCACGGTGACGGCCAGCGGCACCGGCGACTGCGTGATTTCCGTAAAAATTAACGATTATGAAGTCAACTGCGACCTGCACATCCCCAATCCCAGCCTGAGCCAGTCCACCCTGACCCTGACGGTGGGCGGCACCAGCACCCTGACGATGAAGCAGACCTTTAGCGAGGACATCACCTGGACTTCTTCCAACAGCGCAGTGGCCACCGTGGACGAGAGCGGTGTCGTCACCGCTGTGGCAGCAGGTACCTGCACCATCAGCGGCACAGCCAACGGCGTCACCAATACCTGTGAAGTAACGGTCGATGCCGCCGTTGCCGTCACTACGGCCTCCACCGGCACGAGCAGCAGTTCCTCGTCCAGTTCGTCCAGCTCGTCCAGCGGCTCCAGCAGCTCCTCGTCCAGTTCGTCCAGCTCCACGACCTCCAGCACCACCAACGGCGGCAAAAAGGTTTTGTCGGCGGCGGCGTCCTTTGTCAGCAAGATCCGCTCCGACGGAGACTGGTACTATAAATCCGGCGCCAATATGAGCAAGCACCAGATCTCCTGCGGCAACTTTGTCACCTATGTGCTGAAGGCTGCCGGTTATGCCACCGGGACGGTCAGCCATGCCAGCTCCGGCTCCACGCCCTACGGCGCGTCCAACCTGGTCAACTGCACCATCATCAAGACCAACAATAAGAGCATCACCAAAATTGATTTGCAGCCCGGCGACATCGTGGTACGCAACGGCGGCTCCGCTCACTGCATCGCCATCTTCGCCTACAAGAAGGGCGACACCTATTACTTCTACGGCGCCCAGAGTAGCACAGAGGTCAGCACCTATTACTGTGGCCCGGACAGCTCCGCCTCCAACTGGTGGAAGAATAACGGCGTCACCTGCGTGATTCGCCCCAACTGACGTCAGCATAACAAAATTCTCCCTTCTGCAAGCACGCAGAAGGGAGAATTTTTTCTGTGCTTTTACTTATTCCACTGTGACGGATTTTGCCAGGTTCCTGGGCTTATCCACGTCCAGGCCCTTGGCGCAGCTGACGTAGTAGGCCAGCAGCTGTAGGGGGATGATGGCCAGGGAGGGCATGAAGAGCGGCTCCCGCTTGGGGACATAGACGGTAAAGTCCGCCGTGTCCTCCACGGCGTAGTTGCCGTAGTTGGTCAGGCCCATGATGTAGCCGCCCCGGCTCTTGACCTCCACCATGTTGCTGACCATCTTCTCATACAGCTCCGGCTGGGTCAGCACGCTGATGACCAGCATATTGTTCTCCACCAGGCTGATGGCCCCGTGCTTCAGCTCTCCGGCGGCATAGGCCTCGGAATGGATATAGCTGACCTCCTTCAGCTTCAGGCTGCCCTCCAGGCTGACGGCGTAGTCAATGCCACGGCCAATGAAGAAGATGTCCTGGGCGCTGGCGTACTTGGAGGAGAACCATTGCAACCGCTCCTTGTCCTCCAAAATCCGGCTGATGTCGTTGGGGAGCTTTTCCATTTCGTCAATCAGGTAGCGGTACTTCTCCTCGTCGATGGTGCCCTGGAGCTTGCCAAACTGGGTGGCCAGCAGATAGATGCAGGCCAGCTGAGCGCTATAGGCTTTGGTGGTGGCCACAGAAATCTCCGGCCCCGCCCAGGTGTACATCACATGGTTCGCCTCCCGGGCGATGGAGCTGCCTACCACGTTGACGATGGCCAGCACCTTGCAGCCCAGATTCTGGGCCTCCCGCATGGCGGCCAGGGTGTCCGCCGTTTCGCCGGACTGGCTGATGACGATGACCATGGCGTTCTTCGCCAGCTTGGGCTTCCGGTACCGGAATTCCGAGGCCAGGTCGGTCTCTACGGAGATGTTGGTCAGCTCCTCAATGACGTACTTGGCGGCCACCGCCACATGATAGGCGCTGCCGCAGGCTACAATGTAGAGTCGCTCCAGCCGCCGAATCTGCTCCTCGTTCAGGTGCAGCTCCCCCAGGTCGATGTTGCCCGCCTCGTCAATGCGGGCGCTGATGGCGTCCTGCACCGCCTTGGGCTGCTCGTGGATCTCCTTCATCATGAAGTGCTCGTAGCCGCCCTTTTCGGCGGCCTCTGTGTCCCACTCCACCACGGAGAGGGGCTTCTCCAAACGCTCGCCGTCGATGTCGTAAAACTCCGCCCCCGCCGGGGTCAGCCGGACGATTTCCTGATTGTCCGGATAGTAGATGCTGCGGCTGTATTTCAGGATGGCGGGCACGTCGGAGGCGATATAGGTTCCGTCCTCGGCCACACTGACGATCAGCGGGCTGTCCTTCCGCACGGCGTAAATCGTCCCCGGCTCGTCCTGCACCAGGATACCCAGGGCGTAGGAGCCCCGCATACGCCGCATGGCCTTGGAGATGGAGCGCAGCATATTGCCGGTGCCGCTGCCGAAGCCGGAGTTGCCGCCCTTATAGTAGTAATCCAGCAGGTTGGCCACCACCTCAGTGTCCGTGCTGGAAACGAACCGGTAGCCGTGCCTGGTGAGAAACTCCTTGATTTCCTGATAGTTCTCAATGATGCCGTTGTGGACGATGGTGATTTTCCGATCCACAGAGCATTGGGGATGGGCGTTCACCGTGGAGGGGTCGCCGTGGGTGGCCCAGCGGGTGTGGCCGATGCCGCAGCTCCCTGGCACCGCCAGGCCGTTGTCCGTCATCTCGGACAGAATTTTCAGCCTGCCTTTTGCTTTGACCACCTCGGTTTTACCCTGATGCTCCACGGCGATGCCGGCGGAGTCATAACCCCGGTACTCCAGCTTGGAAAGCCCGTCCAGCAAAATCGGTGCAGCGGCGCTGCTGCCTGTAAAACCTACGATACCACACATAAGTGTTCCCACCTTTAAACGCTGTCAGTCTTTCAGGCGGGATACCCGCCCGCGCCACGGCGCTGCTATTCTATGCCATGACAGCACTATCATACCACATCTTTGAGGAAACGAAAAGGGCTTTTTGCGCTTCGGCTCCCGCCGAAACAAACGCAGGCAGGGGCGCGGCCGCGCCCCTGCCTGTGCAGTGAGAGGGAAGGCCCGTCAGCTTTCAAAGCCGTTGGGGTTGTTCTTCTGCCAGCGCCAGGAGTCCTGGCACATCTCCGCCAGGCCCAGCTCCGCGTGCCAGCCCAACTCCTCACCGGCCTTGGAGGGGTCGGAGTAGCAGGTGGCCAGGTCGCCGGCCCGGCGGCCCTTGATGACGTAGGGAATCTCCACCTGGTTGACCTGGCTGAAGGTGTTCACCACGTCCAGCACGGAGTAGCCCACGCCGGTGCCCAGGTTGTAAACCGCCAGGCCGCACTGCCGCCCGATGGCATCCAGGGCCTTCACATGGCCCTTGGCCAGGTCTACCACATGGATATAGTCCCGCACGCCGGTGCCGTCAGGGGTGTCATAGTCGTTGCCGTAGACGCTGAGCTGGGGCAGCTTGCCCACTGCCACCTGGGTGATGTAGGGCATCAGATTGTTGGGAATGCCGTTGGGGTTCTCCCCGATCAGGCCGCTCTGGTGAGCGCCGATGGGATTGAAGTACCGCAGCAGCACCACGTTCCACTCCTTGTCGGCAAACTGCACGTCGGTGAGGATCTGCTCGATCATGCTCTTGGTCCAGCCGTAGGGGTTGGTGGGGGAGCCCTTGGGGCAGCTTTCCGTGATGGGAATCTCCGCCGGAGAACCGTAAACCGTGGCGGAGGAGGAGAAAATCAGGTTCTTGCAGCCGTGGGCCCGCATGACCTCCAGCAACACCAGGGTGCCGGTCAGGTTGTTGTCATAGTATTCCAGGGGTTTGGCGACGCTTTCGCCCACCGCTTTCAGCCCGGCGAAGTGAATCACGCAGTCAAAGTGGTTTTCCGCAAAGACCTGCTCCAGCCCAGCCCTGTCCCGAAGGTCCACGGTGTAGAGCTTCGGCTCAGTGCCGGTGATGACGCTCACCCGCTTCAGGCTCTCCGGGCTTGCGTTGACCAGGTTGTCCACCACAACGACAGTGTGACCCTCCTGAATCAGTTCGATGGCAGTATGGCTCCCGATGAAGCCCGCGCCTCCGGTCAAAAGAATGTTCATAAGAATCGTTCCTCCTGCGAATTGATAGTTTCATTATACCATTTGCACCGGCGCTGTCAATCAAAAAATCCCCCTCAAAAGCGTAAAAAAGCTGTATTCCGCTGCGGAAAACACGTTTCATTGTGCTTTGTGCAAAACGCAGAGGAAATTCCCTTGACAGAGGCATAAAATTGTAATATAATGCAGTTACGATGAGAGAAGTAGAATTGAACTTTGCGTATCTCACAGAATACAGGCTGTAACAAGGAGGGTTTTATCATGTTACCTGTCATTACCATTGCCCGTGAATACGGCAGCGCAGGCCACAGCATTGGCGAAATGGTCGCCAAGGAATTGGGGATGCCGTTCTACGACAGCGCAATCCTGGACCATGTGGCCGAGCAAAGCGGATTTACCAAGGATGTCATTGCGGAGCAGGGGGAGTATGTCAACCAGCGCTCCAAGTTCTGGAGCGGCTTCTCCCTGAGCGGCGGCCTCTATTTTGAGGATCCCCAGGACATGATCTACCGGCTGCAATGCAAGGCCATTCAGGACTTTGCCGCGGCGGAGCCCTGTGTCATCGTGGGCCGCTGTGCCGACTATGTGCTGAAGGATACCTGCGATACGCTGAGGGTCTTTATTCACTCGGACTTTCCCTACCGCGTCAAGCGCATTCAGGAGGTCTATCACGAGAATCCCCCTGACCCCAAGAAGTATCTGCAGCAGCGGGACCGCAACCGTTCTACTTATTACAAGTATTACACCGACCATGAGTGGGGCGATTTCCGCAACTACAACCTGGATTTGGACAGCGGCTATCTGGGCATCGACCAGTGCGTCGCCATCATCGTTAATGCCGCCAGGCTGCGTGACACGGCGCCGGAGCCGACCCTGCCGCCGGTGGAATAAGCAAACAAGGATCCGGGGCGGGACCGTCCGCCCCGTCTTGACAAACAGAGGGAGCGTCCTGCGGGAAAGCGGGGGCGCTCCCTTTGCTATGCAAAGGGGCGATAGAACGGACTGGAAAATCGGACTACGCGACGCTGTCAAACAATTTTGACAACGCATTTTTGCAGATGTAAATGCTGTTTGATAGAAAAAACAAAGATGATTCGATATAATCCTTTCAGATGGAGGTCATATATTATGGAGATTTGCGAGAAGCTGAAAAAAGCCAGAGCAGGTGCAGGCATGACGCAAGAGCAGGTTGCAGAGAAAATAGGTGTTTCTCGCCAGACAATTTCAAATTGGGAAAATGGCAAGACTTTACCCGATGTGATGAGCGTCATAAAATTAAGTGATCTTTATCAAGTGACTTTAGACGAGTTGTTGAAAGGAGACAGTAAAATGATGGATAAAATTAAAAAAGACATGGATACTGTGAAAAGCAGCCAATCCCTAATGAAAGTTGCATGGATTTTGATTATAGTCACTTTTCTGTTTTCTGTTTGGTGTAATAGTAGCTATGCCTATGATGGAAGCAATCCGATTTTACAGTTTACCCTTGCAGCTGTACCTTGGGTGTTGATGGGGGTAAGTATTGCTTGCATAGCAGCATCGGTTTCAAACAGGAAGAGAACTTGAGTTTATCAGCTAAGCGACCACAAAAGGAGGGGCAGCCCGTGGGGCTGCCCCTCCTGATTTCTGCGCAGTGCCTGCGTCAATAATTCTCCGCCCTGACCTCGAAATAGCTCTGGGGATGGGCGCAGACCGGGCACACCTGGGGGGCCTTCTTACCCATGACCAGGTGGCCGCAGTTGCGGCACTCCCACATGGTCAGCTCGCCCTTGGCGAAGACCTCCTGCATCTCCACATTGTGGAGCAGGGCGCGGTAGCGCTCCTCGTGGTGCTTCTCCACCTCGCCCACCATGCGGAATTTGGCGGCCAGGGCAGTGAAGCCCTCCTCTTCGGCCTCCTTGGCGAAGGTGGCGTACATATCCGTCCACTCGTAGTTCTCGCCCTCGGCGGCGGACAGCAGGTTCTGGGCGGTGTCGCCCAGGCCGCCCAACTCCTTGAACCACATCTTGGCGTGTTCCTTCTCGTTCTCGGCGGTTTTCAGGAACAGGGCCGCGATTTGCTCATAGCCCTCCTTCTTGGCGACGCTGGCGAAATAGGTGTACTTGTTGCGGGCTTCGCTCTCACCGGAGAAAGCGGTTTTCAGGTTGGCTTCGGTCTTGGTGCCTTTCAGTTCCATGGTTCAAATCTCCTTTTTTAATTAGTTTGTGTGATTGTTGGTAAGTTATGCGGATTGGCTCTCACCGCCCCGGCAGGCGGGACAGATGTAGTGAACGCTCAGGTCGTAGGACTCCACAGGGATGCCCAGCTGTTCCTCCAGCATCCGGGAAAAGTTGCCCAGCTGGATGTCGGCCAGCCTTCCGCAGCGGTCACAAATCAGGTGGTCATGGGGGGTCATGGTCTTATCATACCGATCCGCCTGGTCGGGGATGCGCACCCGGCGAATCTGCCCCTCCTGCACCAGGGCGGCCAGGTTGTTGTACACCGTGGCCATGGCGATGGTGGGCTGAACCTCCTTCACCTGTAAGTAGAGCTGCTCTGCGGTGGGATGGCCGTCGCATTGGCGGAGCAGTTGTAAAATCAGCGCTCTGTATCGCATAGCGTCCTCCCATTCTAAGAATTGGAATAATTCTAATTCTATTATAGCAGAAGAATCCGATTTGTCAAGCATTATTTTCAATTTTTTCTGGCAGAATATTGATTTTGATTTTTTATAAACTTCTTGCAATTTTGGCCGAGCCAGTGTATAATGATAGTAGAAAATCGGCGGCGTGTCGGCAGCTCTGCCCGCAGGCGACCCACAGGGAGGTTCACAGTATGAAGAGTATCATCACCATCGGCAGGCAGTTCGGCAGCGGCGGCCGGGAAATCGGCCTCAAGCTGTCCCAGGAATTGGGCTACGCCTTTTATGACAAGGCTGTGCTGGCGGATGCCGCGAAAAAGCTGGGGGTCTGCGAGGCCCTGCTGGAGCAGAGCAGTGAAAGCTCCATGGGCGCCTTCATCTACAACGTGGTGCTGAACAACCGGGAGGAGTCCTTTGAGGATAAGCTGGCCAAGCAGGAGTTTGACTACCTCCGCAAGCAGGTCAAGAAGGGCCCCTGCGTCATCATTGGCCGCTGCGCCGGCTATCAGTTCCGGGAAGAGCCCGGCCTGTTCAGCATTTTCATCACCGCCCCCATGGAGCAGCGGGTGGAGCGCATCCTCTCCCTGAAGGAGACCTACGGCGCGGACAATGAGAAGGCCGCCAGGCGGATGATTCAGCATACCGACAAGAAGCGCGCCAACTACTATAACTACTACACCAACCAGCGCTGGGACGATATGAACCAGTACCACCTGATTCTGGACAGCACCCTGATGGGCATCGACGGCACCGTGGACGCCCTGGCCCAGTTCATCCGGAACACCTGAACCGCACACAGAAAGATACCCTCCGCATTGCGTCTTGCACGCGCTGCGGAGGGTGATTTTTTGTTATTGAGCCGTTTCCGCCGAGGTGATGGCGTCCCGCTCCTTCAGCAGCTCCCGCTGCAGGGTGATGACGTTCCACCGGGCGTTGTCCGGCGTCAGGATGCACTTGACCACCCTGGCCCCGGTGGCGTTCAGCCCGGCCACCACGGCATCCAGCCGCTCATCGTTGGCGAAGCCGCACAGCACCGCCATGGGCACCTCCAGCTCCGGCCCGATATAGGGCGCTCTGGCGTACAGGGAGCGGGTCTGGTTGACCTGGGTCAGGGTGCCGATGGACCGGTTATACAGGCTGCGCTCCACCCGCACGGCGGAGACGCCCAGCCCCTGGGCCGCGGCGGTCAAAGCATTGGCGCTCATCACGTCGCAGCCGAACAGTAAAATCAGTTCCTTCATGGCGCCTCTTTTTCCGGAACGGGCCGGGGCGTGAACCGCCCCGACCCTGTGAATGTTACGAAATTGCCTCTGTTTCCCCGGAAGCCGCGTCCTGCGGCACGTCGGCGTCGGGGATGGCGCGGAGCACTACGGCGGTGCGAGCGGGCAGGTAGAGCCGCAGCTTCCGACCATACTCGCCGGGAATCAGGCTGGGGTAGCGCTGGTGGCTGATGCGGTTCTGGCCGCCGTAGCGCTCGTCGTCGGTGGAAAGCACCACCTCATAGTCGCCCCCCGCCGTCACCGGGATACGGTAGTTGTCAAAGGACTGGGAGGGGTTGAAGTTCAGGACAAACAGCAGGCCGCTGCGTTCAAAGGCGATGACCTGATCCTGCCGGTGCATCCAGTTCAGGTGGGGCATCCACTGCTCGAACAGGTTGGCGTCCTTCACGGTGGCAACCATGTCCCGGTCAAAGTCCCCCAGCCACTGATATTTCAGGAAGCCGTTGTCCACCAGGCTCCACTGGCGGCGGCAGTGGAAGAAGCTCCAGCCGTTGCCCTCCCGTGGGAAGTCGATCCACTCCGGATGGCCGAACTCGTTGCCCATGAAGTTCAGGTAGGCCTCCCCGCCGCCGGCAATGGTCAGCAGGCGGATCATCTTGTGCAGGGCGATGGCCCGGTCAATGACCAGGTTGTGGGTGGCCTTGTCCATGTCCGTGTACATACTGGCGTCCGCCAGGCGGAAAATCATGGTTTTATCCCCCACCAGGGCCTGGTCGTGGCTCTCCACATAGGCCACGGTTTTTTCACCGGGGCGGCGCAGACACATAGAGGACCAGATTTTGTCCAAATCCCAATGCTCGTCGGACTGCTCCTTCACCAGCTTGATCCACATATCCGGCAGGCCCATGCCCAGGCGGTAGTCAAAGCCGATGCCGCCGTCTTCGATGGGCAGGCACATCCCCGGCATACCGGACATATCTTCGGAGATGGTGATGGCGTTCGGATTCACCTGGCGAATCAGCTCATTGGCCAGCTGTAAATAGGTGACGGCCTCCGTGTCCGTGTTCAGGGAGAAGTACTTCCCGTTGCTGTCAAAGTCCGTCCCCAGGCCATGGTCATGGTACAGCATGGAGGTGACGCCGTCAAAGCGGAAGCCGTCAAAGTGGTACTCCTCCAGCCAGAACTTCAAGTTGGACAGCAGGAAGTGCAGCACGTTATTGTCGTTATAGTTGAACAGCTTGGTGCCCCAGGCGGGATGGTCGCCCTGCTCCCCCCGGTGGAAGAACTGCCACTCGGTGCCGTCGAAGCAGTTGATGCCCTCTGCCGTATTCTTCACTGCGTGGGAGTGTACCAAATCCATAATGACCCGGATGCCCATGCTGTGGGCCTTATCCACCAGGTACTTCAAATCCTCCGGCAGGCCGAACCAGCTGGAGGCGGCGTAGAAGCTGGACACCTGGTAGCCAAAGGAGCCGTAGTAGGGGTGCTGCATGATGGCCATAAGCTGGATGGTGTTGTAGCCCGCCTTCTGGATACGGGGGAGGGTCTTGTCGGCAAACTCCCGATAGGTGCCGATGCGCTCCTCCTCCTGAGCCATGCCCACATGGGCCTCGTAAATCAGCAGCTCCTCCTGGCTGCTGAACCCCTGATCCGTCCAGGGATAGGAGACGGAATCGTCCCACACCTCGCAGCACCACTGAATCGTCTTTTCATCCTGCACCACCCGGCGGGCGTACAGGGGGATATGCTCGGCGGTGGAGCCGTCGTGCTTCACCACGGTCTTTACCTTGCAGCCGTTCCACAGGGCGTTGTCGCCTTCCAGGAAGATTTCCCACACGCCGTCGTCATGGTCGTGCAGTTCGTGGCTCTTGGGATTCCAGCCGTTGAAGTCGCCCATCAGCCAGACCCGCTGGGCCGCAGGCGCCCACTCCCGGTACACCCAGCCGCCCTCTACATGGTGGAAGCCGTAGAAGAGGTGGGCGTTGGCGAAGTCCTTCAGGGTAGCGCCATCGTGCAGGAGCTGATCTTTCTTCCAGTGGTAGTTGTCCATCCGCTGACGGATATCCCCCTCATAGGGTGTCAGCTGGGGGTTCAATTCCAACAAGCGATAAGCCATAGTGACCTTCCTTTCGTGTGTAACAGGGCTCCTTTGGGGGATGCGGAGGCCGTACTGCCCCGGCATTCTTTTTTTATTTTAGCAGATTTGGGCGGATGATACAACCGTTATTTTTCATTTTCCGGCGGGCTTTGTGCAGGATTACGTATTTCCGGCTGGCCACAAGGCCAGACTGAGGGGTTCCTTTGGAATGTTTGACCTGAAACCTGAGTTCCGTGCTTCCCGCGAAAAACAGCTTGTGCTTTTCCCCAAAATCAGGTACAATAGTTCCAATTGACGAAAAGGCAGGAATGAGCCATGAATCCAAAGCTGGAACGCATCCTGCCGCGTGTACAGAAGCCTGCGCGGTACACCGGCGGAGAATACCGGGAGATTCAGAAGGACAAGGCCACGGTGGACACCCGCTTCGCCTTCTGCTTCCCGGACACCTACGAAATCGGCATGAGCAACCTGGGTATGCGCATCCTCTACGGCGCCATCAATGAGATGGACGGCGTCTGGTGCGAACGGTGCTTCGCCCCCTGGGGGGACATGGAGGCGGAGCTGCGCCGGGCGGAACTGCCTCTGTTCGCCCTGGAGTCCGGCGACCCCATCCGGGACTTTGACCTGGTGGCCTTCTCCCTGGGCTATGAGATGGCATACACCAACGTGCTGAATATGCTGGATCTGGCAGGGATTCCCCTCTACGCCGCTCAGCGGGATGAGAGCTGGCCCATCGTCTGCGCCGGAGGCACCTGCGCCTACCATGCGGAGCCGCTGGCGGATTTCATCGACCTGTTCTTCCTGGGGGAAGGGGAGGAGCTGGACCCGGAGGTCATTGAATGTTACCGGGCCTGCAAGCGCCAGGGGAAGAGCAAGACGGAGTTCCTGGAGGAGGCCGTGAAAATTCAGGGCGTCTACGTCCCCGCCTTCTATCAGGTGGCGTACAACGAGGACGGCACCCTCCGCTCCATGACCCCCACCCACGGCGCGCCCGCCAGGGTGACTAAGCGCATCATCAAGGATTTGGACAGCGCCTATTACCCCGCCCACACCATCGTCCCCTCCACAGAAATCGTCCATGACCGGGTGATGCTGGAGCTGTTCCGGGGGTGCGTCCGGGGCTGCCGGTTCTGCCAGGCGGGGTACTGCTACCGCCCTGTCCGGGCAAAAACCTCGGAGACCCTGGTGAAACAGGGTATCGAGGCCTGCGTGGACTCCGGCTATCAGGAGATGACCCTGACCAGCCTCTCCTCCAGCGACTACCGCCCTTTGACCTGCCTGCTGGACGGGCTGCTGGACTACTGCGAGCCTCGGAATATCAACATCTCCCTGCCCTCTCTCCGGGCGGACGGCTTCTCCATGGGCATCATGCGGCGGCTGCAAAAGGCCCGGAAATCCTCCATGACCTTCGCGCCGGAGGCGGGCACCCAGCGGCTCCGGGACGCCATCAATAAGAACGTGACGGAGGATGACCTGCTCCAGTCCTGCCGCACGGTGTTCGAGGGCGGGTGCAGCGCGGTGAAGCTGTACTTCATGCTGGGCCTGCCCACGGAGTCGGACGAGGACGTGGCAGGCATCGCCGCCCTGGCGGACAAGGTCTACCAGTCCTGGCGCACCTACACCCCCAACCGGGCCAAGGGGGTGCGCATCACCATCTCCACCTCCTTCTTCGTCCCCAAGCCCTTCACCCCCTTCCAGTGGGAGAAGCAAATCAGCATGGAGGAGTACCAGCGGCGGGTAGACCTGCTACGCTCCTGCATCCATAACCGCTCCATCGTCTACAACTGGCACGACGGGGACGCCAGCTATGTGGAGGCGGCCCTGGCCAGGGGCGACCGGCGGATGAGCCGGGTGCTGGAGGAGGTCTGGCGCAGCGGCGGCAGACTGGATTCCTGGTCGGAGTATTTCGATTTTGAGCGGTGGATGGCCGCCTTCTGCAGGGCAGGGCTTGACCCGGACTTTTACGCCTGCCGGGAGCGGCCAAGGTGCGAGCTGATGCCCTGGTCGGTCAGCGACGTGGGCGTGCGGCAGGACTACCTGTGGCAGGAGCGGGAGCAGGCCTATCGGGGCGTCATCACCCCGGACTGCCGGGTGAAGTGTATGGGCTGCGGAGCGACGCGGCTGATTCCCGGCGAAAAGTGCGACGTGGACAGGGGGTGACAGCATGGCAGGACACAAACACAGACTGCTCTTCCGGAAGGAGGGGCGGGGGGTGTATATCTCCCATTTGGATTTGATGGCCCTGTTTCAGCGGGCCTTCCTGCGGGCAGAGGTGTCCATCTGGCAGACGCAGGGCTATAACCGGCACTCTTTTGTCTCCCTCCCGCTGCCCCTCAGCGTAGGCTACAGCAGCCGGTGCGAGCTGCTGGAGTTCACCCTGGAGAGCGACACGCCCCTGGATGAGATACCGGCCCGGCTGAACGCCACCCTGCCGGAGGGCATCGTGGTGGAGCGGTGCTATGAGGCGGAGGTGCCGTTCAAGCGCATTGCAGCCATTGGCTGGACGGTGGCGCTGGAATATGACGACGGCACGCCGGAGGGCGTCCTCCCCGCCCTGGAGGGGTTCTTCGCCCAGGAGAGCTGCGTCATTCAGAAGCCCTCCAAGAAGTCCAAAAAGGGCTATACGGAGCTGGATTTGATCCCCATGGTCTACCAGTGGGACGCCGCAGCGGAGCCGCAAGCGGTGAACCTGCACCTGCGGCTGATGGCCCAGAACCCGGGGCTGAACCCAGCGGTGCTGGTGGGTACCCTGACGGAGCGGAGGCCGGAGCTGACACCGGACTTCGTCCGCTATCGCAGAAATGAAATTTTCGGGGCGGACGGCGGAATTTTTCGGTAAAAAAGTGCTTGCATTTCCGGCGTTCCCATGCTATAGTATACAAGTTGAATAAAGGGTGTTCCTCTGCCCTGCCGCCGATTTTCCGGCGGCTGCCCGACCGGGCAAAGCGCAAGAACGCCTATAAAACAGGAGGAAAACCATTATGGCAAATCTGATTGAAACGCTGAATGCGCAGAACATGAAGCAGGAGGTGCCGGTCATTGAGGTCGGCTCTACCGTCCGCGTCCACATCAAGGTCAAGGAAGGCTCCAAGGAGCGCATCCAGATTTTTGAGGGCACCGTCATCGCCAAGAAGCACGGCAGCGTCAGCGAGACCTTCACCGTCCGCCGCATCTCCTATGGCGTGGGTGTGGAGAAGGTGTTTCCCGTCCATTCCCCCAACGTGGTGAAGGTGGAGACGGTTCGCCGCGGCAAGGTGCGCCGCGCCAAGCTGTACTATCTGCGCGGCCGCGTGGGCAAGGCCGCCAAGATTGCGGAGAAGCTGTAAGCATCCTTCGGAGTTTTCCGAGACAGGGAAAGGAGCGGGAAACCGCTCCTTTTTTGTTAGAGTAGCGTATAAAGTAGTGTGGTGGGGAAATGTATCAGCCCAGTAAAAAGAACAAAGCGAAGCGCCAGGCCCGCAGCCAGGCCCGGCAGGAGAAGACCTCAGCCAGCGGCCAGCCGGGCAGCATGACGGTGCAATGGTATCCGGGGCACATGGCCAAGACCCGCCGCATGATTCAGGAGAACCTGAAGCTGGCGGATTTGGTGGTGGAGATTATCGACGCCCGCATCCCCGTCTCCAGCCGCAACCCGGATTTGGACGAACTGGTGGGGGAGAAGCCCCGCCTCATCCTCTTAAACCGGGCCGACCAGGCCGACCCCGGAATGAACCGGGTGTGGTCGGACTGGTTCCGCGCCCAGGGCCTTTCCGTCCTGCAAACGGACTGTAAGACCGGCGCAGGGGTGAAGCAGTTCCCCGCCGTGGTGCGGGGCATCCTAGCGGACAAAATCGCCCGGTGGGAGGAGCGGGGCCAGGTGGGCCGCCCCATCCGGGTGATGGTGGTGGGGGTACCCAACGTGGGTAAGTCCACCTTCATCAACCAGGTGGCCCAGCGGAAGGCCGCCGCCGCCGAGAACCGCCCCGGCCTGACCCGGGGCAAGCAGTGGGTGACAGTAGACGCCGGGCTGGAACTGCTGGACACGCCGGGCATCCTCTGGCCCAAGTTTGAGGATGAGACGGTGGGGCTACACCTGGCCTTCACCGGCGCGGTGAAGGATACCATCATGGATTTGGAAACCCTGGGCTGCCACCTCATCCTTCTGCTGGCCCGGCGCTACCCGGAGGCCGTGCAGGCCAGATATAAAATCGACACGCCGGAGGACGCCCAGGGCTGGGAACTGCTGGAGGCCGCCGCCAGGAAGCGGGGCTTCCTGGTGTCCGGCGGCAAGGTGGATTTGGAGCGGATGGCGCGGGTGCTGCTGGAGGAGTACCGCTCCGGCAAGCTGGGGCGGTTCACGCTGGAGGAACCTCCGGCCGGGAAAGAGGAACTCTCATCAACTTAAAGACGCAATCTATCCTGAGTTGAGGAGCTTAACGTATCCGTACAGTTGAGATGTTATCCATCGTTGGACTATAAAATTGCACGTTCCGCCCGCCAACGGCGAGGGCGGAACGGCAATCGTACCCAGCCGCCATGGGCGGCAGTCTCAGCAGGTATCAAGTCACATCGTCTGTTGCCTGATAGACCACTTGATTGAAGGACAAGGCGAAGCCCACAGTGGGATAGGGGAAGGTTCTTAGGGAGGGGCGAGGCCCCGAAGCCCCTCCTTAAGCCGCCCTCTTTTGCTACTTTTCTCGGCGGAGCGAGAAAAGTAGGCCATGCCCTGGCAAGGGCAAACAACCTGTTTCCTTTATCAATCCTTATCCACGGAAATTACTCTTGTCCTGATAACTTTACCGAGAAAGGAGCCACGCGGATGAACACCCACCCCACCCAGCCCATCGACTTGTGGGCCTATGAGCATCAATACTATGCCGCAGGCTGCCGCCTCATCTGCGGCGCGGACGAGGCGGGGGCAGGCCCCCTGGCGGGAGCCGTCTACGCGGCGGCGGTGATTCTGCCGAAAGACCTGACGCTGCCCTACCTGAACGACTCCAAGAAGGTGACGCCCAAACGCCGGGAGGTGCTGTTCGGCCAAATCAAGGAGCAGGCCGTCGCCTGGGCGGTGGCCTGGGCTACGGAGCAGGAAATCGACGAAATCAACATCCTGAACGCCCGGATGCTGGCCATGGACAGGGCCATCCGCCAGTTGGACCCCGCCCCGGACTTCGCCCTCATCGACGGCAACCGCAGCGCCGGAATCTCCGTCGCCAACGCCACCATCGTAAAGGGGGACAGCCACTCCGCCTCCATCGCGGCGGCCTCCATCCTGGCCAAAGTGTCCAGAGACCACTACATGGAGGACATGGCCCGACTCTACCCGGAGTACCAGTTTGAAAAGCACAAGGGCTACCCCACGAAGCTGCACTATGAACTGCTGCGAAAATACGGCCCCTGCCCCATCCACCGCAAGACCTTCCTGAAAAAACTATGACGCGGGAACAGTCTTTGGGCGGTCTGGGGGAAGGGCTGACCGTCCGGCACCTGGAGCGCCGGGGCTACGAGATTTTAGACCGGAACTGGCACTGCCGGTACGGGGAGTTGGACATCGTAGCGGCAAACGAGGCGTACCTGGCCTTTGTGGAGGTCAAGACCCGGAGGGACAGCCGCTACGCTCCGGCCCGGGACGCGGTGAACCGGCGCAAGCGGGAGAAGTTGCTCCTCACCGCCCAGGCGTGGCTGGCGGAGCACCCGGCGGAGGGGCGGCAGCCCCGGTTTGACGTGGCGGAGGTTTACACCGAGGAAGGGGGCGGCAGGCCCCTCCTCAACTATCTGGAAAATGCGTTTGGAGGCTAAGCAAGATGCAAAAAAAGATACCGCTGTTTGACGGCCACTGTGACACCCTTTCACGGCTGAACTACGTCCCCCAGGAGCATATCGCAGGCAACTCCGGCCACTGGGATTTGGACAAGATGGGGCGTTTCGGCCCTCAGGCCCAGGTGATGAGCTTGTTCTGGGACTCCGCAAAGCCCTTCACCAGGCATATGGTGAAGCAGGAACTGCGCACCTTCAAGCGGGAGGTGTCCATTTACCGGGACAGGGCGGCCTTCTGCACCAACATGGAGGAGGCGAAGGCCGCCTGGAAGGAGAACAAGGTGGCCCTGTTCCTCTCCATCGAGGGGGCGGAGCTTTGGGGCTGCACCCTAAGCGACCTGGAGAATGCCTATGCCGCCGGCGTCCGCATCATCAACCTGACCTGGAACCACGCCAACGCCCTGTCCGGCAGCAACGTGGAGGAGCCGGAGCGGGGCCTCAGCGAGGAGGGCCGGGCCTATGTGCAGCGGATGCAGAAGCTGTATATGCTGGTGGACGTATCCCACCTGTCCGACCAGGGATTCTGGGACGTGATGGAGATTACGAAAATGCCCGTCATCGCCAGCCATTCCAACAGCCGGGCGGTGCAAAATCACCCCCGCAACTTGACGGATGAAATGTTTACTGCTATTATGAAGTGGCATGGTGTGGCAGGATTGAATGTATACACCGACTTCCTAGGGCAGGGCAGGGTCACGGAGGACGACCTGCTCCGCCACCTGGAGCATTTCCTGGCCCTGGGCGGCAGCCGGGCGGTGGCCCTGGGGGGCGACTGGGACGGATGCCGCAGCCTGCCGGAGGGATACACCGGCATTTGGAGCTGGGCCAACCTTTACGAGCGGCTGCTGCGGGAGAACTACAGCGAGGAACTGGTAAGCGACCTGTTCTTCCACAACTTCGCCCGCGTGATGAACAAGCTGTGAGCCATCGGCTTGCATGGAAAGGAACAATGTCAATGTATTACGTCAGCACGAGAAACAAGGCGCTGCGCTACACGGCGGCGCAGGCCATTGCCCAGGGCCTCAGCCGGGAGGGCGGGCTGTTCGTCCCGGAGACGATTCCCGCCCTGCCGGAGGGGAAGCTGGAGGAGCTGAAGGGGATGAACTACCAGCAGCGGGCCGTCTACATCATGGGCCTGTACCTGGACGGCTTCGCCCAGGAGGAGTTGGAGGCGCGGGCGGCCCTGGCCTACGCCGTGCCGGAGAAGTTTGACCATCCCGACGTGGCCCCGTTGCGAAAGGTGGACGGGAACACCTACTGCCTGGAGCTGTGGCACGGCCCCACCTGCGCCTTTAAGGATATGGCGCTGCAAATGCTGCCCCACGAGTTGAGCCTGGCCCTGAAAAAGAACGACGAGCACCGCACCGCCTGCATCCTGGTAGCCACCTCCGGCGACACTGGCAAGGCGGCGCTGGAGGGCTTCAAGGACGTAGACCAGACCAAGATACTGGTGTTCTACCCCAAGGACGGCGTCTCCGACATTCAGAAGCTGCAAATGGCCACCCAGGAGGGGGGCAACGTGGGCGTGTCCGCCGTGGTGGGCAACTTTGACGATGCTCAGACCGGGGTGAAAACCCTGTTCTCCGACGAGGCGCTGCGGGAGGAGCTGTCCCGCCGGGGCTACTTCCTGTCCTCCGCCAACTCCATCAACTGGGGGCGGGTGCTGCCTCAAATCGTCTACTACATCTCCGCCTACTGCGACCTGCTGAAGCAGGGGGCCATCCAGTGCGGGGAGGAAATCAACATCTGCGTCCCCACCGGCAACTTCGGCAACATCCTGGCGGCCTACTACGCCAAGCGGATGGGCCTGCCGGTGAAGAAGCTGGTCTGCGCCTCCAACGCCAACAACGTGCTGACCGACTTCATCCGCACCGGCGTTTATGACCGGAACCGACCCTTCTACACCACCGTCTCCCCGTCCATGGACATCTTGATTTCCTCCAACCTGGAGCGGCTGCTGTACCTGCTCTCCGGCGAGGACGACGGGCTGACGGCGGACTATATGGCCCAACTCTCCGCCACCGGGCGGTATGAGGTCTCCCCCGCCATCCGGGCGCAGATTCAGAACTTGTTCGGGGCGGGCTTCTCCACGGAGGAACAGACCGAGGCCATGATCGGCGCCATGAAGCGGGAGCAGGACTACCTCATCGACACCCACACGGCGGTGGCCTTCGAGGTGCTGCGCCAGTACCGGGCGGAGACAGGGGACGGCACCATCGCGGTGGTGGCCTCCACCGCCAGCCCCTTCAAGTTCTGCGACGCCGTGCTGGACGCCCTGGGCGTGACGGAAAAGCAGTCCGGCACCGACCTTCTCGACCAGCTGGCCCAGGTCAGCGGCGTAGCCGCCCCGGCCCCCCTCGCCACGCTGAAGGACAAGCAGGTGCGCTTCGACGGCTGGACAGAGAAGGAAGCCATGATGCAGGTCGTCACCGACTTTTTGCAGTAAAGCGGGGACGCCATGGCACTTTACGCGATAGGCGACCCCCACCTGTCCCTGAACAGCCCCAAGTCCATGGAGGTCTTTGGCGGCAACTGGGTGGGGTATGTGGAGAAGCTGAAGGAAGGCTTCTCGGTGGTGCAACCGGAGGACACGGTGGTGCTGGCCGGCGACCTGAGCTGGGGGATGAGCCTCCAGGAGGCGGAGGCCGACTTCGCCTTCCTGAACGCCCTGCCCGGCACCAAGGTGCTGCTGAAGGGCAACCACGATTACTGGTGGGAGACGGCCAGCAAAATGACGAAGTTCTTTGCCGAACATCACTTTGACACCTTCCACATCCTCCACAACAACTGCTTCCTCTATGGAGACTATGCCCTCTGCGGCACCCGGGGCTGGTTCATCGACGAGGAGAAGGGGGAGCACAACGAGAAAATGCTCCACCGGGAGGTGTGCCGCCTGGAGGCGTCGCTGAAAGCGGCGGGGGAGCGGGAGAAGCTGGTATTCCTCCACTATCCCCCCATTTATCAGGGGTACCGGTGCCCGGAAATTCTGGCCCTGCTCAGGGAGTACGGCGTGAAGCGGTGCTGCTACGGCCACCTCCACAGCCAGAGCTGCCGCCTGGCGGTGCAGGGAGAGCGGGATGGGACGGAGTTTTCCCTGATTTCGGCGGACTATCTGAATTTCATCCCCAAAAAAATCTTGAATTAGTGGAAAAATTTAAAAAAAACAGTGGCAATCTCTGCTGGCATCTGTTAAAATAGTTAGACGTAGAATTGTATCATTGCAGGATCGGTTCGTTTCGGCGGGATTCTGCGGAATAGTTGCCCTCAGGGCAAGCAGGAGGAAACAAACATGAGCTTAAAGAATGTCGAAACCAAGGAAAACAGCAGTGCTGTCCTGACCATCGAGGTAGACGCCGCCGCGTTCAACGCCGCCGTGGAGAAGGTCTACCGCAAGACGAGAGGCAGCATTGCGATCCCGGGATTCCGCAAGGGCAAGGCTCCCCGCAAAATCATCGAGAGAATGTACGGCACCGGCGTGTTCTATGAGGATGCCATTAACGAGCTGTATCCCGCCGCCCTGGACGAGGCCGTGAAGGAGTCCGGTCTGGACGTAGTGGGCTATCCCAAGCTGAACATCGAGACGGTCAGCGAGGCCGAGGGCCTGGTGTTTACCGCCGAGGTGGGCGTCCGCCCCGAGGTGACTCTGGGCGAGTATAAGGGCGTCTCCGCCCCCAAGAGCGCTGTGGAGGTTACCGATGCCGATGTGGACAGCGAAATGCAGCCCCTCATCAGCCGCGCCACCAACACGGTGGACGTGGATCGCCCCGCCCAGATGGGCGACACCGCCAACATCGACTTTGAGGGTTTCAAGGACGGCGCAGCCTTCGACGGCGGCAAGGGCACAAATTACGATTTGAAGCTGGGCTCCGGCACCTTCATCCCCGGCTTTGAGGAGCAGGTCGTGGGGATGTCCGCCGGTGAGGAGAAGGATATTGACGTGACCTTCCCTGAGGAGTACGGCGCAGAGGAGCTGGCCGGTGCAGCTGTGGTGTTCAAGGTCAAGTGCAACACCGTTCAGGAGGAGCAGGTTCCTGTCATTGACGACGAGTTTGCCAAGGATGTCTCCGAGTTTGACACCCTGGACGAGCTGAAAGCCGACCTCCGCAAGCAGGTGGAGGAACGCAAGACCAAGAACGCCGAGGACGCCTTCAAGGCGGCCGTCATGGCCAAGGTGATTGAGAACGCCCAGGTCGTTGTGCCGGACGCCATGGTAGAGTATGAGTTGGACAAGCAGATGGACAACTATTCCAACCAGCTGCAAAGCTCCGGCATGAGCCTGGAACAGTACGTCCAAATGATGGGCACCACTATGGAGGTCTTCCGGGAGCAGAACAAGCCTGGTGTGCTCCAGAGCATCAAGTCCGACCTGGTGCTGGAGGCCGTGGTGAAGGCCGAGGGCCTGGAAGCCTCCGAGGAGGAGGTCTCCGCCGAGGTGGATCGCCTGGTTGAGCAGTACAGCATGGAGGCGGACAAGATCAAGGAGGCCATCCCCGCCGAGAACCTGGCCAACGCCGTCAAGCTGGACAAGGCTTCCAAGCTGATTTATGACAGCGCCGTGGTTGAGGAGCCCGCTGAGGAGACCCACGCCGTTGAGGAGACCCCCGCCGCTGAGGAGGCCCCCGCCGCAGAAGAAACGCCTGCGGAGGAGCCCGCCGAGTAATTCGACCGGCTTCGCTGTATATTTTCCCTCGCATGGGATATAATGGCTCTGTGGCAGTCTACAGACCCGTATCCCGACTTACAAAGGAGTATTATCATGAGTTTAGTTCCTTATGTAGTAGAACAGACCAACCGCGGCGAGCGCAGCTATGACATCTTCTCCCGCCTGCTGAATGACCGTATCATTTTCCTGGGCGAGGAAGTGAACGACACCACCGCCTCCCTGGTGGTGGCCCAGCTGCTGTACCTGGAGGCGCAGGACCCGGATAAGGACATTCAGCTGTATATCAACTCCCCCGGCGGTTCCGTCACCGCCGGTATGGCGATTTATGACACGATGCAATACATTAAGGCGGATGTCAGCACCATTTGCATCGGCATGGCAGCCAGCATGGGCGCGTTCCTGCTGTCCGCCGGGACGAAGGGCAAGCGCTACGCCCTGCCCAACGCGGAGGTCATGATTCATCAGCCCTCCGCCGGTACCCAGGGCAAGGTCACGGATATGGAAATCGACGTGGCCCACGTCCTGCGCATCAAGCAGCATATCAATGAGATTTTGGCGGCCAACACCGGCAAGACGCCGGAGGAGGTCAAGGCGGACACCGAGCGCGACCATTGGCTCACCGCCCAGGAGGCCAAGGAGTACGGCCTGATCGACGAAGTGATCGCCCACCGCTGATGTGCGACCGGGGGCGGGAGACGCGCCCGCCCCCGCCCTTAGCATGAAAAGGAACACAGTTTATGGCTAAAAATGACGAAAAACGCACCATTCGATGCAACTTCTGCGGGAAGAGCCAGGATCAGGTCAAGCGCATCATCGCCGGGCCGGGGGTGTTCATCTGCAACGAGTGCGTCGAGCTGTGCAACAGCATTTTAGACGACACCGACGCCCGCCAGGGTTCCTCCAGCGGCCTGGAGATGCCGGGCAAGCTGCCCACCCCCAAGGAGATCCACGATGTGCTGGACCAGTATATCATCGGCCAGGAAGAGGCCAAGGTGACGCTGGCCGTGGCGGTCTACAACCACTATAAGCGCATCTACTTCGGCGGCGGGGACGATGTGGAGCTTCAAAAGAGCAATATCCTCCTCCTGGGCCCCACCGGCTGCGGCAAGACCCTGCTGGCCCAGTCCCTGGCCCGCATCCTGGACGTACCCTTCGCCATCGCCGACGCCACCACCCTGACCGAAGCCGGTTATGTGGGCGACGATGTGGAGAACATTCTCCTCCGGCTGGTGCAGGCGGCGGACTACGACGTGGAGCGGGCCCAGTACGGCATCATCTATGTGGATGAAATCGACAAAATCGCCCGCAAGAGCGAGAACACCTCCATCACCCGGGATGTCTCCGGTGAGGGAGTGCAGCAGGCCCTCTTAAAAATCCTGGAGGGGACTGTGGCCAACGTGCCGCCCCAGGGCGGCAGGAAGCACCCCCAGCAGGAGTTCATTCAGGTGGACACCACCAACATCCTCTTCATCTGCGGCGGCGCCTTTGACGGCATCGAGAAAATCATCGAGAACCGCACTGACCGGAAGAACATCGGCTTCGGTGGTACCGTCCTGACCAAGAAGGAAAAGGAAAGCTCCACCCTCCTGAAGGAGATTCAGCCTCACGACCTGATGAAGTTCGGCATTATCCCGGAGCTGATCGGTCGTCTGCCGGTCATCACCACCTTGCAGCAGCTGGATCGGAATCAACTGGTGCAGATTCTGACGGAGCCGAAGAATGCCCTGGTGAAGCAGTACCAGAAGATGATGGAGTATGACAACGTCAAGCTGGAGTTCCAGCCTGCGGCACTGGAAGCCATTGCAGACATCGCTCTGGAGCGGGGCATCGGCGCCCGGGGCCTGCGGGCCGTGGTGGAGGACACCATGAGCCGGCTGATGTACGAGGTACCCTCTGACCCCACCATCTGCAAAATCACCATTACACCGGAATCGGTGCGGCACACGGGTGAGCCGCTGGTAGAGCGGGATGAGAACCGTAAATCCCGCCCCCGGCTGGGCGCAGTGCAGCCTGAGCGCACTGTCCGCCGCCGCAGCACCACCGCCTGACCCATGACGCAATCAAAAATTGCCGCAAGCAGCCCGGGTGCTGCCTTGCGGCCTTTTTGACAGAAGGAGACCCTTACCCTATGAGTATGAGTGAACGGAACACGATTTTGGAGGAGACACTTCCCGAGGAGAGAGAGACGAAGCGTATGCCCGTTATCGCGCTGCGGGGGCTGACCATGTTCCCCAGTATGCTGCTCCACTTCGATGTGGGGCGGCGGGCATCTGTCAAGGCGCTGGACCAGGTGAACGAGGATGGAGGCACTATCTTTCTGGTGGCCCAGAGGGACCTGCGGGTGGAAAATCCCAGGCAGTCAGACCTCTACGAGGTGGGCACCATCTGTGCTGTCCGCCAGGTGCTGCGCCTGCCGGGGGACAACGTCCGGGTCATGGTGGAGGGGCTGTCCAGAGGCCGCCTGCTGACGATGGAGCAGGAGAAGCCCTATCTGGCCGCCGCCATCGAACCCATGCCGGAGCAGGCCGTCTCAGGCCGGTCGCTGAAAACGGAGCTGTACCTGCGCAAGGGTTGCGAAGCCTTTGAGGCGTACTGCGAGCTGAACCAGAAGCAGTCGCCGGACACCCTCATCAACGTGCTGTCCGCCCGGAATCCGGGGTATATGGCGGACTATATCGCCCAGAATATCAGCCTCCGGGTGGAGGATAAGCAGCGGGTGCTGGAGGAGGAGCAGCCTATTGAGCGGCTGGGCCTGATGATTCAAATCCTGAACCGGGAGAATGACCTCCTGCGCCTGGAGCAGGATTTGGAGGGCAAGGTACAGGAGCATATGAACCAGGCCCAGAAAGACTACTTCCTGCGGGAGCAGATGAAGGTCATTCAGGCTGAACTGGGGGAAAACCCGGAGGACGACGACGAACTGCAGGAGTACCAGGAGAAAATCGCCGCGGCCAAACTCCCCGACGAGGTGCGGGAGAAGCTGGAGAAGGAGCTGCGGAAGCTGGCGAAGCAGCCCTTCGGCTCCGCTGAGTCCTCCGTCATCCGGAACTATCTGGATGTCTGCCTGGAGCTGCCCTGGCAGGTGAAAACGAAGGAGCGGGTCAATATCGAAGCGGCCCGCAAGACCCTGGACGCCGACCACTATGGCCTGGAGAAGGTGAAGGAGCGCATCCTGGAGTTCCTGGCAGTACGGAAGCTGGCCCCGGAACTGGGCGGGCAAATCATCTGCCTGGTAGGCCCTCCCGGCGTAGGCAAGACCTCCATCGCCTCCTCCGTGGCCAAGGCGCTGAACCGGAAGATGGCGAGGGTGTCCCTGGGTGGCGTCCATGACGAGGCGGAGATTCGGGGGCACAGAAAGACCTATATCGGGGCCATGCCCGGCCGCATCATCACCGCCATCCAGAAGGCCGGTTCCTCTAACCCCTTGATTCTGCTGGACGAAATCGACAAGGTGGGCAGCGACTATCGGGGCGACCCCTCCTCCGCCCTGCTGGAGGTGCTGGATGGGGAGCAGAACGCCACCTTCCGGGATAACTTCCTGGAGCTGCCCTTTGACCTCAGCGATGTGCTGTTCATCACCACCGCCAACGACATGAGCACCGTTCCCCCCGCTCTGCGGGACAGGATGGAAGTCATCGAGCTGTCCAGCTACACCGATGAGGAGAAGCTGCAAATCGCCCGCCGCCACCTGCTGCCCAAGGAGATGAAGCGCCATGGCCTGGATGGCCGCCGCTTCCGGGTGACGGACGACGCCCTGCGGGAAATCATCACCGGCTACACCCGGGAATCCGGTGTCCGCCTGCTGGAGCGGCAGCTGGCTTTCCTGTGCCGGAAGGGGGCCATGGAGCTGGTTTCCGGCACCGGCAAGCGGGTGACCGTCACCGGCGACAATCTGGAGCAGTACCTGGGCATCCGCCGCTACACCCCGGAGAAGCTGGCGAAAGCGCCGGAGGTGGGCGTGGTCAATGGCCTGGCCTGGACCAGCGTAGGCGGCGAAATGCTCCAGGTGGAGGTCAACGTGGTGCCTGGCTGCGGCAAGGTGGAACCCACCGGCAACCTGGGCGAGGTGATGAAGGAGTCCTGCCACTCCGCCATCTCCTATATCCGCGCCCACACGGCGGAGCTGGGCATTGAGCCGGACTTCTACCAGAAGTGGGACATTCACATCCACTTCCCGGAGGGGGCCGTGCCCAAGGACGGCCCCTCGGCGGGTGTGACCATCACTACCGCCATCGTCTCCGCCCTGACCGGCGCGCCGGTGCGTCCGGACGTGGCCATGACCGGCGAGGTGACGCTGCGGGGCCGGGTGCTGCCCATCGGCGGCCTGCGGGAAAAGACCATGGCCGCCTTCCGCAACGGCATCAAAACCGTCATCATCCCCGCCGACAACGAGAAAGACCTGGAAGAAATCGACCAGACCGTCCGCAAAGCCCTGCAATTCTGCACGGCGGAGCGGGTGGATACGGTGCTGAGCGCCGCCCTGCTGCCCGTGCCGGTGCAGAAGGAGAAGGCCCTGACCGTCCCCCAGCCCATCCCCGTATCGGAGCAGCAGCCCAGAGGCGGCGACAAGCTGGGTATCCAGCAGTGAGGTGACTTATGAACTTGCACAACGCGGCCTATGTCCGCTCTGCGGGAACCCCCAGGGACTTCCTGCACGACCATAAGCCCCAGTTCGCCATGGCGGGCCGCTCCAACGTGGGCAAGTCCTCCGTCATCAACCGGATGTTGGATAGGAAGAACCTGGCCCGTGTGGGCAACTCCCCCGGCAAGACCCGGCAGGTGAACTATTTCCTGATTGACGACAGCTTCTACCTGGTGGATTTGCCGGGCTATGGCTACGCCAAAGTCACACGGGAGGAGAAGCAGCGCTGGTCTCAGCTGATGGAGGCGTATTTTGCCGACGGGCAAATCACCTTAGGCCTGCTGATTGTGGACGCACGGCACAAGCCCTCCAAGGACGATGTGGTGATGGCCAACTGGTTCCAGGAGACGGGCTGCCCCTTCGCGGTGGTGGCCAACAAGCTGGACAAGCTGAAAAGGAGCGAGATTCAGCCCAACCTGGCCCTGATTCGAGAGACCCTGGCGCTGGGGGAGGATGTTCCGCTGATTCCCTTCTCCGCCGAGAAGGGGGACGGAAAGCAGGCGCTGGTCAGCCTGGTGCTGAACACTCTGACAAAAAAATGACGCAGAACTGGAACGCTGCCCCACGAGGCTCTGATGGACCGGTAGTTTTTTATGCCAGTAGGTTTGACGCTTATGTCCAATCAGCTGAAGGGCATTTCCCGAAAAGAATTATGGCTATAGACTCTGTCAGCCCCCCTACATCACCGCCCGGCGCGAGCCGGCGCGGTGGTGTTTTGCTCAGGAGGAAAAACGGATTATGCAGAGAAAACAACCGTTTATGCAAAACGGATTGAAAATCTTTTTTGCTATTGTTATAATAGAAGCATAAGAGCGGAAGTGCGCTTTACAGGAGGCGGCAGGCGGTTCCGGCCCGGAGCCAGGGCGACAGGCTGCCGTCCAACGAAATTCAAATTAGGAAAGAGAGGAACGTTTATGCTGAACATCACCCGCTTCGCAGTGGAGAACCTGACCGAGGGCTGCGTCACCGACGCGGCCCAGCCCCGCTTCACCTTCACCCTGGGCAGTGACCGCACAGGGGTCACTCTGGCCAGCGCCAGGCTGGAGGTAAACGGCTGGCAGACCGATACAGATACCCAGACCGGCGTGGCCTACGGCGGCGCGCCCCTGAAACCCTTCACCCGGTACGAGGCGACCCTCACCGCCACGGACGACGCCGGGGAGACGGCCTCCGCCGCCCTGACCTTTGAAACCGGGCGCATGGGCCAGCCCTGGCAGGCCCAGTGGATCAGCGACCCCACCTATCAGTTCACCGAGAAGAAGGTCTCCCCCATCCCCATGGTGTTCCGGAAGCAGATCTCCGTCTCCAAGCCGGTGGCCTCCGCCCGGCTGTACGCCACGGCGATGGGCATTTACGAGCTGACCCTGAACGGCAAGAAGGTGGGCGACCAGTATTTCGCCCCCGGCTTCACCTCCTATAAGTCCCAGCTCCAGTATCAGACCTACGATGTCACCGACCTGCTGAGCGGGGACAACACCCTGCTGGCCACGGTGGCCGGCGGCTGGGCGGTAGGCTCCTTCGTCTTTACCCGGAAGAACCGCATCACCGCTGACCGGCAGGCCCTGTTGTGTGAGCTGCGCATCACCTACGCCGACGGCAGCCAGGAGATTATCGGCACCGACGGCAGTTGGGAGGTCACGGAGTCCGGCCCCGTCCGCATGGCGGACATCTATGACGGCGAGACCTATGACGCCACGGTGGATTTGAACAAAGCCTCCTGGAACAAGGCCGCCCAGGAGACCCTGAAAATCCACCCCCAACTGCTGGCGGACTATGGCGCACCGGTGCGGGCCCATGAGGAGCTGCATCCCATCTCCTGTAAGGAGTTGCCCGGCGGTCTGCTGATTTACGACTTCGGCCAGAACTTCGCCGGTGTGGTGAAGCTGAAGCTGACGGGCAAGGCGGGCCAGGTGGTGACTGTGAAGCACGCCGAGATTCTGAACGCCGACGGCACCCTGAATGTGGCCTTTCTCCGCACCGCCAAGGCCACCGCCACCTACACCTGCAAGGACGGCGAACAGACCTACAGCCCCCGGCAGACCTACATGGGCTTCCGCTATGTCAGCGTGGAGGGCATCGGCGAGGCCGACGTGGAGGTCTCCGCCCTGGCGCTGTACTCCGACCTGACCCCCAACGGCGGCTTTGCCTGCTCCAATGAGATGCTGAACCAGCTCCAGAGCAACATCCTGTGGGGCAGCAAGTCCAACCTGATGGACATCCCCACCGACTGCCCCCAGCGGGACGAGCGGATGGGCTGGACAGGCGACATCGCCGTGTTCGCCCCCACCGCCTGCTACAACTTTGACATGAGCCGCTTCCTGGAGAAGTGGCTGCTGGACGTGAAGTCGGAGCAGCTGCCCTCCGGCGGCGTCCCCAACACGGTGCCTGCCCAGGGCTACGGCTTCCCGGCCACCATGCCCAAGATGGCGGTGGCCTGGTGGGACGACGCCTGCATCCTGGTACCTTGGGCGGAGTACCAGGCCCGGGGCGACGTGGAGCTACTGCGTACCATGTACCCCTCCATGAAGAAGTATGTGAAGGCCAGCAAGTTCTGGTGCAGCTTCGGCTTCGGCAAGAACCGCTACATCTGGAACGTCCCCGGCGCCCTGGCCTTTGGCGACTGGATTGCCCCGGACGTACCCCAGATGAGCCAGTGGCAGGGCCGCGTGAAGTGGACGGGTACCGCCTCCCTCCGGAACACCAGCGCCATTGTGGCCCAGGTGGCGGAGATTCTGGGCGAGAAGGAGGACGCCGCCTATTACCGCGACCTCAGCGATAAGACGGCGGACGCCTACTGCTCCATCCTCACCGACGGCAACGGCAAGCTGCTGGAGGAGTTCCAGACCGCCTACGTCCTGCCCATCTACCTGGATATGTTCCCCGACGAGGCCACCAAGCGGAAGGCCACCGACAATCTGGCCGCCCTGGTGGAGAAGAATGACTACTGCATCGGCACCGGCTTCCCCGGCACCCCCTATATCCTGTTCGCCCTGGCGGACAATGGCCGGGAGGACGTGGCCTATAAGATGCTGATGAACACGAAATGCCCCTCCTGGCTGTACGAGGTCAAGATGGGGGCCACCACCATCTGGGAGCGGTGGGACGGCTTGGACGAGAACGGCGAGTGCCCCATCGGGGACGACGGCACCGACTCCATGATCTCCTACAACCACTACGCCAGCGGCGCGGTGGGGGCCTTCCTGTATCAGCGGGTAGCCGGTATCGCCCCCATTGAGGCGGGCTACAAGTCCTTCCAGGTGAAGCCCCTGGTGGGCGGCGGCCTGACCTGGGCAGAGGGCCGGGTCAACACCCCCTATGGCGAAATCGCCTCCCGCTGGCAGGTCGAGGACGGCACGTTCACCGTCACCGTTCAGGTGCCGGTGGGAACCAGTTGCCAGCTGACCCTCCCCGACGGCACCAGCTGCACCCTGTGCAGCGGGGCGTACAGCCGGAGCTGCAAGATGTGAGCGGTTGGCGGCTAGCTGTTAGTTGTTAGCTGTTAGCTGCACCCTCTTGCTCCCTTTTCAGGGGAGCAAGAGGGTGCGATTCCTGCCACGGTCTTGCCGCTCCTGAAAGGGCAATGTTATCAACTGAAAGTTGCAATCTATCCTGGGATGAGGGGAATAACGCAGCCGCACAGTCAGATGTTATCCACCGTTGGATAATAAAATTGCACGTTCCGCCCGCCAACGGCGAGGGCGGAACGGCAATCGTCCCCAGCCGCCATCGGCGGCAGTCTCAGCAGTGTGAAGTCACATCGTCTCTAACGGGATAGACCACCTGATTGAGGGATAAGGCGAAGCCGCCAGTGGGATAGGGGGAAGGTTCTTAGGGAGGGGCGAGGCCCCGAAGCCACTCCCTAAGCCGCCTTCTTTCCCCCATTTCTTGGCGGAGCAAGAAATGGGGCCCCCGGAGGGAAAACACCTATTTCCTTTATCCATCCTTGTCTAAGGAGGGCAATCCTCCTAAATTGATGAAATTGCCTTTTCGGGGAGCGTGGATTGAAATTCCTATGAGCCGCTGGCCGACGAGACCCCCTCCCCAACTCACCAGAAAAAAGGAGCGCTGTTACATAGTGAGCAAACGACCCAAATCAGGCGGCTTCTGGAGCACGCCCCTGACCCGTTCCTTTATTCACTCTGATACCGTGAAGCTGCTGGAAATGCTGATGGGCTACCTCATCGGCCCCTTCGGGGCGCTGCTGTCCTCCGGCATCTTTGCCAGCTTCCTGAATAAGTACTTCACCGATGTGCTGCTGCTGGACACCGGCTTCGTGTCCGCCTTGCAGCTGGTATCCACCGTTCTCATCGTGGCGGCCAACCTGATCGTGGGTCAGCTTATCGAGCGCACCCGCTGTCTGGCGGGCAAGGCCCGGCCCTGGGTGCTGCTGTCGGCGCTGACCCTGTCGGTAGCCAGCCTGCTGATGTTCGTCGTC
The DNA here is from genome assembly GCA_021201475.1 of Clostridiales bacterium. Lineage (GTDB taxonomy): Bacteria > Bacillota > Clostridia > Oscillospirales > Oscillospiraceae > Onthomonas. The sequence goes on from JAJQEV010000079.1 coordinate 49,049, forward strand.
CCCTTCCGGAACGAGACGGCGAAGATGGTGTGGATCGCCGTCGCCTACAACCTTTATTACTCGGTGGCCTACCCCATCTACAGCACCGCCAACGCCACCCTGATTCCCGTCTCCACCCGGAACAGCCAGCAGCGCGGCGCCCTGGCTTCCTTCGCCAACATTGCCGCCCTGGGGGCCGCAGGCGTCGGCTCCATGGTTTTCCCCATCCTGGTGTCCAACGTCATGGGCAACAGCCAGCGGATGTGGTTCTTGGTGATGCTGGCCGTCGCTCTCTTCTCCGCCCTGACCATCTTCTTCCAATATAAGTTCACCCGCGAGCGGGTCACGGAGGAGGGCGCGTCCGCAGCCGACCCCCGGCAGAACGCCGCCCCGCCCCTGGGGCAGCAGCTGAGGGCCGTTGCCAGCGAAAAGTGGTGGTGGATTGCCATCATCTTTTACCTGGTGTTCCAGTGGGCCGGGGTCATGAAGAACGGCTCCATGAGCTACTTCTGCCAGTGGGTCATTGACGCCACCCCTTTGGGGGGCGACTGGGGGGTCGCCCAGACCCTGCTCAGCGTCATGGGCGCTATCCCCATGGCCTTGGCGGCCCTGTTCGTGGTGCCGCTGGCCAACCGGTTTGGCAAGCGCGGGCTCTGCTTTGCCGGTATGGTGCTGGGCGTCGTCGGCGGCGTGATTGCCGGGCTGGGCGGCGGCAGCATCGTGCCGGTGGCCATCGGCGTGGCGCTGAAATGCCTGGGTTCCTCCCCTGGCTGCTACCTGATCCTGGCTATGCTGGCCGATGTCATTGACCATATCGAGTTCAAGAGCGGCATCCGCACCGACGGCCTGACCATGAGCATTTACAGCTCCCTGGCGGCGGCTCCCGTTATGAACGCCGTGTTCATGGCCATGCTGGGTGCAGCTGGCTACGACGCCACCGCCGCGGCCCAGACCGCCGCCGTGCAGGCCACCATCTCCATCAGCTATATCTGGGTGGAGACCATCGCCTTCGCCGTAGACGCCCTTCTGGTGCTGTTCTTCACCGTGGAGAAGAACCTGCCCGCAGAGCAGGCCGCCATCGCGGAGCGGAAGAAGCAGGAGTAAATGTCCTGCAGGCTGCGCTTCGTCCGGCGGCATCCTGCTTCCGCATTACAAAGAAGGAATCGGCTTCCCCGAGGGAGGCAGCTTCGGAAACGGAGCTGCCTCCTTTGAGCGTTTTTGGGTGTACACTGTTTATGAACGTGCATCCAGCAAATTTGCATAGACTTTGGCAGTTTTTGTGTGGATCCTGAGGAACCGTCACTGACCGAGAGCACAAATCAAAATTATAGCAAGCAGTAGTCAGGGCCCGCCGGGAGGGCCAACCATGTTTTCCTTCCGGTATCCTTGCCTGAGGAGTTGCCCCTACCCTTTTGGGTACTGTTGCACTTTCCCCCAAACTGTGGTAAACTGATACCGCTGTCAAATAAATCACCCCCTACAAAGGAGCAACCGTCATGGAACCCATCATCACCACCCTTGCCGCCGAGCTGAACCTGAACCCCACCTATGTGGAGAACGTCGTCCGTCTGGTGGATGAGGGCAACACCATCCCCTTTATCGCCCGCTATCGGAAGGAGCTGCACGGCGGCATGGACGATACCGCCCTCCGCGCCCTCTTTGACCGCCTGAACAGCCTCCGGGCCTTAGCCGCCCGGAAGGAGGAGGTGAAGCGCTCCATTGAGAACCAGGGTAAGCTGACGGAGGAGTTGGCCGCCGCCATTGACGCCGCCGCCACCCAGACCGCCGTAGAGGACCTGTATCGCCCCTATAAGCAGAAGCGCCGCACCCGCGCCACCATCGCGAAAGAGCGGGGGCTGGAACCGCTGGCGGCCAAGCTGCTGCTCCAGCAGCCGAACGCCGACCCGGAGGCCATGGCCGCTCCCTATGTGGATGAGGAGAAGGGCGTACCAGACGTGGCCGCCGCCCTCCAGGGGGCCAACGACGTGCTGGCCGAAACGTTCAGCGACGACGCGGACATCCGCGCTCTCCTGCGGGAGCTGGCCCAGAAGCGGGGCAGCATCGTCTCCACAGCGGCGAAGCCTGACGAAGACAGCGTTTACCGGATGTACTATGAGTTCTCCCAGCCGGTGTCCAAGGTGCAGGGCCACCAGACCCTGGCCATGAACCGGGGGGAGAAGGAGGGCTTCCTGAAAGTCTCCCTGAACCTGGACGGGGAACTGGCCCTCCGGCAGATGGGCCGCAGGCTGCTCCACGGCACAGGCAAATGCACCGACCTGGTCCGCGTCGCCATCGAGGACAGCTACAGCCGCCTGATTTTCCCCTCCCTGGAGCGGGAGATACGCTCCGCCCTGACGGAAACCGCCAGCGAGGGGGCCATCAGGATGTTCGCCCTGAACTTGCGGCCCCTGCTAATGCAGCCCCCGGTGAAGGGCAGCGTCACCATGGGCCTGGACCCCGGCTATGCCCACGGCTGCAAGGTGGCGGTGGTGGACGGCACCGGCAAGGTGCTGGACACCACGGTGGTCTACCCCACCTTCGGCGCTCGCCGCCGGAACGAGTGCATTCAGGAGCTGAAAGGGCTGATTTTGAAGCATCGCGTCCGCCACCTCTCCATCGGCAACGGCACCGCCTCCCGGGAGACGGAGGCCATGGCGGTGGATCTGATCCGCGACCTGGCGGGTACCCCCATGGAGGGCAAGGTCAGCTATATGATCGTCAACGAGGCGGGGGCCAGCGTCTATTCCGCCTCCAAGCTGGCGGCGGAGGAGTTCCCCCAGTACGACGTGAACCTGCGCTCCGCCGTCTCCATCGCCCGGCGGCTCCAGGATCCCCTGGCGGAACTGGTGAAAATCGACCCCAGGGCCATCGGCGTGGGGCAGTATCAGCACGATATGCCCCAGGCCCGGCTCAGCGAGGCCCTGGACGGGGTGGTGGAGGACTGCGTCAACGCAGTGGGGGTGGACGTGAACACCGCCTCCCCCTCCCTCCTCCAGCGGGTGTCCGGCCTGAACGCCACCACCGCGAAAAACATCGTGAAGTACCGGGAGGAGAATGGTATCTTTACCAGCCGGAAGCAGCTGTTAAAGGTGCCCAAGCTGGGGCCGAAAGCCTTTGAGCAGTGCGCGGGCTTCCTCCGGGTGCCGGAGAGCGACAACCTGCTGGACAACACCGGCGTCCACCCGGAGAGCTACCAGGCGGCGGAGAAGCTGCTGGCCCTGTGCGGCTACACCCTGGAGGACGTGGAGCAGGGGCGCATCGTCCTGCTGTCCGGCCGGTTGAAGCAGGTGGGGGAGGCCAGAGCCACCGCCTACTGCGGCGTGGGCATGGCTACTCTGAACGACATCGTGAAGGAGTTGATGAAGCCGGGCCGCGACCCCCGGGACGAGCTGCCCAAGCCCATCCTCTGCACCGACGTGCTGGAGATGAAGGATTTGAAGCCTGGGATGGTGCTGACCGGCACGGTGCGCAACGTCATCGACTTCGGCGTATTCGTGGATATCGGCGTCCACCAGGACGGGCTGGTGCATATCTCCCAGGTGGCTGACCGGTATATCAGGCACCCCAGCGAGGTGGTGTCTGTGGGCGATGTGGTAAAGGTCGTGGTGCTGGACGTGGACGAGAAGAAAAAACGCATTTCGCTGTCCATGAAGCAGGCGAAGTGAGGAAAGCTGCGCCTAAATCAACAACCCCCTCCGTCCGACTGCCGGACGGAGGGGGTTCTCTTTCCAATGGGATTTCGGAACAGCAGGGTCTCGGCGGCACACCAGTCAGCCGCCGCTCCCCTGTCGCCGGTGGAAGTACAGCCCCATCAATCCGCCCACCAGGCCGCCCACCACATGGGTCAGCTGGGAGATATTGTCCGCCGTGGTGACGCCGCTGACGATCTCCTGCCCCAAAAACAGGACGACCACCAGAATCAGCGTCAGGGGTATCTCCCCCTTCCCGAAGCTGGACAGGGAGGACAGCACGATCATCATAAACACCACCCCGCTGGCCCCCAGCAGGGCCTGGCCGGGGAACAGGGCGATGAACACCAGGCCGGTGGTCAGCGCCGTGACGCAAATCATCAGGAGCAGCGGCCTGCTGCCGTACTTTTCCTCCAGCATGGGGCCCAGGAGGAGGATATAGGTCATGTTGCTGATGTAATGCTCCCACCCGCTGTGGCCCAGCACATGACCGAAGAGCCGCACATAGGTCAGCGGGTCGGTGGGGGAGGAGCGGTAAACGGAGAACACCAGGCCGGTGCTGGCCCCGTCCGTCAGGAAGCTGAGCAGCAGCGCCCCCAGGCTCAGCAGGGCAAAGGTCAGCACCACGGGGGAATTGTAGCGGATGCGTTTCAAACCGGGTCAGAGTCCTTTCTGTGGCAATGTCATCAATTTAAGGGAATTACGCTCCTTAGACAAGGATACTATAAGGAAATAAAGCGTTTGCCTTCCCGGCGGGCCTGAGTACCGCCTGCTGACCCTTTACGGTATCCTCCTCGGACAGTGACCCTCGCCAGCGTAGCTGGCATCGGTTTCCGGCTAAAAATGTGCCGCTGGCACATTTTTGGACGCCGTAAATTGCTCCGCCAAGAAATGGGGGAAAGAAGGCGGCTTAGGGAGGGG
>JAJQEV010000059.1:0-10805 GCA_021201475.1 Clostridiales bacterium
GCTGTCGCCGCTGGCCGATCCGCCCCGCTGGCCGTCGCCGTCCTTGCCTGCTGTCGCCGCTGGCCGATCCGCCCCGTCGCCGCTGCCGGTCCTGCCGTCCTGGTGCTGCCGGTCCTGCTGCCTGGTGCTGCCGTCCTGGTGCTGGCCATGTCGCCCGCTGCTGCCTGGTGCAGGCGGTCCGCGGGGAGCAGGGGAGGCCGTCGCCGCTGGCCGATCCGCCCCGTCGCCGCTGCCGGTCCTGCTGCCCTGGTGCTGCCGTCCTGGTGCTGGCCATGTCGCCCGCTGCTGGTGCAGGCGGCCCGCAGGGAGCAGGGGGGAGGCTGTCGCCGCTGGCCGATCCGCCCCGCTGGCCGTCGCCGTCCTTGCCTGCTGTCGCCGCTGGCCGATCCGCCCCGCTGGCCGTCGCCGTCCTTGCCTGCTGTCGCCGCTGGCCGATCCGCCCCGTCGCCGCTGCCGGTGCTGCTGCCCCTGGTGCTGGCCATGGTGTAGCCGCCGCCCCCGGTAACGCCTCCGCCGCCCCTGCTGCTGGCCCCTCCGGCGGCGCGGGAAAGGGGTTTACGCGCGCGGGAGGATAATTGCTAAGTTATATATAATATCCCCCCTTCCCCCCAAACGCAAAAAAAGCGCGGCCCGGATCACTCCAGGCCGCGCCCCGCGGTCAATTATCTTCCCCCGGCTCCGCCTCCGGTGCCGGGTCTGCTGCTCCGCCGTCCCGCCGCTCCAGCGGGCGGCCCAGGCACTCCGCCACATAGCCCCGGATCGCCTGATTGACGCTTAAGCCCTGCCTGCTGCACCAGTCCCGGAACTCCTCCGCGTCGCCCCGGTACAGCCTACAGCCTACCGTCAGGAAATTTTTTTGCTTCCATTTTGCGTCAGTAGCCCTTTTTTTGTCGGAAATTGGCACTTTTTCCACCCCCTTATATCCCCCATTATAGCACATTGGCAACGTGTTTGCACCTGCGCATTTTGCACAAATTAGCGTGGTTGAACCTGTGCAAGTTGCACAAAGTTCAATTTTTTGCAAAAAAACGCTTGACAACGTGTTTGACCCTGTGCTAAGATTGCAGCATCAACAGGGGCGAACCCGTAAGGCACCCCACAAACCACAACACAAAATCTTAGGAGGTAACACCATGAGCAAGCTTACAATCGCCACTATCAACCGTATCATCGCCAACCGTATCATCTACCGCCGCGATACCATCATCGGCCGCTATACCTACCACTTTGACGCCAACACCGGCGACGTCCTCCGCTGCCTGACCCGCGACGTCGGTCAAACCTGGTTTGCCCCTGACGGCGCCCTGTGCGACGGCTGGCAGGTCGTCTGCCAGCTCCCCGCCGCCTGTCGGCTGTGATGGAGGTGACAACCATGACAGAGCTAACCGCCCTCCGGCCCAGCTATCGCAAGCTCTCCGCCCTCAAAGCCGACTTTGTCCGGCTGGCCGTCCTGTATACGGACGGCGGCCGCCAGTCGGTGGATCTGCTGGACAGCCTGGCCGCCGATTATGTGACCCGCTTTTCTGCCCTGGCCCCCGACGCGGCGGAGTCCCCGGCAGAGTTGCCCGCCCTGGTCTATGACCTCCTGGCGGCGGGCCGTGGGAAGCTGGCCCTGGAGTTCCGCGGCTCCCAGCTGTGGGTCAGTAATGGCACTTATGGCAACGGCAAGCAGTACAGGCGGGCCACCTATGAGGCCCGCCACTACCTGAAGGCCCACGGCCTCCGCTGGTCGCCCAATCATGAGGCATGGTACTATAAGCGCCCGGCAGCGTCCCCCGCCGCCTGACCTTGACCCTGTCCACCGTATCCGGTGGGCGGGAGTGAGGGCCAGAGGCCCCCGATAACATACGATGAAATTTTTTTGGAGGTATAACGCTATGACTACCAACACCAACACCATGACCGCCCGCCAGTTCACCGCCGCCGTTGCTGCCAATCTGGCAAATGCCAACGGAAACTTTGTTTCCGCCCTCGGTGAAACCTATGCCCTCTGCCGCCGCCCCGTCCTGATCTCCCATGTCCCCGGCTTCGATTTTGAGGGCTTTGTCGCCCCCTGCATCTGCGCTTCTGACCTGTCTGACGATTTTGATTTCTTCCCCTGCTATCTCGCTTATTTCTCCGCCTCCGATGGTTCCCTCCTCGACCTGGACGAGGTTGGCGAATATTCCTACGATCAGGACGAGATTTTTCTCCCTGCCTGGCTCTGAAATTTCCCGCTCCGCTCCCTCCCCCGCAAGGCCCGCGCCGCTGGCGTGGCTGGTGCAAGTCCAGCGCCCCACCACCTGGGGCGGCGCTCATGGGGTGAAATCATCTTCCCCGGTATCGCCGTCAAGCGGCATTTCCGCTTCGCTCCCTACCGCTCGAATGAAAATTTTTTTGGAGGTATAACGCTATGACTACCAACACCATCAACCACTATTTGAAGCTCGTCTCCTCTGTGGAGCACCAGGGCGAAGCCCGCACCGTCTACCATGTGGGGCATGATTTCGCCGTCGATGTTTCCCGCGTCCCTCATGATCTCACCCGCCGCGGCGACCTGATGAACCTCTGGTACCGCAGCGGCTGCATCTCCCAACGTCTGCCCTCTCACCTCAGCATCACGACGTATTTCACCGACTGCCACGGCGATTGCCACGGTGATTTGTATAACATCACCGTCAAGCCCCGCGCCGTTGGCGCTGGCTATGAGCTGAACTTTGACTTCCTCCGCGAGGCCACACCGGACAACGAGGCCGAGCTTGTGGCGGAATGTATCCGCCTGGAGGAAATGGGGATGGCGTTTTAACGCCGCCCCGCCGGGTGAAATTTTCCCTCCCGGCATCTATCCCGCAAGGCCCGCGCCGCTGGCGTGGCTGGTGCAAGTCCAGCGCCCCACCATCTGGGGCGGCGCTCATGGGGTGAAATTCCTGCCCCGGTATCCATACATATTTCAGGAGGTTCCATTATGGTCAGTTTAAGTGTCGTCAATGATTTGCATCGCGCCGGTTTCCCCATGCCGGAGGTTCGCGCCGCCGTCCTAGCCGCCGAGGAAAACGGCTCCGCAGACATCGGCGGCTATGTCGTCCGCTACCGGCAGGACACCGGCGAGATGATTCTGCTGCACCCGTCCTGGAACGGCATCTATACAGGCGACTACGCCGCTCGCCTGAACTTTCAGAAGGAGTTGCTTTACTCCTTCGGCCATTATGCGCTGATTCATGCAAAGCACCGCGAGTTGCCCGCCGTCCTGGAGACGCTGGAGCAGCACAAGACGAACGGCTTTATCCTCTGCGAGTGTGACGCCGCCGCCTTCCCCCGCCGGAAGCGTCAGGTGGAGAAGCTGGGGTATACCGTCCATACGTCTAACATCGCTTTTTGTGACTGTGATTGGTCTCCATGCTATTTCCTCATTTCCCCCGCCGGGTGAAATTTTTCTTCCCGGTTTCCGCTCCGCTCCCACTCCCCGCAAGGCCCGCGCCGCTGGCGTGGCTGGTGCAAGTCCAGCGCCCCGCAAGGGGCGGCGCTCATGGGGTGAAAATATTTCTCCTGGCCATTGCCCCAGCCGCTAAAATCTGTTATACTGAAAGGAGACCGCCCATGACCTACCTTGCCTATGTCCGCACCGCGCCCCGGCTCCGGTTCCGGGTCTATGACCCGGCCCGCCGCCTGTATCCCGCCTCGCTCCGCCTGGCGCCCCGGTTCCGCGTGGAAGAACTTCCCGCCCTCCGGGCCGCTCTGGAGCGCTTCACGGCGGAGTTTCCCGCCGCCGCCTGGCAGATTCGCACCGCCGACGGCCTCAGGGTGGTCGCCGCTGCCGGGTGAAATCGTCGGTGCTGGCTTCGTATCGCTCGCATCCGGCTGCAAGCCGAATGCTCGTTCGCTCCGCAGCACCTCCTCTCAAAATCGAACCCGCTTCGCTGGGCTTCGATTTTGTTTGAAATTCTTTTTCCCGGTTTTTGTGCCGGGCCACGGAAGGAGTTGTCAAGGAATCCTTGACGGCTTGAACCCGCCCCCGATGAAATTTTTACTCCCGGTTTTGCTGTCAAGCATCATTTCCGCTCCGCTCCCTACCGGTATCGCCCCTCGAAAGCCGCTGCATTTTTGCAGCGGCTTTTCTCTTTCCGTCTCAACTTTGCAGCAGGTGAAATTTTTTCTCCCGGTTTCCCATAGCCGCACACTGTCCCCGCTCCGCTCAGATGTCCCCGATCACCGCAATTTCCGCAGGGTTTCCCCAGCCGCCATGGGCGGCAGTCTCACCTCGTCGGCGTTAGCTCCGTATCGCTCGCATCCGTCTGTAAGCCGAATGCTCGTTCGCTCCGCAACGCCTCCTCTCAAAATCGAACCCGCTTCGCTGGGCTTCGATTTTGTTTGAAATTTTTGTTCCCGGTATCCTTTCCCCGTAGGGGCGAACAGTGTTCGCCCGCCCCGCCGGGTGAAATTCGTTTCCCAAGTTCCCGCTTTTCTGTAGGGGCGGCCCTTGGCCGCCCGGCCACGGTTGCCGTCCCTGCGGGGCTTTCCTCCGGGGCTGTCACTCCTCCGCTCCCCGCCCGTGTTGAAATTTCCCGCCCCGGTTTCCGCCCCTTGCATGTGCGCGTGCGTAAAAGAAAAACGCTGGCCTGTATTCAGGTCAGCGTTTTCCTATCCGTCGATGAACTCGTCGGTGTCGTCGATGTCGTCCTCGTCCTCCTCCGTCAGTTCCCCGTCCTCGTCGAATTCGAATTTCCCGGTGATTTTCTGCTTCGTCAAGTTCGAACCGCTTCCGCTCCAGCTCCATCCGCTGGGTTTCCGCGCCCCGGCTCTTGAAACTGTCCAGCAGTTTGATGATTCTGCCGTCCACCCGGTTCAGCTCCGCCTCCAGCACCATCCGCCGGGTGAAGGCGCTGCTCTCGCTCCGGTATTTCATTTCCCCGCCGTCCGGCATTTCCATGGTCATCAGCCTGTCCAGATACAGCGCTTCCGGCTCCCCGTCCTCCAGCGCTGCAATTTTTTGCTCCAGGTCGGCCCGTTTCGTTTCCAGGCGGCGCAGCTCCGCCAGGGCGTTGCTGTCAAATTCCGCCGTCAGGCTTTGGATCCGCTGCCGTTCCTCCTCCGTCAGCCGCTCCAGCCTGGGCGCGGAATAGGCCCCGTGGGTCTCCGCGTTGGTGTTTCCCTTCGGCGCTCCGTGGCCCTTTGCGTTCTGGTTCCCCGGCTGCCCGCCCCGCTTGGGCCGGTGCAGTTCCTCCTCCCACTTGTCCTCGCACTTCCACTTCCGCACGGACGCCGGTTTCTCTCCCAGTTTCTCCGCGATTTCCGCCGGTTTCAGCGCACCCTTTGATTCCAAATAAATCTCCTTCGCCTTGTCTCTGTTTTCCCCCCTTTTCCTTGGCATAGTCTCACGCCCTTTCGTTTGTTTTCCGATTTCCGGTCTCCCGGCCATTGCCCTTTCTTTTGCGCGGTGAAATTTCCCCTCTCCTTTTCCGTTTTCTTCCGGTGGGAATTTTTCACCCCGTTTTTTCGCCCTGCGTTAAATAGGAGTGTCCTCCTGCGGCTCTCCCGTGTATAAATGCTGTGTTTCCATCACAGCGCCCAGCCGCTGCAAACCCGCGTTGGCGATGTTGCGGATTTGCTTCTCAGAATAGTGATGTTTTTGCCTCACCCGTTCCCATTTTTCCCCCTGGAGGTAATGGGCGCGGATGGCGTCCTTCTGGACATAAGGCAGGCCGTCCAGGTCGGCTTCCACCAGCCGCCGGGTGCGCTGCAGCTTCCGTATCGCTTCCCGGCAGCGGATGATGTCCTCCCTGGTGCCCTCCGGCAGGTGCAGCGCGGCGGAGGCCGTCGGGTCGCTGTGGCCGCTTCTGCCGCCGCCGCCCCCATCCCCGCTTCTCCCCAGGGTGTTGTATCTGTCCTCCAGCGCCCGGAGCTGGCGTTCGCGGTCCCTCAGTTCGCCGTCGATGTGGCGGTAGAATTTTAAAATCTCGATGACCTGTCCTCTGTCCATTGTGTTCACGCCTCCCGCGTTTCGCCGTTCAGGATGCTTTCCCCCAGCGCCGCCAGTTCCTCCCGCCGCCCCTTGGCCTCCTGGTCTGCCTTGTTCATCTCCCGCCGATACCGCTGTATCGTCTTTTTCGTGAACCCCTTTTGCAGCCCGACCTCCAGCTTCTTCTGCCACTGTTTCCTTTGCGCGTAAAGGGCGCGCTGCCGCTCGTCTGTGGTGCCTGCGTGAAATTTTGCCCCGCAGTACGGGCAGGCGAAATAGCGCACCTCTGCCTCGCCCTCCGTGACGGTTTGCAGCCGCAGCCCGCCGATCGCCAGCTTTTTCCCGCACCGGTCGCACTGGACGTGCTTTGTGTCTATTGGCAGCCTCATGCCTCTTCCTCCTGTAGGGGGAAGATGCTTTCCTGGCTCCCGTCCTCCTCCGCCGTCAAGCGGCAGTTCCGCTCCGCTCCCTCCGCCGCCCGCGCCCGGCGGGGGTTGTTCAGTTCCGCCTCCATGGCGAACGCAAACTCCTCCAGTTCGTTTTTTAGCTCTCCCGTGCTGGGGTATTCCTCCAGGTCGATGGGCAGAATGATCCCCACCAGTTCAAACCCCTCCTTCGCGCAGAGGTAGGGCAGGCCGGTGGTTTTTGCCTCCCGCACCGTGTAGGACAGGTATTCCGCGTCCCGCACCGGCTCCAGGTAAGCGTCCCGGACAAACAGATGCTTCACGCTGTCCCCGACCCGGTACCGGAAGCACCGCAGCACGGTGTTATACCATCCCACGGTGACGGTCATCATCTCCGCCTCCAGCTCCTCCTCCGTCCGGTTGGCCGTGTCCAGCACAGGGGGCAGCTCCCCCGTCTCGGTGTAAAAATTCTTCTCCGCCTTGTCGCTGACGTCGTACAGGGTGAAAAACTCCCCCGCGTTCTCCAGCGGCGGCGTCCCCGCCATGCACCACAGGCAGCCCCCGTCGCCCATCCACTGCACCAGGCTTCCTCCCTCTGTCAGGATATAAAGCCGCTTGCTTTTCTTCACGATGCCGATCACTTTGCTGTATTTCATTGGTCTTCGTCTCCTTCCAGCTTCATAAAGCAGCCCCAGAATGTCTGCGACCTCTTGCCGCTGTGATGCCCAAACAGCGGCTTTTCTCCTATGGCTTTCCAAACTTTTTCGCTGGGAATGTCGTATTCTGACCACTTGAAAATCAGTACCCCGTCCGGCTTCAGCACTCTCATACATTCCCGGAAGCCATCGTGTATCATTTGCGGCCAGCTTTCGTCCAGTTTCCCGTATTTCTTCACCAGCCAGGAGGTTTCTTTTGCTCCGGTCAGGTGGGGCGGGTCGAAAACCACGAGGGAGAAGGAATCGTCCGGGAAGGGAAGGGCGGTAAAATCGCACAGCACATCCGGGTCAATATCCAGCGTGCAATCATCTGAATTTTTCCATAGGTGCTGGTATGATTCACAGCGATTGTCGCAGTAGATTGCCGCTGGGTGGTGCTTGTTGAACCATATAGTTCTTGCGCCGCATGTAACGTCAAGGATTCTCTTTTTCACGGTTTTCCGCCCCCATTTCCTTCGTCAAATTTGACAGGAAATACACGGTGCTGCCCGTGTATCTGACCTGAAACGGCCCCAGCTCCTCCCGGTTCATGTACTTGTGGCCGCAGAGCGCTTTCATGTCCCGCCAGACATCCCACGGGACGAAGTAGGCGTTTCCGCCCAGGCCCACCGCCACGCCGCAGACCGCCCCCAGCTTCCAGTGCCGCTCCAGTTCCTCCGCCTGGGTCTCCGTCAGGGCGCTTTGCTCGATGCGGTCTTTTACTGTGTATTTCGCATCGAACAGGATGGAAACCCCCTGTCCCCATGCGCGCACCGTCCCCTGGAAGTCCACCTGTGCCTTTCCGATGAACCGCCCTTCAAACAGGCCGTTGCCCTTCTTTTTCAGCACCCGGAACCCTTCCGGCGTTTTGTCGATTTCCGCCAGACCCTTTTCCCGGTAGAACTTACACCCCCGCTGAATGGCCTGCTCAAAATAGTGCCCCTGGGCGTTGTTTTTCGCCGCCCGGTAAGACCGCTTCGCCGCTTCCCCCCGTTGGTGCTGCAAGTCCGGCTCCCGGTCTGCCGCCTGCTCTGCCAGCAGCTCGCCCTTTGCCGTCTCTCCGCTCGTGTGCCGCAGGATGCGCAGTTCCCGGTTTCCCTTCCGCACGGCGACGATGTGGCTTTCTCCCTCCGGGTCTTTCCAGATGATTCTCCCCGTCAGCCGCTCCACTTCTCCGTCGCTGGCCTCCACGGCGAAGGTGATGTTGTCTCCCTCTTGCATTGCCTCAAGTCCTTTCTTTTTTCGCTGTATTTTTTGCAGCGGGTGAATTTTTCTATCCCCCGATTGCCGCCGTCAAGCGGCATTTCCGCTTCTCTCCCTACCGTAGGGGCGAACAGTGTTCGCCCGCCCCGGCCCTATGGCTTGATTTTTCGCAGTTTTATGTAAAGTCTCCAGCCGTTGTATTCGTCCGGTGGGTCTGCCTCCACGGCATATCCCGCGCTCCCGGCCAGCGTCCAGCCCGGATATGCGGTTTCCCAGTAGCCCCGGTCGTAAATCTCCCCGCTGGAGCAGATTTTTTCTACTTTTCGTCTGGAATACTTGTGGTCGTTCTTCGTCCGCACCGGCTTTGTCAGGTTCTTGGAGGATGACCACCGCTTCTTCCCGTTGGGGTTCTTCGCCAGGTAGCGGCACAGGGCCTCGATGCCGTTCTCCTCCGGCTGTAACCGGTCTGCGTTGCAGTAGCCCTTGCGCCGTCCCTGTTTCTCCCCCTTCCGGCGTTTGTCCCGCCAGAGGGCTTCCACCGTGTCCCGCTCCAGTCCGCCGTTCATGATGATGTGGTGGTGAATCCGGGTGATGGTGTCTGTTCCCCGCTTCGTGCCGTATTCCGTCACCAGGATATATTTTAGCGGCGCAAGACCTGCCTTCTCCCGGGCGTACTTCACCCGGTTCAGGTAGTTTCTGGCCTCCCGCTCCGCTGCCTCCGCATTTGCCGGGAGGTGATCCGCGTCATAGGTGCAGGTGACGTGTAAATCGCCCTCCCCGAAGTTGGCGTTGCCCAGCTGCACCAGGTAGCGCCGGGCGTTCCGGTCGTTCAGGTTCCGCTGCTTGGGCGGCGTCGCCTTTTCCCGCCGCTTCCTGGGCTTGCGGGCCGCCGTCTCCTGCTCCTCGGAGTAGTTGTAGATGTCTACCGCCATATACTGCGTGCCGCAGTAAGTGCGTCTCTCCCGGACGAATGTCCGGGGCGTCTTTCGGCTCATGCTTCTCCCGCAGCCCTTTCCCCGTTTCGTTAATACCCATTACAAGCCCGCACGCGGCGTCTCCGCCGCGTGTCTGTTTGGGCCTGCCTCGTCGGCGTTGGCTCCGTATCGCTCGCATCCGGCTGCAAGCCGCATGCTCGTTCGCTCCGCAACGCCTCCTCTCAAAGCCGAACCCGCTTTGCTGGGCTTCGGCTTTGTTTTTTAACGTGAAATCTAAATCTTCACTTTTTTGTAGGGGCGGCCCCTGGCCGCCCGCTAGTCACTAGCCACTCTGTAATCATACCGGACATAGGGCGGCACTGGCCGCTCCCCCGGTAAATCCGGGGATAAGTCTCTGTCCATGGAGAACTGTCCCCGTCCGGTTTTCAGCTCCCGCATCCGCTGGTACCCCCGGATGATCTTCGCCCGGCAGAGGTTCAGGTAAACGCCGTCCGGCCAGCGCGGGTCTCCCGCCCCTTCCCGGTAAAGGCGCTCCCACTCCCGGAACTCCGGTTCCAGCTCCGCCCGGAGGGCGCTAATGTGATTCATCAGCTTCCACCGTCCAGCACGCCCTATCGTAAGTCATGCTGGTGTAAGTGGTGTGCTTCGTTACTACCATTTTGTTGTCCTCCTTTTGCGCGAGCTGAGGTTGCCGTTTTCTCATTCCCCGATTGCAATTGCCGCGAACCTTCCGTTTTCGTCAAATAGAATCTCGCAGTGAAATCCGCTGTAGCCAACCACGCTGTCGTCTTCATACGTCACTTCGATATGCAGCGTGATGTGCTCCTTGTTCTCCATGAATTCGCTCCATGTCCCGCTGTGTTCGTCCTTCGTGTATGGAATTTTGTACCGGTTCAGGATTTCCTCCCACTCCTGCAATTCTTTCATATTCCCGTTCCTTTCGTCTCCTCGTTCATTTTGTTTTCTGCCAGTCGATGTATTCTTCCACGCAGTCGCGGAAGTTCTCCTCTGCCTCCTTCACGGTTTTCCCGTGGAAGTACAGCATATCCTTTGCGTTCAAAATTTTTCCGACATATAGCCCGTCCTCCGGGCTGTAGCTCAGTGAACCGGCATATCCCCGGTACCGCAGCAGCGCTGTCACGCCGTTGTCGCTTTCTTTCATGCCCCGGCCTCCTGCCGCCTGGTGGTGATTTCGCACCCGCAGGCCGCGTATCCGGCCAAATCCACCCAACTGTCCACCGTGGCCCGGCCCCCGCCGATGCGGGCGATTTTCAGCAGCCCCATCATGCACGCCACGTCGATGGGGGACAACTCAATTTCGCACCGGCACGCGTTGCTCAGGTAAGCGCTCCACAGCCTTGCGATGGCGGTGAAACTGTCCTCCGGCGTGCCGTAGTCGGTTTCCCGTTCGCCGCAGACGCACTCCCGCGCCCGGCTCAAACATTCCGCCCGGCCAACCTCGTCGGCGCTGGCTTCGTATCGCTCGCGTCCGGCTGTAAGCCGAACGCTCGTTCGCTCCGCAGCGCCTCCTCTCAAAGCCGAACCCGCTTCGCTGGGCTTCGGCTTTGTTTCGTGTTGCGGGTTTTCCGCCGGCGTTTCCGCTTCCCTGTAGGGGCGGCCCCTGGCCGCCCGT
>JAJQEV010000059.1:10905-146175 GCA_021201475.1 Clostridiales bacterium
TCGCCGTCGCCGTCCTCCGCATGGTTTTCCTCATGGGCGGGTGGCTCCTCCGATGGATGTGTTTCCGTCTCTCCGTAGGGGCGAACATTGTTCGCCCGTTCGCCGTCGCCGTCCTCCGCATGGTTTTCCTCATGGGCGGGTGGCTCCTCCGATGCTCTTTCCGCCTCCGCCTTGGCCACCTTCTTGGGCCGCCCGCGGCTCTGTTTCTTGTACGGGACTTCCCGCCCTGTTTTTTTCAGCCGATACAGTGCCTTGTAGACCTCGGTTGTATTTACGCCCAGCGTTTCCGCGATCTCCGTCGGCGTCAGGTCGCTCCAGTCGTCCGCCAGCAGCGCTTCCTTCAGGCTGACGTTTCTTTCTCCGGCGTTTACTTCGGTTTTCTGGCGCATCTTTTTGTACGGCACTTCCTTGCCAGTTTCCTCCTTGATTTGTTTCAGCGCCCCGTATACCGTATCAACGCTGCACCCCAGCTCTTCCGCGATTTCCTTTGCGGTCATGCCGCTCCAGTCGCCGCTTTGCATCTGTTCTTTTACGCTCATGGTTTATCCCCCTTCTCCATGTCCAGCATTGTTTTTCTCCATCCTGTTTTTCAGTTTCAGGCAGTATTTCCCGGTCGATTTGTCCAGCGTGGCCCCGCCTGCCCGGATCGCCGCTTTCCGCCGTTCCATCTCTCGGCGTTCCCACCCGCAGGCGGGGCAGTCGTCCGGGTCGCAGACGCCCCAGGTCACGCCCGGCTTGTTTCCCAGTTCACAGGTCATTCCGCTCGCCCGCCTCCTCAGATGATTTCCTTCAGCCACTCGTAGCGCCGTTCGAACGGCTTCAGGTCGTCCCCAAAGACCTCCCGCAGCGTCCTGTCCATGACCTCCTGCATATAGCCTCTCTCGTCCCCGTTGTCCAGGGCCGGGGTGAACTCCGTTTGCAGCGCAGACAGGGCAGCGTGAAATTTCACAATCCGCTCCCGCCCGAAGCCAAATTCCCGGTGCAGCGCGATACAGGCGCAGTCGAACACATACTGGCTGTAGGTGTCGCAGGTGGCCTGTATGTACGTTTGCCGGATGGCCCGCTGCTTTGCGGCATAGTCGCTGGCGTGGGGCTTGCTGTGGTGGGTCTGCTTTTTCTGCTTCATTTTCGTGCCTCCAGCATCCGCTCCACCGACCGGTGCCGAAACCCCGTCAGCCGTTTAAACCCGTAACTGTCGCAGTAGTAATACTTGGTTGCTTTCCCGCCGGTCAGCACGGCCACAATGTCGCTGACCGACATGGAATGACCGGCGAAGTCAGGCGGTAGGTGGAGGTTGAATTTTGCGAATAGCTTTTCCAGCGCGTACTGCTCCGCCTCTGTCTGTGTCAGGTCGTCCGCATCCCCCAGCGTCAGTTTGCCAGCGTACGCCAGTTCATATTGCTCCGGCTTCGGCTGCAATCCCTGCTCCCGCAGCCACGCAAGGCTCATGAAACGTTCCCGGGCGGTTTCATCCGTCCGTTTCAGCTGCAGGATTGCATATTTGTCAGGCATTGTCTCCGCCTCCGTCCATCCTCGCCCCGCAGTTGGGGCAATAGCGATAAAATTCCGCAAACTCTTTCGGGCTGAGGTCGCAGTCGTACACCTCCCGGCACACGCTGCACCGCACCATCTCCGCGCCGGTGTTTTCGTCCCGCATCCATTCCCCATGCTTCACCGGCGCAACGTCGGCTGCCGGTTCCGCCTCGATGCACAGGTCTTTGACGGTGCCCAGAGCGTCGTTGATGGCAATGTTCCGCGGGCAAATCTCGGTTCCGTTCGCCCAGGGGGAGCGCCCCAGCTCCTCCAGCCCCTTTTTCATGCGTTCCGCGCTGATGAACTTATCCATCGTCGTTGTCCTCCTCCAGCTTGTCCTCCACCAGCCGCAGGAGCGTTCTGACGCACTTGTGCCATTCCTTTCCCGTGCGGTCAACGCCCATTTCCTTCGCCATCTGTTTGCCGATGGATTGGAACGCCTGGAGCAGGAAGCAAAACTGTACCACCGCCCCCAGACCGATGTTGTCCTCCACGGACACCTCCTCGGTGCCCTCCGGCATGGTCAGCGTCATCTGTACGGTGTTGTCTGTCAGAAATTTGTCTATGATTTCGCCGAAGCTGTCCAGATTAAGTGTTGCCATCGCTCTTGTCCTCCTTGATAATGATCACCGGCGGCTCATACCCGTCGCACTGGTACAGCGGTCGCTTTTGTCTCCGCCGCTCCCCGCAGACGAAGCAGGAGCCGTCGCCATTATATCCATACTTGCAGTTGTCCGACCCATGCCAGCGGCAGTATCGGCAGATGCACCCGTCGCAGGGGCTGTCAATCCGCCTCGCCATTGCCCTGCGTCTCCTTCTGCACGCCCCGCCATTGCCAGTTGCGGGTGTGGTAATTGTTGCGGGTGTCAAAACAGTCTGCACAGGGGGGCTTGTCGTAGGGGACGCCGCTGTGGGCGCAGCAGGTGCAGTCGCCAAAGCAGTCCTTGTGCAGCTGCTCCATGACCGCCTTGACCCCCTCCAGCAGGGCGCAGCCGTCCCGGTCACAGTTGTGCTCGTAGCCGCAGCACAGGCAGCTAGGCCGGTTGGGTATGTTTTGGGCTATGCTCTCCAGCGCCCGGAGCGCCTCGTCATAAGTCATCATTTCCGCACCCCCCGCAAAGCTCAGCAGCGCGGCGATGGCCGCCGTAATCGCCCAGGGCAGCAGCGCCCAGGCGGCGGGATAATTCCCCATGAGGATGTAAATCACTCCGCACACCACGGAGATGATGCCCACGCCGCCCAAAATCAGCCCTGCCAGAATCAGAATCTCGTTTGCAAGGCAGCGGTCGGTGGGGGTGTTGAGGCGCTTGATAGCCTCGTCAATGGCCTGTACGTCCCTGTTCCACGGGCAATCCTCCGTGTCGTCCATATAGTCCTTGCAGTGTTCTTTCAGGTCCTCCAGCTGGCGAATCATGTCTTTCGTTTTCATTTGCAATTTACCCCTTTCAGTGTTATAATTGGGGCAGGCATAATCCTTTCTGCCCCGGCCCCTGAGTTGTTGCAGCAGCTCAGGGGTCATTTTTTGTCTCGTACCGCGCCGCCCGGTACCGGAAACTGGAGATTGGCATCCCGCACTCCGCAGCCGCCGCCAGACCGGTGATTTTCCCGGCCATCCAGCGCCGGTAAACGTCGTCGAAATTTTCCGGCAGCGGTTTCGGCGGTCTGCCGAAACGCACCCCTCTGGCGTACGCTGCTGCTATCCCCTCGGCCTGTCGCTGTTTGATATTGACCCGCTCGTTCTCCGCCACAAAGGACAGGACACTTAGCACCGTGTCGCAGATAAACGTTGCCATTAGGTTCCGGTCTGTCCGGGTGTCCAGTATCGGCATATCGATCACCACAATGTCCGCGCCCTTCTGCTTCGTCACGACCCGCCACTGCTCCAGGATTTCCTCATAGTTCCGTCCCAGCCGGTCAATGCTCTTGATGTACACCACGTCCCGCTTTTTCAGCCGTTTCAGCAGGCGCTTGTACTGCGGCCGGTCAAAGTCCTTGCCTGACTGCTTGTCCAGGTAGATGTTTCTGTCCTCAACCCCGACCTCGTGCATGGCAATCATCTGCCTGTCCTCGTTCTGGTCTTTGCTGCTGACCCGGACGTAGCCGTAAACATGGATTTCGCCGCTGTCAATCTGCATGGCCCGTCCTCTGCCGCTCCGCCACCCGCTCCGCCGCCAGAACGATTTCGTCCTGTTCGTCGTAGGTCAGCTCCGACCCCAGCAGATTGCTCAGGGCGCTCTTGCTGATGCCCATGACCGCCGCCACGGCGTTCTGTGTGACGTGCAGCTCATCCAGCGCCTGCCGTACCCAGATGTTCCGCTTTGTCTTTTTCACATAGTGCGGCTTATCTGACCCCACCGGCTGCTCGGATACCACCTTGTCGGCGGGGGCCATCTGCACCGTATCCGTTATCCCGTCCTGGTACCGCACGGTGCAGTACCGTTTCGCCGGATGGATGTAAATCACGGTGGCGGTTTTTGCCGCCGGGGTGGCGTTGTGTTCCCCGTGTTCCCAGACCGGGGCAACCTGAATCTTGTCCCCCCAGGTGAATGTCGTCTGCCAGCGTCACGGTTCTTCCTCCTCATCCGGCTTGCGCTCCAGTCCCTCGTCGGTTTCCTGCTCGATTTCGTCCCAGGCCGCGTCATAGCCGTCCTTCCGTCCCATGGCGTACATGCCGGACATGAGGAGGATGGCGGCGGCCAGATTCAGTATCACAGTCATATCCGCTTACCTCCCCGCCAGCCGCAGCATCACCACGGCCAGCGCCGCCGGGAGAACCAAATATGGCAGCATTGCCCCTGCAGTCTCCAGGTCGCCCAGGAACGCAGATACCATTCCGCCCACGGCGGAGGCGATAGCCACCGCCCCCAGCACCACCGCGCCCAGCGCCAGCATGGCCGCGCAGGCGTTCCGGTCTTCCCGGCTGTACAGGGCTTTTGCCCCGTCCTCCAGCGCCTGGATTTCGTCTGTCGCCTCGCCGTTCTCCCGCCGCATCTCGGCGGCGATTTCGGACAGGATTTTCGCTTCTTTTTCTTTCATGGTTGGTTTTCCCCCTTGTTGTGATTGCCCGTCTCTCCGGGCTGTCTGTGGGGCCGGTGGGCGGTTCATGCGCCGCCTGGGGGCTTTGTCCATAAGGGTATCCTTTCCTTATTTTTGTTGGGATGCCTTTCCTCCCCGTGGGACACCGGCAGATAGGGCGGGGCCGCAGATAGCCAAAGCGGCCCCGCCATGCCGGGCAACTCTAGGCGCGTCCGGCCGCGCCGCAGGCAGGCGAAAGAGAGTGAATAAACCCTGCCCGCATGGAGCCGCCCGCCGGAGTTGCACCGGCGCGGGCGGGGTATGAGTTTCCCAACCCGGAACTGTCTGCGGCATGGCCCCGCCTTGCGGGGCTTTTTTATTGCATGAAATCCCTCATCCTGTAGGCGATCAGGTGGTCGCCCTGTTCTTCCTCCGCGAACTGTGGCTCTCCGTGGTCGATGCAGTCCGCCGCCAGCAGATAGTAGTCCTCCTCGTACTCTGTCAGCGCGTCCCGGATCTCCTGCCAGGTGAATTTTCCCCTTTCCTTGCGCAGGTGCAGGAACCAGTTGCCCTGTTTGTCGTAGTCCGGCCAGACCTCTGTGCCCTTCTTCATGCCGGTTCTCCTGTGAAAACAGCATGGCTGCCGTCCTGCATGGCCTTCTCCTCGTCGGACAGTTCATAGCCCAGCAGTTCCTCCAGGTCGTTGTAGAGGCTGGTCAGCGTCTTGTCCTTCTTGTGCTGCCATACCCAGATTTGCTTCGTGTTGTTCCAGTGGCGGTCATAGTAGCATTGATTCTCGTCTTCGGTGGCGGCGTAGGCCACGGCCAGCAGCTTGTACCCCCACGGGAAGCGCCTGCTCTGGTCGTCCTGTAGCATTTCCTTCAGGTCTTCGTCGGTGGTCTCGTCGTCGATTTCCAGGTGCAGCAGGTCGGCCAGCAGCTCGCCGTCCACGTCCCAGCCCCAGCTTCCGCCGATCATGGCGTTGCAGGTAAACGCACAAATCGCCGCCATATCGCTTTCCTTCACCTGGAAGTCCCGGATGAAGGCCGTCCGCAGTTCTCTGTGCCGCTGGTTGATTTCGCCCAGCTGCTTTCCCCTTTGGTCTTCTTTTTTCTGCGCTTCCTCCTGCTCCCGCTCCTGGTCGGATTGCTCCTCTGTCTCGTCTGGCTTTTCCCGGTAGATGCTTATGCCGTCCCGTTCCTCTTTGTAGTAATACCGCACGGTGCCCGCGTCCTTTGGCCGCTGGACCTTGGAATCGGCTTTCCAGTTCCAGGTGCAGTAGCTTTTGACGTAGTTCAGCCCGGGTACATCCTTTCCGTTATCCGCCCACGGCGTGACTTCCGCCAGCCGGGCTTGTGTGAACGCTTTGTTTTTCTCCGTCTCCTGGGCCTTCCGCAGCTCGTTCTGGAAGTTGGCGGTGCCGATGGTGTCCAGCACCTGGTTCTTCAGTGTTGTGTCCTTGATTTTGTCCAGCTCCATGTAGTCCTGTAGGGTGGCCCCTCTGGCCTCGCTGGCCTTGAAGCGCTCCTTGTCCAGCGCCAGCAGCTTCACCCGCCGCCGGATGGTGGAGGCGGAGAAGCCGGAGTCCGCCGCGATTTCCTCCACCGTGCTGCCCAGGTCCAGCATCATCTGGAACCCCTCCGCCTGCTCGTAGACGGTCAGGTCGGAGCGCTGCATGTTCTCTGTCAGCATGGTTTGCAGCTGTTTCTTCCGGCTCATCTGCGTCACCACGCAGGGAACCTCCGTCAGGCCCGCTTCCTTCGCCGCTGCCAGCCGCCGGTGCCCGATGATGACGGTGTAGCCGTCCGGGCTCCACTGGCTGTTGGCCGCGTCCTCCAGTGCCTGCGCCAGCGCTTCGTCCTCCTCGGTCAGGGCACGCTTCTTTGTTTTCAGCCATTCCCCGTGGGTCATGGTGTGCCCCGGTATCACCGTCAGGTTTTGCAGGACGCCGCTGGCCCGGATGCT
Source organism: Clostridiales bacterium (assembly GCA_021201475.1). Lineage (GTDB taxonomy): Bacteria > Bacillota > Clostridia > Oscillospirales > Oscillospiraceae > Onthomonas. The sequence goes on from JAJQEV010000059.1 coordinate 17,419, forward strand.
GGCTGTCAGCTCGGTCAGGTCGCCCAGGTCTTTTCTGGGGTTGTCCTTGTGCGGATAGATTTTCTTGGTTTCGATGTAGGTCAGTTCTGCCATTTGGTTTTCCTCCTTGTGCTTGTGAATAGTGGTCATGTGGTTCACCTCCGCTTGATCGGGTCGAGGGCTGTGTAATCGCTGCCCGCCCGCATCTGCCGCCGGTCGATGGCGGCTGCCACGTCGATGGCAAGGTATCGGGGCCGCCCGCCGTCCTCCACGGTGTAGCTGTCGATGGAGGACAGGAACTTTTGGGTGGTGTGGTAGCTTTTCGCCCCGATGTACTCGCCCACCTGCTTGGCCGACAGCGTGTTTCCGTACTGGCGGCGCAGGTCGTCGGCGATTTTACTGCGGTTTGCCATTGTTTCTTTCCCCCTTGGTGTTCTGTTTTCATTCCGTTCCGTCGCCGTCGCTGGCGAACAGAATTTCCATCCCAATATCCGGGAAGAATGCGGCTTTTTTATTGCTTCCCCGCTTCGAGGTTGGCCTGCGCCGCCATCCCGTCCAGGAACATGGATACCATCAGCATCGCGTTCTCGAACTGCGCCTGGGGCAGGCCGCACAGCTTGTCCAGTACGTCCTTCTGCACCCGCTCCATCTGCTCCTCGTTCAGTTCATTTTTCGCCATGACCGCTCGCCTCCTTTCTGTCCTTGTCCGCCCCTTCCCCCGTGTGCTATAATTTCAGCAGGGAAGGGGGTGAATCTTATGTGGGTCTATCGTTCTCCCATCGGCAATCTGTACATTCAGCGCCAGCCGGACGGCTCCTATGGTCTGCTCTACCATGGAACCGTGTGGGAAAGCTGCTCCACGCCGGAGGCCCAGGCGGATGACGTATATCTGCACGTCACCAACTGCTGGGAGTGGGATAAATTATCCGGCAAGGTTGCGAATGTCCCCAGGGATTTGTCTGAATGGGAAATAGAGTAGCTTCTTTCTTCGGCGGGGTTCCATGTGACGGAACCCCGCCGTTCGTTTTTTCTGTTTACAGCCCGTTGGCCTTCTGCCTGACCCTGTTCGCTTCCACCGACGTGGCAATGTAGACCAGCCGGTCGGCCTTGTCCACGTTCTCTTTTGTCATCTCGCCGCTGGCTTTGAGAATTTCTGCCGCGTGTTTCAGCGCCAGCTCCTCAACCTCGTTCCATAGTTCCTCCTTGGTAGCCATATCTTCACCTCCCCCTTGGTGTTCTGTTTCATTCCGTTCCGTCGCCGCCGCTGTCAAGCAGGCGCTTGGCCTTGCATAGTTTTATTGTTTCCCGGTTGCGTCCTTCACAAGGTTCCGAATCACATACGCCCTGCACTCCGCCGTTTCCTCATCAGACGGCGGAGTGTAGTTTTTACGCTGCATGAAAATCATCAGCGTTAAACTGGCAATATAGTATTTCAGCCATTGCACAGCGCATATAGCTGCCGTAGCGCCCAACAGAACGATTGCATAAATCACCGCGTTCACCACCTCCCCCTTGGTGCTTCTGTTTCATTCCATTCCGTCGCCGTCGCTTGTCCGCCCCTTCCCCCGTGTGCTATAATCTCAGCAGGGAAGGGGGTGATATTATGAAGCGTTATCACATTGACGTCCGTGCGCTTTCTTCGGAAGAAAAAGAAGCTGTGTTCCATCAGGTTGAACTTCTTTCTTTCCTCGTTGAGCGTGTGAGGGAAGATAACGTGGACGTTGCCTATATCGTGTATTGGCAGCACCCGGACGATTTCATGGAATCTTCCTCTTGTCCAAAGAATTGTCTGGTTCGTCCGCTTCAATCTTCATAGGAAATTTGTAGCAGCACCCTTGGAAATTCCGGGTCATAGTCCACTGTGACCCGGAATTTTCTGTTTTCATCCAGCACTTCCGACAGCCGTGTAAGGTATTCCATCGCTTTTTCTCTCGGCCAGTTCCCCACGCAGGGCGGCATGGTTTTTGCATCATACCCAAAGTGTCCCGCAAGCTCTTCGATGAGGGCTTCTGCTTTTTTCGTTTCCTCCGTCACTCTGCTTCACCCCCTTATTGATTCTGTTTTCATTCCGTTCCGTCGCCGTCGCTGGCGAACAGGTATTCAATTCTTAGCCCAGGGAAGAAGTTGTCTCTCACCTTAAACGCTTCTCGGATGGCAAACTCTGTTTTACCATCCATCTTGTTCTTCACTGTCCGCTCGGAGCAGTTAAGAACTCGTCCAATGTCGGCAGGTGACACTCCGTAACGGGCCATCTCAGCGCAAAGATTGTGCAAATCCATCACCTCCATTCACGCAATCGCGTTTACCTTCTCTAATATAAACGCTTTTGCGTGAATTGTCAAGCCAAATTTTGCAATTTTTTTCGATATTGCGTAAATTTTTTCTTGACTTTGATTCTGGCAGCCTTTACAATAAAAATTGTGAAGGAGGCGTATAAAAATGACAATAGAAGAACAGCTAAAGGAAGAAATCCTTTCCAAATATAAGAGTGTCCGCGCTTTTACTTCTGCCATCAATATTCCATACTCAACATTGGATTCCGTGTTTAAACGTGGAATAAGTGGTGCAGGCATTGGAACAATGTTGAAGGTGTTTGACGCCTTAGACCTTGACATTGAAAGCATCTCTGGCGGTACTTTGTTCCATAAAGATGAACACTCGTCTTCATCCGATAAAAATTATCTAGCGCCTGACGAATTAAAACTTCTGGCTGATTACCGTTCTCTGAACAGCGTGGGTCAGGAATACATACGCCAAACAATGTCTATGGCACTTTTGTCCTACGCTGTGGATGGAAAAAATAACACTGCTCCCGACCTGGAAGCAGTGCAATAAGTGAGGTGATATAAAAGTGTCAGTTCAATTCTCTTTGGATGATATGCCCTTGGAGGAAGCCTCCGACCGCTCGTCGTCCGCTTCTTCCATCGGCTGTTGTTCCCGGTTCAGCGAATGCTCCGACCTCCGCCGCTGCACGAACCCCAACCCTGAGATTTCCTCCATTTGTATGTACCGCAGGAAGCTGGAGGCCGGTCAGATTTTCTACGGGAAGAACGCCGCCTGGTATGATGAAGCCTCCTATGCCAGCCTGTGCAGGACGATGGACAGCCTGCCGGGGGTTGAAGAAGTGCTTCCGGTTCTCTGCTATTTTCGGCGCACGTTGACCCGTTCTGTCCTGCTTTATCGCTCCAAACCGCTGGAGGCCGCTGTCTCCGCTGGCCTGTTGGAGGAAATCTCCTGTGCCTCCTGTATCCAGCGGTTCCGGCTTTCCGCGCTCACGCCCGTGCTGTCGCGGGACGCGGCTGCAAACACAGCGTATCAGGCAGCCAAGCGTTCAAAGCCCGCCAGGCAGACTGAGCAGCAGTTCCTTTCCTCCTGGCTTTTGCAGCATCGGCCCGACCTGGCCGCCGAACTTTCCACTGAGTTCATTTGTGTTTCCCTTTACGGGGATTTGCGCAGCCTTGTTTTCCTTTGGATGGATAATCACGCCGTTGCATCTTCTGGCGATATTGTCCTCCCCGAAACCGTGGATGCCCGTTTCCTGAAAACGGCAGTAAAAAATTGATGGAAGGTGATTTTTGTGGAGTTTGGAACTTGGGATGCCAGCGTCCATGAATCAAAGACGCAGATGAAGTCTTTGTATCGTGCGCTGAACGAGATGAAACCGCCTGTTTCTCTGAACAGGAAGAAGCAAACCGCCGTGTTCTCCGGCAGGACTGGCGGCCTGTATCACACGTCGCTGGATTCCTGCGAATGTGCGGATTTCCAGCGGCGGCATTGCCCCTGCAAGCATATCTACCGCCTCGCGTATGAGCTGGACTTGCTGGATGAAACCGCCCTTGTGGTCGGCTCCGACCTCTCCGATGAAGAGATTGCGCTGGTAGCCAGTTACCGCAGGCTTTCTCCCCAGCGCCGGGAGCAGGTCTGGCAGGCCGTTACATCGGAGCAACCGGATAAATAGGGGGTGAACTTTATGATTGTGACCACCTGTGAGACTATCCCCGGCAAGGAGCTGGAATACATCGGTCTTGTAGCCAGTTCCAGCTACGATGTACCCACAACCATCAGTAAAAAACAGTGCATCAAACAGCGTCAGGCAGCTATGAAGGAACTGACGGAAGACATCACTTATTCTGCAACCGCAGTCGGTGCTGACGCCGTTGTTGGCATCCGCCCCATATCACAGGCGCCGAGCAATATAACTCTGGTTGGCACCGCTGTAAAGTTCAAATAAAAAACCCTCCCCCAGTGTTCCAGCACCGGGGGAGGGAAGGGGTAGTGCATATTGGCAGAAAATCACTACCCTTTCAGTTTACCATACTTTCCCGTAAATTGGAAGGAGAAATTTTATCATGGCGCGAAAAAGCAATAATCCAGATATGGATCGCCTGCCGACCCTTCAGGCGGATGGTCGCTGGCACCACTATTGGACACAGGACGGGCGGCAGCGCCACGTCTCCGCCACGTCTCAGGCAGAGTGCGTCATGGCCTACTATCAGAAATACAAGGACATCGACGCGGGTCTGGTGGACGTGAACCCCAACACGCCGGTGAAGGTGTGGGCGCAGCAGTGGTTTGAAACTTATAAAGCGGACAGGGAAATGACGGAAAAATCCCGCCGGATGTATCAGGAAAAGCTGAACGGCTATATTCTTCCCGCCATTGGCCGGTATCCGCTGCGGAGCGTCACGGAGCTGCACCTCCAGCGGATTTTGAATGATTCCGCCGGTATGTCCGGCAGCCACCTGAAGAAGCTCCGCTGCACCATGCGGGAGCTGTTCGGGAAAGCCTACGATTTGGGGTATATCCCACGGAACCCCGCCTCCGGGCTGGAACTGCCCGCCTGTTCGGAGCGCAAGCGCCGCAGTCTGACCCCGCAGGAGCGGGAAGCCTTCAACGCGATTTGCGCAGAAGGGAAGCACCGGGGGTGTCTGTTTTATCAGACGATGCTGCTGTGCGGCCTGCGCCCCGGAGAGTGCGCCGCGCTGCAATGGAAGCACATATCCTTTGACCGCGCCATGCTCCACGTCGAGCAGGCAAAGGAATCCGGCTGCACGACGGTGAAAGAGCCGAAAACGGCCTCCGGCGTCCGGGATGTCCCAATCCCGCCGAAGCTGCTGCAAGCGTTGAAAGCTGTGCAGGGATTCCCGACCGCCCCTGTTTTCCCCCGCGAAAACGGGACGGCCCACACTGACGACAGTCTTCGGGCCATGTGGACAAGCTGGAAGCGGCAGATGGATCGAACGATGGCCTTCCGCCTGGTGGAAAAGGCCCATGCAGCGCCGGACGATGACGCGGCGCTGCTGCTCCTTGCCATCGGCTCTGCCACAGCCAATCTGGGGCTGGATGTGCTGCTGTTTTCCTGCCTGGGTACCATTGGGCCTGCCGTGGCGACCCTGGCTGTCACGGGGATAACCGGCCTCCTGATGATGTATTTAAGCGCAAAAGAACTGGGCGGCAGGATGCCTGACCTCGTTGACGCGCCCTTTTTGGTGCGTTTTGCGGCGGCGAATGCCGCTCTGTCCGGCCTGCTCTTTGTCCTGCGCACCCGGCTGGAGCAGGCGGGGGTGCAGGATTGGCTGACGCTGCTCCTGCTCTGCGCTGCCTATGGTGTGACCATGTGCGCACTGTACGGGAGGCGGCTCCTGCAGGATTTACGGGACATCAGCGGCGTTTCACAGGGGAGGACAGCGAGATGAATCTTCTGGTGACCGGCGCGAAGGGCTTCGTAGGGCGGAACCTGTGCGCCTCTCTGCGGAACCTTCAAACGGGCAAGGACAGGACGAGGCAGCTCAAAATCGATGAGATTTTTGAGTTTGATTTGGATACCGACCCAGCTATGCTGGACCTTTTCTGCCAGAAGGCGGACTTCGTTTTTCATTTGGCCGGAGTCAACCGGCCCAGGGATGACGCTGACTATATGCCGGGCAATTTCGGGTTCACGTCCGTTTTGCTTGAGACGTTGAAGAAGTACGGCAACACCTGCGCGGTAATGCTGGCCTCTTCCATACAGGCATCCCTGGTCGGGCGTTATGCAGGCTCCGCATACGGCGAATCAAAGCTGGCGGCAGAAGATCTGCTGCTTCATTATGCGGATGAGACCGGGGCCAGGGTGCTGGTTTACCGCCTTCCCAACCTGTTCGGCAAATGGTGCCGCCCCAACTACAATTCCGTGGTGGCCACCCTTTGTAGTAGCATTGCAAAGGGTTTTCCCTTTACAATCGATGACTCTGATACAGAGCTGACGCTGCTCTATATCGATGATTTGCTGGACGGCCTGCTGGACGCCCTAGAGGGGCGGGCGAAGCGCTGTGAGTACGAAGGGCTGACGGTCATTCCCATGCCGCAGGGTCGTTACTGCTACGTTCCAACGGTGCATCGGGTCACGTTGGGGGAGCTTGTGGCGCAGCTGCAAATATTTCACGCCCAGCCGCAAACCCTGATGCTGCCGGAGCTTCCGGAAGGCTCTTTTGCCGGGAAGCTGTATGCGACCTACCTGTCCTACCTGCCGAAGGAAAAGGTCGCGTTTCCGCTGAAAACGAATGTGGACCCGCGAGGCGGCTTTACCGAGCTGCTGAAAACACCCAGCGGCGGACAGTTCAGCGTGTGCGTTTCCCGCCCGGGCCGCACCAGGGGGCAGCATTGGCACCACAGCAAATGGGAGCTTTTCATCGTGGTGGCCGGTCACGGCCTGATTCGGGAACGGAACATCTGGTCAGATGAGGTGCTGGAATTTGAGGTGTCCGGGGAGCATCTGACGGCGGTTTATATGCTGCCCGGCTATACGCACGACCTCATCAATCTCTCACAGACGGAGAACCTGGTGACGGTGATGTGGGCCAGTGAAGTATTTGACCCTCAGAGCCCGGATACCTTTTCAGAGCCGGTGGAGGTGGAGCAATAAGTGGGATGTAAACTGGATTATACGGATGTCTCCTTCCGGCAGGACGGCAGGCTAAAGCTGCTGATTATCGTGGGGACGCGGCCTGAAATCATCCGCCTGTCGGAGGTCATCCGCAAATGCAGGCGGTACTTTGACACCCTCCTGGCCCACACCGGGCAGAACTATGACTACAATCTCAACGGTGTCTTCTTTCGAGACCTGAAACTGGACGCGCCGGAGGTCTATATGGACGCGGTGGGGGAGGACCTGGGGGCCACCATTGGCAATATCATCAGCTGCTCCTACAAACTGATGGCGCAGGTCAGACCGGACGCCTTGCTGATTCTGGGGGACACCAATTCCTGCCTGTCGGCTATCGCAGCGAAGCGCCTGCACATTCCCATCTTCCACATGGAGGCGGGAAACCGCTGCAAGGACGAATGTCTGCCGGAGGAAACGAACCGGCGCATCGTGGACATCATCTCCGACGTGAATCTGGCCTACTCGGAACAGGCCAGGCAGCACCTGCACGAGTGCGGCCTGCCCAGGGAGCGCACCTTTGTGACCGGCTCCCCCATGGCCGAGGTGCTGCGCCGCAGTCTACCGGAAATCGAGGGCAGCGATATTCATGCCCGCGTGGGGTTGGAAAAGGGCAGGTATATCCTGCTCTCCGCCCACCGGGAGGAGAATCTTGACACAGAGAGGAATTTCCGCTCCCTGTTTACGGCAATCAACGCCCTGGCGGAGCGCTACGACCTGCCCATTTTGTACTCCTGTCATCCCCGTGCGCGGAAACGGCTGGAGGCCAGCGGCTTTACGCTGGATCGGCGGGTAATGCCCCATGAGCCGCTGGGCTTCCATGACTATAACTGCCTGCAAATGCACGCCTTCGCCGTGGTGTCAGACAGCGGGACGCTGCCGGAGGAGGCCAGCTTCTTCGCGTCCATCGGGCGGCCCTTTCCGGCGGTCTGTATCCGCACCTCCACAGAGCGGCCCGAGGCCATGGAGCGGGGCTGCTTCGTGCTGGCAGGCATTGAGACGGCGTCACTGCTCCAGGGGGTGGAAACGGCGGTGCATCTGCACAGGGACGGCGCGTATGGAACGCCTGTGCCGGACTACCAGGCGGAATCCGTGTCCACCAGGGTGGTGAAAATCATCCAGTCCTACACCGCCATCGTCGACCGTCTGGTCTGGCGGAAGGAGCAGCCCAGATGAATGCTGCACAGCCGGAGGGGAGGAGCGAAATGGAAGCAATGGATGCAGCACCGGCAAGGTGTATTACAATCAGGGACTTTTGGAGCGTCTTTGTCCGCCATTTATGGACGATCGTTCTGGCCGCGCCCCTGGCGATGGGGCTAACGTTTGCGGCTGTGCAGTTGGCCCTTCCGCCGCTGTACGCCTCAACAGCGACGCTGTACATCCTGTACCAAAATGAGGAGGACGGCGCGGTCAATACGGCCTCAGATTTCTCACTGGCGCTGAATGTGGTCAATGACTGCACCTATCTGCTCAAGAGCCACGCGGTTTTAGACGAGGTCATCGACGCATTACAGCTGACGGTAGACTATGAGGAGTTGTATGACCGCATTTCCACCGCAAACCCGGAGGACACCCGAATTTTAGAGGTGGCAGTTCAGGCGGAAACGCCAGAGCTTGCAAAGGAAATCGTGGATGTGCTGTGTGAAATTGGTCAGGATAAAATTACGGATGCTATGGGCTTTCAGCAGGTGCATTTTTTTGAAACGGGGACGCTGGACAGCGAGCCGAGCAATCGGTTCAGCGCCGTGTCCTATCTGCTGATCGGCATGATTGCCTCGGTGCTGGTCTACTCCGCCTTCCTGATTGCGTTCCTGCTGAATGACAGGATGGACACGGCGGAGGACATTCAGCAATATCTGGGGCTGAACGTCCTGGGCGAGATACCCAACGCAGACAGGGCGGCGCGAGCAGTCAGCGGCTTTGGCCGCAAAAGGGGGGACCAGAGGAGATGAACTGTGTCACGCTGACGCTGCCGGAACGGGACAGCGCCCTTCTCCGGACGGCGTATCAGACTCTTTGTGTCAACCTGCTGTTCTCCTGTCAGGAGCGGACTGTGATTGCCGTCACAAGCTGTGAGAAGGGGGAAGGGAAGACCACCGTTTCCCTCAACATCGCAAGGTACCTGGCAGAGCTGGGGAAAACGGCGCTTGTCCTTGACGCTGACCTGAGAAGCTCTGTAATGGCGGAGAGAAATGCCGCACTGAATGCAGCAGCGGGGCTGACTGAGGTCCTGACCGGGCAGCGTTCCTTCGACGACTGCCTGTATACAACGCAGCATCAGAAGATGCTTCTCCTGTTTGCAGGAGTCTGCCCGTCCAACCCGTTGGAGCTTCTGAACGGGAGCCGGTTTCGTACGCTGCTGGATGAGCTGCGGAAGCAGTATGACTTTGTCCTGGTCGATACGCCGCCGCTGGGAGCATTCGTCGATGCGGCAGTGGTTGCCGCCCAGTGCGACGGCGCAATTTTGGTGATAGGGGACAGGTCTGCACGACGCGAGCGGGCGCAGGCCGTTGCGGCGCAGCTGAAAAAGCGCGGCGAACTCTTTGGCGTTGTCCGGAATCATACCGGAAAAAGGCGAACAGATTGAGCAAAGCGGAATGCAGGCGTAGGGGTGGCTGCATACGCTGCCCCTTTGGAAGATTCTGTCACCGTGCAGGCATCTTTACAAGTCCGCGCAAAAATGGTATGATTGCTGTGTAAATCAGAAACACCGCAACGCCCGGCATAAGGAGGACGCTTCGAATGGAAATCGAACGCAAATTTTGGATAGACCAATTCCCTGATTTGCCCTGTAAGGTACACAAAAGGACAGAACAGGGCTACCTGAGCATTACGCCCTTCGAGGTGCGCATCCGCAAAAGTGAGGACTGCGCCACAGGACAGTGCACCTATCGCCTGACCATCAAGAGCCAGGGCGACCTGGCCCGACATGAGGTGGAGACTGCGCTGGAGGCACAGCAATACGAGGAGCTGAAGAGCCTGCTGGATCGGCCCATGATCTGCAAGGATTACCGGGCCTATGCTCTGGAGGACGGATATACGCTGGAATGTTCCATTGTGGATGGAGGCGTTTTCTCCTATGCGGAGGTGGAGTTTCCCTCCGAGGAGGCGGCGGCGTCCTGGCGGCCGCTGCCCTTCCTGGGCCGGGAGACCACCTATGAAACGGGCTTTAAGATGCACAACTATTGGCTTGACCGCACAGTCCCAGGAGGGAAATCAGAGTAAATGAAACACAGCGCGAAGGGTATTTGCGTCCTGCTGGCCCTGTTGCTGGCCATGGGGCTGACGAGCTGCGGAGAGCAAACGGAGAGTACCCGCACCATCGCAGTGGTGACGGACGGCGGCTCCTTTCAGGACAACTCGTATAATCAGGCGGTTTACGAGGGCGTTCAGGCCTGGTGTGAAGAAGAAGGCTATGAGGTTGCCTGCTATGTGCCGGAGGGCAGCACTGCGGAGGATTTGTATGACAGCATGGATCAGGCCTATGAGGACGGCATTCGGGTACTCGTGGTGGCGGGCAGCAGCTTTGAGCAGCCGGTCTATGAGATTCAATCGGAACACAGCAGCCTTCAAATCCTGTTGCTGGACGGGGAGCCCCATGATATTGACTATAATTATGAGACGGCGGAGAATGTACACTGCCTCCTCTTTCAGGAGGAACAGGCAGGATTTCTGGCCGGTTATGCCGCTGTGGCGGAGGGGTACCGCCGCCTGGGCTTTGTGGGCGGTGTGCAGCTGACCTGGGTGATTCAGTACCTGTACGGCTTCCTGCAGGGGGCGGATCAGGCGGCCTATGAGCTGCGGCTGGAGGAAGGCGATGTGACGGTGCGCTATACCTATACGGACACCTTCGATGCCAGTGACAGCCTGGAAAGTACCTGCGAAAAATGGTACAGCAAAGGGGTGGGCGTGATTTTCTCCGCCTGCGGCGACGGCCTTGAAAACGTGCTCAGCGCAGCGGCGGCCAGCGACAAAAAGGTGATTCTCTCCGACTTCTCCCGTCAGAGCGACCAAGTCTTTACCTCCGCCGTGAAGCGGTTTGACACGGCCATTGCGCTGGCTCTGGACAGCCTGGAGAAGAACGACTGGGAGTGGGGAACCTCGGCAGCAGGCCAAACCATTACAGTCGGCCTGGCGGAGGACTGCGTGGGTTTGGATGTGACGGAAGAAGACTGGCCCTTCACGGGCATGAGCTATGACGACTATGCGCTGCTGGTTCAGGACATCGTTGACGGCTATATCGTCATCTCTGACAGCATCAGCGAGGTACCTTCCCTGCGGGTGGTTTCGGCCAGTAAAAGCTGATGAGAAAATGTGAAAAGAGCAGCCACTTTACAGTGGCTGCCCTTTTTATGCAGCAAATGAGATCCGTCGTCAGGACGCCTTCAGGCGCAACCACTCCGAATCGTACAAATCCAGAATGTCCTGGGGCAGATTGGTGTATACCTCTGTCAGGCTCATAACGTCCTGGGCGGGGTAGGCGATGTCGTTGTTTTTCAGCTCGTCCGACAGCAGCTCCTTGGCGGTGCTCTCCGGCGTGGAGTAGTAGATATACTCCGCATTTGCGGCGGAGGATTCCGGATCGCACATGAAGTTGATGAAGGCCAGGGCGTTCTCCACATTGTCTGCATCCTTAGGGATGCACATGGCGTCCACATAGTAATTGGTGCCCTCCTCCGGGATGAAGAAGGACAGGTCAGGATTTTCCTCCATCATGGTGATGGCGTCCCCGGCGTAGTAGGGGCCGACAGCTGCCTCTCCGGCCTCCATTTTGTCAAAAATCTGGTCCATCACATAGGCTTGCACAAGAGGCTTCTGCTCAATCAGCTTGTCCACAGCCTCCACGATTTCATCCTCGTTGGTGGTGTTGTAGGAGTAGCCCAGCAGTTTCAGAGCGATGCCGATAGCATCCCTGCTGTTGTCAAACATCAGGATTTCCCCGGACAAATCCTCGTCCCACAAAATGTCCCAGCTGGTGGGCTCATAGTCCACCATGGTGGTGTTGTAGACAACGCCCACGACACCCCACATATAGGGCACAGAATAGGCGTTGTCCGGGTCGTACTCCAAGTCCTTGTAGTCCTCGTCGATATACTCATAATTGGGAATCTGGTCAAAGTCCAACTCCAGCAGCATATCCTCCTCGATCATGCGGGAGATCATATAGTCGGAGGGGATGATGACGTCGTAGCCGCCGGAGCCGTTTTTCAGGGTGGCGTACAGGGACTCATTGTCCGAATAGGTGGAATAGTTGACCTTGATGCCGGTCTCCTCTTCAAACTGATCCAGCAAATCCTCGTCGAGGTATTCACCCCAGTTGTAGACGTTGACCTCGCCGTTGCTCTCGGTGCCTGCGCTGCCGCAGGCGGTCAGCGGCAGGCACAGCGCCAGGGCCGTGCCAAAGGCAATCAGTTGCTTTTTGTTCATGGAAGTGCCCTCCTTTTGTTCTCTCTTGGTTTTCGTTAATTCTTCTGCCGCAGCTCGGCTTCCCGTCTGGCGGCTGCCCGCTCCTGTTGGGCAGAGCGGATGTTCACCACAGCCAGCAGGCTCAGCACAACTGCAAACATCAGTGTGGACAGCGCGTTGATTTCCGGGCTGATGCGCTTGCGGGTCATGGAATAAATCTCCATGGCCAGGGTGGAGGTGTTGGAACCTGCGGTGAAATAGGAAATCACAAAATCGTCAACGCTCATGGTAAAGGCCATGATGGCCCCATTCACCACGCCGGGCTGAATCTCCGGCAGCACCACCTTGGTAAACGCCTGCCAGGGGGTGGCCCCCAAGTCCAGGGCCGCCTCCTCAATGTTGGGGTCGCACTGCCGCAGCTTGGGCATGACCGACAGGATGACATAGGGGATGTCAAAGGTAATGTGGGCCAGCAGCAGGGTGCCGAAGCCCATTTTCAGCTCTGTGCCGGTCACGCTGCCAAGCGTACTGTTGAATACGCCGATGGCAAAGACGAACAGCAGCATCAAGCTGACGCCGGTAATGATGTCCGCATTGGTCATAGGGATGTTGTTCACGGCCATGCAAACAGAGCGGGGACGCTTCTTCATATTGAAGAAGCCGATGGCCGCCATCGTTCCCAGCACCGTGGAAACAATCATGGCCAGGACGGAGACCTCCAGCGTCGTAATCAGGGCGCTTAGAATCCGGCTGTCCTCAAATAAATCCCGGTACCACTCCAGGGAGAAGCCCGTCCAAACCGTCCGGCTTTTCGAGGAGTTAAAGGAGAATACGATCAGCACCACAATGGGCGCGTACAGGAATACCGCCGTCAGTAGCAGGGCCAGACGGGAAACTACACCATTCTTTTTCAATAGATTGCCGTCTCCTCTCCCTCACCGAAGTGGTTCATAATTGCCATCATCACCAGGACGATTACCATCATCACAAGGCTGATGGCGGAGCCGAGGTACGGGTTGTAGGCGCTGCCGTAGAACTGGGTCTGAATCAGGTCGCCCAGCAGCAGCGTCATGCCTCCGCCAAGCAGGGAGGAGATGGCAAAGGTGGATACGGACGGGATAAACACCATGGTAATGCCGGACAGCACCCCGGGCAGGCTCAGCGGAAAAATGACTCGGCCGAAGGTCTGGACGCCGTTGGCCCCCAAATCCTCCGCAGCCTCCACCACGCTGGGATCGATTTTTTCGATGACAGTGGTGATGGGCATAATCATAAAGGGCAGATAGTTGTATACCATGCCCAGCACAACGGCTCCGGGGGTGTTTATCATGTGAAAATATTCTATCTCTGTGCCGAATATCCCGTTAATCAGGGTGAAGAAACCGATATTTTGCAGGAAGGTGTTGATGATGCCTGTGTTCTCCAGCAGGCTCATCCAGGCGTAGGTTCGCAGCAGGAAGTTCATCCACATAGGCAGCATAATCAGCACCATGGCGATGCGCCGGACGTTGGCACTTTCCCGGGAAATCCAGTAGGCCACTGGATAGCCAATCAGGAGGCAAATCAGGGTGGCGATCAGCGCCAGCCGGAAGGAGGTGAGGAACACAGGCCAATACTGGGTCATGGTTTGGAAGTTTTCCACAGAAAAGCCGCCGTCACGGGTGGTAAAGGCATAGCCCACCACCAAAAGCAGCGGAACGATGACGAAAATCGCCATCCAAACCACATAGGGTATGGCGAGGAGCTTCTTTTTCATCTGCCCTCACCTCAATTCTTATGCATGACCTGGATGTTCTCCGGTTCCACGGACAGGCCCAGCCGGGTGCCTACGGCGTAGGCGTGGGTGTTCTGTACCTTCCATGCATAGCCGTCCGCCACCCGTATCATCATCTCGTAGTAAATGCCCTTAAAGACAATGTTTTCCACCGTTCCGGAGATTTGGCCATCTGTCGGGCCGGAAATGAGCAAATCCTCAGGGCGTACCACCACGTCCACCCGTTCCCGCCGGGCGAAGCCGCGGTCCACGCAGTCAAAGGTACGACCGCTGAAGGTGACCTTATAGTCCTCCTCCATAATAGCGTCTACAATATTGCTCTCACCGATAAAGTTCGCCACAAAGGCGTTCTTCGGTTCGTTGTAAATGTCCAATGGGGTACCGATTTGCTGAATCCTTCCTTCGTTCATAACAACGATGGTGTCGCTCATGGTCAGGGCCTCTTCCTGGTCATGGGTCACATAGATGAAGGTGATGCCCACCTGCTGCTGAATTTTTTTCAGCTCCGTCTGCATCTCCTTACGCAGCTTCAAATCCAGGGCACCCAGCGGTTCGTCCAGCAGAAGCACCTTGGGCCGATTGACGATAGCCCGGGCGATGGCCACCCGCTGCTGCTGTCCGCCGGACAGGGAAGTGGTACTTCGCTTTTCAAAGCCGGAAAGGTTCACCATAGACAGCGCTTCCTTCACCCGCTGGCGAACCTCCGCCTCCGGGGTCTTGGAGATGCGCAGGCCAAAGGCCACATTCTCATAGATGTTCATATGCGTGAAAAGCGCATATTTTTGAAACACCGTATTGATCTGCCTTTTATAGGGCGGCAGGTCATTGATCCGGTTGCCGTCAAACAGGACGTCGCCGCTGGTAGGCGTCTGAAAGCCGCCAATAATGCGCAGCGTGGTAGTTTTCCCGCAGCCGGATGGACCCAAAAGAGTCAAAAATTCCGCATCGTTGATATACAAATTGATACGATCAAGCACGAGATCTTCATCAAAAACCATGGAAATCTCGTTCAGCCGAATCAGTTCCTTGGACATTTATCCTCCCCCTCAATGTGAGTCATTATTCACTCGCACCTCTCTCAAAGGCGCAAGACTACGTTGATTATACCGTTTTGGCACCCAAAACACAATGTTCCGGTAAAATTTTTTGTTGTGACAGTTGACGATTTTCCATCATCGATTTCTTTTGAACTTTGTTAGACTTGGCAGATAATGCTCCACAATGGCAGAAAAAGCGTCCCCCTTCGACGCGGAAAGGGAACGCTTTTTGCTTCATTGCCAGCGGAATGGGGTGCTTACAGCACCCGCACACGAATCACATTGGGAATCTGCATAATTTTCTCCACAACGCTGTCACCCACCTTGGTGTCCAAATCGACAATGGTGTAGGCCATGTCCTTGCGGGAGCGGTTGATCATGTTCTCGATATTCATTTGGGTGGCGGAGAATAGGTTCAGGATAGAGTTCAACATTGTGGGGACGTTTTTATGAATCACGCAGACCCGGCACCGGCCAGACCGCGGCATGGAGACCTGGGGCATATTCACCGCATTGGTGATATTGCCGTTCTCCAGATAGTCGCTGAGTTCCTGGGCGGCCATGACCGCGCAGTTGTTCTCACTCTCCGGCGTGGAAGCCGCCAGATGGGGGGTGCCGATGACGTTCTTCACGCCCACCAGCTCGTTGTCCGGGAAGTCTGTCACATAGGAGGCCACATGGCCGGACTCCAGCCCCTGAATCAGCGCTTCATTGTTCACCAGGCCACCCCGGGCCAGGTTGATAATGCGGACGCCGCCCTTCATTTTGGAGATGGCCTCGGCATCGATGGTGTTGGCCGTCTCCTTGTTATAGGGGATATGAATGGTGATATAGTCGGAGCTGCGGAGCAGTACGTCTAAATCCGTAATATGCTTCACATGAATATCCAGCCCCAGGGCCGCGTCAACGGACAGGAACGGGTCATAGCCCAGCACGTCCATGCCCAGGGCGATGGCCATGTTTGCCACCTTTGCGCCGATGGCCCCCAGGCCGATGATGCCCAGGGATTTCCCGGCCAGTTCAGGCCCGGCAAAGGCGGATTTGCCCTTTTCCACAACTGTGGTCACGTCGATTCCGGCGGCCACCTGATCCTTTACCCACTGGATGCCGCCCACCAGGTCACGGGAACTGAGCAGCAGGGAGGCCAGCACCTGCTCCTTGACCGCGTTGGCGTTGGCGCCGGGGGTGTTGAACACCACGATGCCCTCCTTGCAGCAGCGGTCGATGGGAATGTTATTGGTGCCCGCACCGGCCCGGGCAATGGCCAGCAGTTCCTTTGGGAAGGCCACATCGTGCAGCTTTGCGCTGCGAACGATGATGCCATCGTACTTGTCGAAGTCATCGGCGACCTGATAGCGGTTCTTGTCCAGACGGTTCAGGCCCACCGCTGCAATTTTGTTCATGGTTTGGATGCGATACATTTTTAGGATACCCCTTTCAAAATTACGGCTTCAATCTCGCCGCGCATTTCCTGCCGGTGCCGGAACGCTTCAATCTCACGCCCCCGCTCAGTCCAGCCACTCTATTATATGCCTTTTTTTTCGCTTCGGCAATTTGACGAAAGCACAAAAACCGTCACGATCCGCATTAAAGGTTTGTGAAATTGCGAAAAAATCTTTGCCGTTGCTGTGGCGGATATGACGATGACCGTAAAAAGCGCCCTGGCAGTGGCTGCCATCAGGGCGTATGGGCTTACAAGTGAGATGCATAAGCGTATAGAATCGCGACCGGCGCTTGTCGGAAAAACGGCCCCCGACGCTTTTTTCCGGGGAGGCCGCTTGTGACGTTTTTTTACTTCCCGCTATGCTATGCTTGTTCCGCACAGTTGAAAAGGGGGGACAGAGATACGGCGGTGGTGTACTTAGACGGCGTCTTTGTCTTAAATGCTGCGCTGGACGCCCTGCTGCTGTCAGCCACCGGAAAGCTGACGGGCAGGACAGTGAAGCCCGGGCGCTTGGCGCTGGCAGCGGCCA
Source organism: Clostridiales bacterium (assembly GCA_021201475.1). Taxonomy (GTDB): domain Bacteria; phylum Bacillota; class Clostridia; order Oscillospirales; family Oscillospiraceae; genus Onthomonas. The sequence continues at coordinate 34,507 of JAJQEV010000059.1, forward strand.
TAGGCGGGGGGTACGCCTGCGCGGCTTTCCTGCCTGGCCTGGACGGGTTAAGCGGGGTGTCCGGTCAGGCTGGCTCCCTGGCGGTAATGCTGCTGGCCGCCTTCGGGGTGCGGCTGCTCTGGCCCGGCGGGGTACTGCTGACGCTGAGCTGCGCCCTTGGCGGCGCTGTCCTGCTGCTGGAGCGGCTGGTGGGAAGCCTGACCTATGCCAACGGGGTTCCCGGTACAGTCTGGGACGGGGAACTGCTGTTGTTGGCGGGGAGCGGCCTTTGGGCGGCGGCTTCTCTGCTGGAACGGAAGGCAAACGGCAAGAACGGTAAAAGGGTGCCGGTGCTGCTGGAGGTCAACGGGAAACGGCGGTTCTTGACGGCGCTGGTGGACAGCGGCAACGGCCTGCGGGACCCGATCAGCGGAAAGGGGGTGCTGGTGGTGGAGTGGGATGCCCTGGCCTCCTGCCTTCCGGAGGGAATCACCCAGGCGGCTTGCGCCGCGCCTGCGGAGCATTTGGCAAAGCTGTCTGTGGTATGGCCGGAGGGGCGGCTGCGGCTGCTGCCCTGCCGCACAGTACAGCAGGCGGAGGGGTTTCTGCTGGCATTTACGGCGCAACGGGTAAAGGTGGATGGTGTGGAGCGGGGGGCGCTTCCGGTAGCCATTTCCCCTGTTCGGCTGTCAGACGGAGCCTATCAGGCGTTGGTTGGATTGTAGGATTTTATGCAGTGTTGTAGGAACGCCATCACAGGAGGGAAAGACTATGTATCAGGAATGTTATGAAGTATGGAGATGCAGTGGCAGTTGGAGTTTGCGTAACTTGTGGCAGGTGATAAAACGGGGGTGGCGCAGGCTGCTATGGCCCAACGGCATCTATTATGTGGGAGGCAGCGACCTCCTGCCGCCTTTAGACCGACAGGAGGAGCGGCGGCTGCTGCTGGCTTTCCGCGAAGGGGATGAACAGGCCCGCGACACTTTGATTGAGCACAACCTACGGCTGGTGGTCTATCTGGCCAGACGGTTTGAGAACACCGGCATCAACCTGGATGATCTGGTATCCATCGGCACCATCGGCCTGATCAAGGCAGTGAACACCTTCGATACGGAGAAGAACATCAAGCTGGCCACCTACGCCGCACGCTGCATTGAAAATGAAATACTGATGCACCTGCGGAAAACCTCCAACCAGCGGACGGAAATTTCCTTTGACGAACCGCTGAATACGGACTGGGACGGCAATGAGCTGCTGCTGTCCGACATTTTGGGGACGGAGGAGGACCTGGTGGAGCGTCCTGTGCAGGCAGGGGAGGACAGGCGGCTCCTCTACCAGGCGCTGGAGAAGCTGAATGACCGGGAAAAGCGCATCATCACCATGCGGTTCGGCCTGGACGGGCGGGACAGCCGCACCCAGAAGGAGGTGGCGGATTCCCTGGGGATTTCCCAGTCTTACATTTCACGGCTGGAAAAGCGCATCATCGGTCGGCTGAAAAAAGAATTTAGCCGCATCGGATAGCGGATGCGGCTAAGTAACCTTTGGAGAACCTATTCCGGCGGACAGCACACCTTGCAGGGCTCGTAGCCCTGTTCCTGCGCCTCCATAAGGGTAAGGGCAATTCCACCGTCCTTGACATACCGACAGGTGGACAGGTGGTACTTGCTGCCGCTTTCTGTGACGTAGACTATGACCTCTTCCGCATCCCCGCTCTCTGCGGTCAGGGCTGAGTCAGCCTCCTCGGAGGAAACGGAGAAATCATGCTCTGAAAGCGATTCATCGGAAAGGGAAGAGGAGGCGGCGGAATCCACCGCGGCAGGCTCCGTTTCAGACCGGAAGGAGCCTGCCGCCATTACGCACACCAGGACTGCCAAGATAAACATCCACGGCTTCGCCTCCGGCAGTCTCCGATGCACCAGCGGATTGGCAGCGGCGGCCGCCAGAAGAAAAAACACCAAGGCCGCAGGTGTGCTTAGATTGCCCAGGGCAGAAAGGACAAGGAGGACGGACAGGCACCAGCAAAGCACTGTGCAGAGGGTATGCAATTTCCCGGGACGGACTGCATTCTTCATGGGTGAACCTCCATTGAGCTGTGGGTCGGTTTTATTCGTTTTATTCAATGATTGCCTAATAGGTATTATACTGAAAGGGAATCGCTTGTGCAAGAATTTTTTCCTGCCCTATACGGGTTTGCGCCTTGCTGGGGCAGCGTATTTGTGCTATATTGTTATTGAGATGCATAGGCTTGCTTGGGTGATGGAAGTGCGGAAAGCAGTGATTTATATTCTGGCAATCTGCGGCGTGTTACTCTCGGTTTTAAGCCTGGCAACGCAGTTTGCGGCGGATGATGCGGCGGCGGTATCCGGCAGAACGGGCACGCATATTTTAGTCCTGGATGCCGGTCACGGCGGAGAGGACGGCGGAGCCGTCTCTGTCAGCGGCGTTGCGGAGAGCGGAATCAACCTGTCCATTGTGCTGAAAATCGATGCGCTGGCGGGCCTGTACGGGGTACCGGTGATTTTAACCCGCACGGAGGACGTCTCCCTGGCGGATGACGCCGCCGCAACGCTGCGGGAACGCAAGCGCAGTGACCTTTACAATCGCGTCGCCCTGGCGAATGAAACCCCCAACACCTACCTCCTCAGCATCCATCAGAACAACTATACCAGCAGTGCGGTCTCCGGGGCCCAGGTATTTTACCGGAACACGGAGGAAGGGAAGACCTGGGCCGTTCTGACCCAGTCCGCCCTTCGGAGCGCCATCGACCCGGAGAATGACCGCGTCGCGGCGCGGATCCCCGATTCTGTTTACCTGCTGAACCACGTCACCTGTCCCGCCATTCTGGTGGAGTGCGGGTTTCTGTCCAATCCCCAGGAAGACCAGCTGTTACAGAGCGGCGCCTACCAAAGCAGCCTTGCGGCGACAATTTTTTCCGCCTATTTACAATATTTTACCGGAGAAGTTTCAATATGAAGAATCGCATCACCTTTTACTGTACCAACTGCGGCAACGAATACCCCAAATGGCAGGGGAAGTGCACCGCCTGCGGAAGCTGGAACACCATCGTAGAGCAGCCCGCCCAGCCCAAAAAGAGCAGCCCCGCCACCGGGGCGCGGCAGTTAAAGGCGCAGCCCCAACAAATCGACGATGTAGAGCTGACGGAGGAACTGCGCTTCCGCACCGGCATGAATGAGCTTGACCGGGTTTTGGGCGGCGGGGCCGTGCAGGGAAGCCTGGTGCTGATTGGCGGAGCGCCCGGCATCGGCAAGTCCACCCTGATGCTGCAAATCTGCAACGAACTGTGTAAAGAGTACACGGTGCTGTACGTTTCCGGCGAGGAATCTGCGCGGCAAATCAAGCTGCGGGCAGCCCGGTTAAACGTTTCCGGGGAAACCCTTTACCTGTTCAGCGAGACAGATTTGGGTAATATCACGGATGCGGTGCATCAGGTGAAGCCGGACATCCTCATTGTGGACTCCATCCAGACAATCTCCTCCGATGCGTCGGACTCCATCCCAGGCAGTGTCGCCCAGGTGAAGCAGTGTACAATGGCGCTGATGGAGCTGGCAAAAGGGGAGGGGCTGACCGTCTTTGTCATCGGCCACATCAACAAGGAAGGCTCTATTGCCGGGCCAAAGGTGTTGGAGCATATGGTGGACTGCGTGCTGTCCTTTGAGGGGGAGCAGCAGCAGACCTACCGTATCCTTCGCGCTGTGAAAAACCGCTTTGGCGCAACAAACGAAATCGGCGTCTTTGAAATGCTGGACGAAGGGCTGACCGAGGTGCCAAACCCGTCTGAGCTGCTCCTCAGCGGCAGACCGGCAGGCGCACCGGGAACCTGCGTCACCTGCGTCATGGAGGGCGCAAGGCCGGTGCTGGCGGAGGTGCAGGCCCTTGTCACCACCTCCAGCTTCGCCAACCCACGCCGGACAAGCAACGGCGTGGAGTATGGGCGCGCCGTTATGCTCATTGCGGTGCTGGAGCGCCGGGGCGGCCTGAATATCGGGAACTGCGATTCTTATATCAATGTAATTGGCGGGTTGAATCTGGAGGAACCGGCTGCCGATTTGGCGACGGTGCTGGCCATTGCGTCCAGTTTCCGCAACAAACCTGTGCCGGAGGATTTGGCGGCGATTGGCGAGGTCGGTTTGACCGGCGAGCTGCGCCCAGTCACCGCTCTGGCGCAGCGGCTCAGTGAGGTGCATCGGCTGGGCTTTACCAAGTGCATGATTCCAAGCCGGAACAGCGGGCGGCAGCCTGAGATTTCGGGCTTGCAGCTTATTCCGGTGAAGAATATCAGAGAGGCTATGGCAGCCCTGCTGTGAGGATGTGTAAGTTCTGCGCCGCAGCGGTAAACGACAATCGTAACCGCTGCGGCGCAGGATTTTTACACAGCACACAGATTGCCCCTTGACGGCAGCCCAGGCGATATGATATACTAGATATATAGGGAACAGAAGGGAGGCGAAGGGAGCGCCCGGGAGCGGAGAGTCCGCTTATTTTTTGAAGTCACAAAAGTCAACAAAATAAAAATTTTGTTGACTTTAGGGGAGACCAAACAGCGGGGGAGACTGGGGCACTCGTACAAATTGGATTATAGAGCTGAAAGCCCACAGGTGCTGCTGGACTTCCTTTCCTACCATGAAACGGTGAAGGGCCACTCACAGGGCACCGTGGATGAATATTTTTTGGATTTGCGGAACTTTTTCCGCTACCTGAAGTGCCGACGCGGCAAGGTTCCAGCCGATGCCGAGTTCGACCAGATTTCCATCAAGGATGTTGATATCGACTTTTTGCGCACGGTGACGCTGAGCGAGGTTTATGACTATCTGTCATACCTGACCCGTGAAGGACATTTGAATAATGCCTCCCGTGCCAGAAAGGTTTCCACCTTGCGCTCCTTTTTCAAGTATTTGTCCACAAAAACCTATCTTCTGGAGGATAATCCGGTTGACGGGCTGGACACGCCAAAGGTGAAAAAGGATTTACCCCGGTATCTGACTCTGGATGAAAGCATTCAGCTCCTGGAATCGGTCAGCGGCAAGAATCAAGAGCGCGACTACTGCATTTTGACACTGTTCTTGAACTGCGGACTTCGGATTTCAGAGTTAGTTAGCCTTAACCTTGCAAACGTACAGGGCGATACCCTCCGCGTGCTGGGTAAAGGCAATAAAGTTCGGATGCTATATTTAAATGATGCCTGCAAAGTGGCGATTCATGACTGGCTGATTGTCCGCAGTGGCATGACGCTGCTTGATGAGGACGCGCTTTTTGTGACCTCGCACAAAACGCGAATCACCCGGGCGGGCGTCCATAAGATGGTGAAAAAGCGGCTGACCGAGGCCGGACTGGACGCCAGTCTGTACTCCTCCCACAAACTGCGCCATACGGCAGCCACCTTAATGCTGCAAAACGGCGTTGATGTGCGCACGCTGCAAGAGGTTTTGGGCCACGACCACTTGAATACGACCCAAATTTATACCCACATTGACAACGATGACTTGCGTATTGCGGCCCGGGCCAATCCTCTGGCTTCCGTACACAAGAAAAAATAGAAAGAGAACGGTGATTTATGAGAAAGCTGGCCTGGTTTAGCGTCTTTTTTGCGATTGCTGCGCTTTTGGCAGTCTACCTGCTGCCATCACAATGGTGGATGGCTGCGGCGGTTTTAGCCCTGTTTCCCATGTTTGCTTCCCTTTCCTGCACCGGCAAGCTGCGCACCCGCATCCTGCTGGCCTCGGTCGGCCTGGTTCTGGGCTTTGTCTGGTGCCACTGCTATCAGACGATTTTTGTCCTGCCCGCAGAGCGCACCTTTGGAGAAGGTGTTTCCTTTTCCGGCGTTGTGCAGGATACACCAACCGAAACGGAATACGGGGTTTCAGTGACGCTTTCTGTGGATTCTGCGGAGGGCGCGAACTTTCTGGCAAAGGTCTATCTGGATGCGGAGTATCAGAACCTTTCCCCCGGTGACCGCGTGACAGCCACCGGAACAATCAAAACCGCAGACATCGTGCGGAATGAAACGGTATACTATAACGCCGCGAAGGGTATCCGTGCAATCGTCTCAAGCGTAAAGAAAATTAGCGTTACAGAGAAAGGCAGCACCCCATGGTACCTCCTCCCTGCCGTCTGCGCCTCCGCCATTCAGCGGAACATTCAGGCTCTTTTTACCGGGGACGCGCTGGGCCTGATAGAAGCCCTGATGACAGGCGACCAGGATCTGCTTTCTGACAGCTTATACACCGCGCTGCAGCGGGCTGGTGTGGCCCATATCGTCTCCGTTTCCGGCCTCCACGTTATGCTGTTTGCTCAGATTTTGTTAATGCTTCCCGGCAGCCAGCGCAGGAAGCGGCTCCTGGTCCTCCCTGTTCTGGTGTTCTTCGCCCTCCTGACCGGCTGCAAGCCCGCCATCGTCCGCGCCGTCCTGATGGAAGGGCTGCTTCTGCTGGCTCCCATTTTCGGGCGGGAAAATGACGCCCCCACTTCCCTGTCCTTTGCACTTCTGGTGTTGCTGCTGCAAAATCCGTATGCCATCGCCGGGGTCGGCCTTCAGCTGTCCTTCCTGTCGGTGCTGGGCATCGAACTGGTGCAGCCCAGACTGCATCGCGTACTGGAAAGCAAGTTGGAACCGATTCGGTACAAAAAGAGGCTGTACCGGCTGCTATACAGCATGATTGATTTGCTGAGCACCAGCTGCGGGGCCCTTTTTCTCTCGACGCCGCTATGCGCGTATTACTTTGGCAGCGTATCGCTGGTCGGCGTTGTCACCAATCTGCTGGTGCTGCCGGTGTTGGGGTTGCTGTTTGGGCTGGCGCTTCTGTGCGTGCTGTGCAGCTTTCTCTGGTGGCCCGCTGCGGAATTGTTTGCGGTTCCGTGTAAGTATATTTCCCTTTACATCTCTGGAGTCAGCCGTGCAGTCGGAGGCTTCAACTTTGCAGCTCTTTCCACGAACGTTACAGCCTACGCAGTTTGGCTTGTATTCCTTTATGTTCTGATTCTGCTTGCTGTCCGATGGAGACCTATGAGAAATTATCCGGCTTTCCCCTTCTGTGCTGGCGTGGTTTCCCTGCTCTGTGCCATAGTGATTCATCTCCAGACGACGCTGAACGCGCCGGTCACCATTGTAGCCATAGATGTCGGACAAGGGCAATGCATTGCCGCTTTTTCCGAAGATATGGCGATTGCAATTGATTGCGGTGGAAACGAGGACAATCCCGGTGATACGCTGGCGGATTACCTGCAGGGTCTGAACCGCAGCAGCCTGAATGCACTGATTCTGACCCACTATGACAGCGACCACACCAACGGCGTGGAGGAGCTACTCTCCCGCATCACAGTCGAAACCCTCTACCTGCCTGAGTCAAACGAGCCACAGCAGCAGGTGATTTGTGCGCTTGCGGGAGAATATCAGTGTGAAGTTATTTTTGTGACAGAGGATGAAACAGTATCCTTCGGCTGCGGCACCCTGAGCCTGTTTTCGCCGGTGGAACAGGAGGACGGGGACGGCAATAATGCAGGGCTTTCCATGCTCCTGTCCTATGGCGCTCTGGATTTCCTCGTCACCGGCGATATGGACATTGACACGGAGACCGCGCTGCTGGAGCGGGAACAGTTATCCGACGTTGAATATCTAATGGTAGGACACCACGGCTCGAAATACGCTACCGGAGAGGCCCTGCTGTCGGCTCTTACGCCGGAGGTGGCCGTCATTTCCGTGGGATATAACACCTATGGCCACCCAACGGAGGAGACCCTGGCCCGGCTTGCGGCCTGGAACTGCACCGTTTACCGCACCGACGAGGACGGAACCGTTTTACTGAAACTGGGGGAATCAGAATGATACGCCTGCAAGATTGTAAAAAATTCGTCCTGGATACGCTTTATCCGCCGAAGTGCTACTTCTGTGGGGCCATCCTGGAGACAGGAATGCTTTGCCAAGGCTGCAAGGCGAAATTGCTTGTCACAGACGAGGGTCGCCAGGTGCAATATGGGGTGCATTTTGACCGCTGCATCTCCTATTGTTTCTACACAGACCAACTCAAACCGGCCTTTCACCGTTACAAATTCAACGGGCACTATCACTACAGCCGCCTGTTTGGGCAATGGATGGCTGAAGCGCTGGAGGAGAGTGGTGCTGGCCCCTTCGACCTCTGCACCTGGGTTCCCCTGCATCGGTTCCGCCGCTGGAGTCGGGGCTACGACCAGGCCGAGCTTCTGGCAAGGGAAGTTGCCTTACACGTAAGCATCCCGCTGGTGAAGGCGCTGGACAAGACCCGCTACACTGCGGCGCAGTCCGGTACGGAGCGCGTGGCCCAGCGCTATACCAACGTGAAGGGGGTGTATTGCCTGGCGAAAGGAAACTCCGTCAGCGGCAAGCGCATCCTCCTGATAGATGATGTTATCACCACCGGCTCTACCCTGGAGAATGCCGCTTCCGCACTGCGGGAGGGCGGCGCTGAGGAAATCGTCTGTCTCACCCTGGCCAGGAGTCTGCATCAGGCAAGCGCCAGAGCAGAATAAAGCACCGCTTCCTGCCTTTCGCGGGAAACGGTGCAGCGCATGGACGGGTCAATCCTCCATCACATGGTCAAAGGCCAGGCTGAACAGCTTTTGGATATGCTCGTCGTCCAGGGAGTAGTAGACCACCTTCCCTTCCCGCCTGTTTTTCACAATGCGGGCCTGCTTTAGAATGCGCAGCTGATGGGAGACGGCGGATTGGGACATATTCAGGATGCAGCTCAGGTCGCAGACGCACAGCTCCGAAATGGTCAATGCACAAATGATTCTGGCCCGGGTGGAGTCGCCAAAGACCTTGAACAGCTCTGCAACCTCGTAAATCGGGTCCTCGTCCGGCATTGCAAGGCGGACTTTCGCCACATTCTGCTCATGGATCACGTTGGTTTCGCACTGTTCTGCCAGTTCGATTTTCTTCATCGCGCACCTCCGTTTGGAAAACCCCCGGCGGGAAACTCCCGTCGGGGGATGTTAAAAGGATTGAGTTAATTGGCTTAAATCTTGTTGTCAGAGCCGAGTACATGGACGATCTTGTGGGCGACCATGTCCTTGACCGCCTGGCGGGCGGGCTTCAGATACTGGCGAGGATCGAAGTGATCGGGATGCTCCGCGAAGTACTTACGGATGTTGCCGGTCATGGCCAGACGGATGTCGGAGTCGATGTTGATCTTGCAGACGGCCAGCTTGGCAGCCTCACGCAGCTGATCCTCGGGGATGCCGATGGCGTCGGGCATATTGCCGCCGTAAGTGTTGACCATCTTCACGAACTCTTGAGGCACAGAGGAGGAACCGTGCAGCACGATGGGGAAGCCAGGCAGACGCTTGATGCACTCCCGCAGCACGTCGAAGCGCAGAGGAGGAGGCACCAGGATGCCGTCCTCATTGCGGGTACACTGAGCGGGAGTGAACTTGTAAGCGCCGTGGGAGGTGCCGATAGCGATGGCCAGGGAGTCGCAGCCGGTGCGGGAAACAAACTCCTCCACCTCTTCGGGGTGGGTGTAACTCTCCTTCCCTGCTTCCACAGAAACCTCATCCTCAACGCCGGCCAGGGTGCCAAGCTCAGCCTCGACCACGACGCCATGGTCATGGGCGTACTCGACGACCTGACGGGTCAGGGCGATATTCTCCTCAAAGGGCTTGGAGGAGGCATCGATCATGACGGAGGTGAAGCCGCCGTCGATGCAGGATTTGCACAGCTCAAAGCTGTCGCCATGGTCCAGATGCAACGCGATGGGAATCTGAGGATTCTCAATAACAGCCGCTTCCACCAGCTTGACCAGATAGGTGTGGTTTGCATAGGCACGGGCGCCCTTGGAGACCTGCAGAATAACAGGGCTGTTCAGCTCGCCCGCGGCTTCCGTGATGCCCTGAACGATTTCCATGTTGTTGACATTGAAAGCGCCGATTGCGTAGCCGCCATCGTAAGCCTTCTTGAACATTTCGGTTGTAGTAACCAGAGGCATAAGAAATCAACTCCTTATAAAATTTACACAATTATTTTAGCAGGAACGATTGAAAAATGCAAGGGGTTGTGCTATGATTTACTTGAAAATTCGGGGGAGGTACCCTGTGCTGCGCGCTTACTCATTTGTTTTGAAGGAAAAACTGCGTAAATCTGTGCAGAATAGCGGTATGGAACTCAAATTTACTTAGGAGGAATTTTCTATGAACGAATTAAAAGGCGCAATGATCGTTGGCCAGTCCGGCGGCCCATCTTCCGTTATCAACGCATCCTGCTACGGTGCAATCAAGGCTGGCCTGGACAGTGACTGCATCACGAAGGTATATGGCGCAGCCAACGGCATCGTCGGCGTCCTGACGGACAAGCTGTATATCATGGATGAGGAAGACCCGGAGGAGCTGGCTCTGATGCGCTACACCCCCTCTTCTGCCCTGGGCTCCTGCCGCTATAAAATCGCTGACCCCGATGTGGATGACACGGATTACAAGAAAATCCTGGAGATTTTCAAGAAGTATGATGTTCGCTACTTCTTCTACAACGGCGGCAACGACTCCATGGATACCTGCAACAAAATCTCCAAGTATATGAAGCGGGTAGGCTATGACTGCCGCGTCATGGGCATCCCCAAGACCATTGATAACGACCTGTTCGGCACCGACCACTGCCCCGGCTACGCCTCCGCCGCCAAGTATATCGCCACCTCTCTGGTGGAGGTTTATCAGGACGCTCACGTCTATGACAAGGGCCAGGTCACGATTGTGGAAATCATGGGCCGTCACGCCGGCTGGCTGGCCGGAGCCGCCTCCCTGGCCAACATCACTGGCTATGGCCCCGACCTGATTTATCTGCCCGAAGTGGACTTCAAAATGGACGAGTTCCTGGAGGACGTCAAGCGCATTTGGGACGAGAACAAGAACGTCCTGGTGGCTGTCTCTGAGGGCATTCACTATGCGGATGGTTCCTTCGTCTCCGAGGCCAAGACCTCTGCCACCGACGGCTTCGGCCATGCCCAGCTGGGCGGCCTGGCCGCACTGTTGGCCAACGTGGTGAAAGAGCAGATTCCCGGCGTCAAGGTGCGTCCCATCGAGCTGTCCCTCCTTCAGCGCTGCGGCGAGCACGTTGCCTCCCAGACCGATAACGATGAGTCCTTCCTGGCCGGTCAGACCGCTGTGAAGGAAGCCATTGCCGGTACCACCGACAAGATGGTGGGCTTCCAGTGCACCCGGGATGAGAACGGCTATAACTGCCAGCCCGTCCTGCTGGATCTGTCCTCCGTGGCCAACTATGAGAAGAAGGTTCCCGTGGAGTGGATCAACGAGCGCGGCAACAACGTGACCGATGAGTATATCAAGTATGCCCTGCCCTTGATTCAGGGTGAGATTCAGATGAAGAAGGAGAACAGCCTCCCCCGCTTCGTCCACCTGAAGAAGGTCGTCGCTGCCGAGCAGTAATGCTATCCGTATAACATCACAAAAACCGGTTCTGTTTTCGGACAGAACCGGTTTTTGTGTGGACACCAACCGAAGATTCTGCTACACTGGGAGCAAGGAAAACAGTGGGGTTGGAAAATGAGAAATCAAACAGTTCCCGACCACAGCAGGAATACGCGAAGGTAATGAGCGAACTGAACACCAACTTATCCGATGAAGACCGGAAACAGGCCGTATTGCTCAAGCCAATAGGAAACTATATTTACACAGTGATAAACAACGGCTTCGATGATTACACCATCGTTGGAAAAACAGAAATTGATAGTTCCATTCAGGACTTCCACAGGAGGCGAAGGTAGTGGCAGAGCTATCTAATACAGCGAAACAGCTGATTGTCGAACTGGAAAAGATTCGGGATGACGAGGATTTTATCCTGGGCGTTATGAGCAATGCCAAGTCAGAGGACGCCCGGGGAAAATTGCTTGATTATATTCACATGGCAAAGCGAATGGGGGACTGCGTTACCTCGGACGATATGGCAATTCTCTCACTCACTATAGGGCAGGAAAACGAATAAGCAAAAGCACGGTGTAACTGCATCATGCTTTTCTCATGCCCAAATCCAGAAAGGAGGCTGCCCAAATGGGTCTGACACGATGTAACACCTGAAAGGGGGAACGACATGGCCGAGGTGAAAAAAGGCCGCCAGACCCCCACACAGGCCGTCACCTGCCCTATGAGGTCACTCACGGAGCGGAGGCGGTGGCGCTGTACAACGAGACGGGCCGCACCGCCCAGCAGTGGCAGGAGCTGCTGCTCTATGACATCCTGGCGGAGAATGAGGACGGGCTGTGGGTGCATACCAAACTTTTTCGTGGTTTTGGGGCAACAGCCTGCGACTGCTCTATCACAAATATTGCGCGTTCAGCCGCCGAACCTCCTCCCGCATCCGCTCCACCACGTCCTCCGGTGCGGTGAGCTTCACCCCGCTGCCCAGGCTGATGACCCAGCCTAGGAACTGCTCACTGACTGCCGCGTCTACATAAGCGGTGAAATGGCCCTCGTCCTTCCGTATCACCGGGAAGTCCTTCCCGAAGCGGTCAACCAGGACGCCGATCATACGGTTCTCGCATTCCAGGGCAACGCGGGTCTCCTCCCCGGCGTACATACCAAACAGCCGCTTTGTATAGGCCGCCGGGTCAAAGGCGGCCAGCTTTGCCTGCCCCTCCCTGGGGGCGTCCGTTACGGTGATGTTTCGCATCTTGTCCACCCGGTAGTGCTTGATGGTGTCAGAGGAGGATTCGTAGGCAATCAAATAGTAGTTCTCATCATCCCACCGCAGATGCCACGGGCTGACGCAGTACCAGGCCCCGCCCCGGCGCAGTTCCTCCTCCTTTTGGAGGTTCCACTGGAAGTAATGAAAACGGATTTGGCAATTCCGACTGATGGCCGTATGAATATCATCCACGTTATAGTAAATGCTTTCGTTCATGGTCTTGACCCGACCTGCAATCAGCACCTGGCGCTGGAGCTGCTTGCCGTCGTGGATGCTGCACAGCGTTTCCAGCTTCCGAATCAGCTCCCTGGATTTCCGCTCCGTGATGAACTTGGAGGACTGGACAGCGTCCACCAGGAGCTTCAATTCCGGCAGTTCAAACGTTCTGGAGACCAGGTGATAGGTGTGCGCCCGCCCGCTCTGCATGGCGACGATGTCCATGCCGAACTGCCGCAAATCCTCAATGTCCTGATACAGCGTTTTCCGCTCTACACTTACGCCATACTGTTGCAGCCTGGCAATCAGTTCGCCTGCGGTCAGTCCGTGGCTCTCGTCTGTCTCCTCAAAGAAAATTTTCGCCAGATATAAAGCCTTCCGTTTTTGATTCTGTCCCTTTGCCATTGTAAACGCGCACTCCCCTTCTGTGTTTTTCTTATCATAGCACAGGGGGAGAGAAAATGGAAGGTTATCTGTCGTCTTGACAGATACAGTTATGGCCCAGGGCAGATTTCCGTAGGAATTACTGAGGTTACACTTGTTTTGCCATAGCAAGACTGCTATAATAAAAGAACGGATATGATACTGGAAAACCGCATATATGGAGTTGATTTTAGATGTTTTCACAGTATAATTTGCAGACCCGGCAGATGCTGACGGGCAACCTCCTGCTGGCAGCCTGTTGCGTGTTTTATCTGGCGTGGTGGTTGATAGCCTTCAAGCCGGAAGGCGCAATTAAGGGGGTGAAAAGCGGATGGCTGCTGATTCCGGCGCTTCTGCTTGGGGTGGAGGCAGTCGTTGAAATCGCCCGGGGAAGCGATGCAGACGGACAGAGAGGATTGCTCTCAAGAACTGCGATTGTAATGGGCGGCATTATCGCCTATGTTGTTCTGCTGGCGGCGTCCTCTATCATCCTGAAACGACAGGTCACAACAGAACTGCTCCTCATCGTGGGCTGGACTGTATTGATGTTCCTGGAGATAAGTGGGCTTTTTGCCCTGGGGCAGTATTCCGGGGCCATGGCAATCGCCTTTCTTGTGATTACTGTCATTGTTGCGATTGTCAGCCTTGTTTGTTACCTGCTGTATTATAACCTGGACAGTGTGAAAGGATATATAGATGGTATGATACCGCTGCTGCTGGTCGCCGTGATGATGATTGCGGTGACGATCAGCGTGGTAAGCACAAAATGATGAAGCCGGACAAGGTACGGATGCATGGAGGGATTGGATGTTCAGAATTGAAATTTTGTGAGCCATCTGTTAGAATACGAGAAAAGGAGACGATACTATGAAGCTATTGGTCGTTGTAGATATGCAAAAGGACTTTGTGGACGGTGCGCTGGGAACCTCGGAGGCAGTGGCCATTGTGCCCCGTGTGCAGGAAAAGGTCGTAGCCCGCCAAGCAGCAGGTTGGACTGTGGTATTCACACGTGACACCCATACGGAGCAGTACCTGGACACCCAGGAGGGCCGGAAACTGCCGGTCCCCCACTGCATCCGGGGGACGCCTGGCTGGGAGATTATCCCAGAGCTCTCCCCTCAGGGCTGCCTGATTCTGGATAAGCCCTCCTTCGGTTCCCTGGAGCTGGCCCGTTATGCGGCCCAATTAGGGGACCTGGAGGAGATTGAACTGGTCGGCCTGTGTACGGACATCTGTGTGATTTCCAACGCGTTGCTGCTCAAGGCAGCCGTTCCGGAAGTGCTGATCCGTGTCGATGCGTCCTGCTGCGCCGGCGTTACGCCTGACAGCCACGCCAATGCCCTGCGTGCTATGGAGATGTGTCAAATCAATGTGGAATGAGTCGCATTCTGTTCACAGTTTATTCAGGCGCACTGCCAGCTCCGTTGAGGGCTGGCAGCGCTTTTAATCTGCTTGCAGCCCGCAGCGGTTTTGGCAGGACCGCTTCCTGTGGAATTTTAGAGTTGATTTCCTATTTGGGTTATAGTATAGTGAGGTTAGTGTGAGCTAATGCCTAAATCAAAAAAGATACGTCGTATCCTCTTCATAACAATTCGGACAATCCGGCAGGCCGCGCTTAAAATGAGCTGCTTTTTCGTGGCACAAAAGTTAGGCTTTGCTAATCACAGTGCGGTCACGCTGCATTGACAAGGCAGGATGCTCATACCCTTTGATGCCCTGCCGCACAAGGGAACAAATTCAGAAAGGAAGTAAACAGTATGATGATTGACAGACGGCTAATCGGCACGGTCAGCGAAAGCATGAAGTACATCATAGGAAATGTGCTTTTCCAGTGGTGTTCTCTGGTGGCCAACATCGCCATGATGACAGGTATCACGGCGTTTCTGGCTGGAGTGTTCACCGGAGAGGGCCAGACGATGCAGGCCACAGCTGTTGTTGTTCTGGCGGCGGTTGTTGTGCGCTTTGTCTGCACCATCGGCGCGTCACGGATGAGCTTTCTCTCCTCCAGGGCGGTCAAGCGGACGCTGCGGGAGCAGATTTATCAAAAGCTGCTGCGGCTGGGTGCATCCTACAACGAGGAAGTCAAAACTTCTGAAGTAGTCCAGGTGGCCGTAGAGGGCGTAGATCAACTGGAAACCTACTTCGGCGCTTATCTTCCTCAGTTTTTTTACGCCATGCTGGCTCCGCTGACGCTGTTCGTGTATCTGTGCTTTGTGAATATCCCCTCAGCCATCGTGCTGCTGGTGTGTGTGCCGCTGATTCCGGTGGCCATTGCGGCGGTGCAGACCTGGGCCAAAAAGCTGCTGAGTAAATATTGGGGGCAGTACACCGCCCTGGGCGATACCTTTCTGGAGAATCTACAGGGGCTGACCACCCTGAAAATCTACCAGGCAGATGAATTTAAGCAGCAGGAGATGAACGAGGAAGCGGAGAAGTTTCGCCGCATCACCATGAAGGTGCTGACCATGCAGCTGAACTCCATCACCATCATGGACTTCATCGCCTACGGTGGGGCAGCGCTGGGCATTATCATGGCCGCCACACAGTGCGCTGCGGGGCACGTCAGCCTGGCCGGGTGCCTGCTTATCATCCTGCTGAGTGCGGATTTCTTCCTTCCCATGCGCCAACTGGGCTCCTACTTCCACATTGCCATGAACGGTATGGCTGCCAGCGACAAAATCTTCCACCTGCTTGACTTGCCGGAGGAGGAACAGAAGACGACGCGTTGCCCGGCAGGCGCTTCCATCGTCTGCCGCGGGCTGCGTTTCTCCTACGAGCCGGAGCGGGAAGTGCTCCACGGCATCGACCTGGAGTTCCCACAGGGAGGCTTCCTCTCCATTGTCGGGGAATCCGGCTGCGGCAAATCCACCGTAGCAACGATCCTGATGGGTCGGAACCGGTCCTATCAGGGCAGCGTCACCATAGGCGGTGTGGAGCTGCGGGAGCTAAACGAGGCCAGTCTGATGGAAAACATCACCTATATCAGCCATCAGAGCTACCTGTTCAGGGGCACCGTTCGGGACAATCTGCTGATGGGCCGTCCGGATGCGGATGATGAAATCCTTTGGAACGTGCTGGAACAGGTGAAGCTGGCGGATTTCCTCAGGGAGGAAAACGGCCTGGATACCTGCCTGACGGAACAGGGCGGCAATCTGTCCGGCGGCCAGCGTCAGCGGCTGGCGCTGGCCCGGGCGCTGCTCCACGACAGTCCTGTGTACCTCTTTGACGAAGCCACCTCCAACATCGATGTAGAGAGCGAGACCGACATCATGGCGCAGATTCATGCCCTGGCAAAGCGAAAGACCGTCATCCTGATTTCCCACCGTCTGGCGAACGTGACCGCGTCAGACTGCATTTATGTCATGGATAACGGTATCATCACGGAGCGGGGCACCCATGAAGTTCTTTTGCAGAAGGGCGGCCAATATGCCGCGCTGTGGCAGACGCAGCAGCGCCTGGAAAATTACGGAAAGGACGGTGCGGTGCAATGAAACGGAGAAGTGGATTTACCGTTATGCTACGACTGGTGGGTCTGGTGAAGCCCCTGACGGGCTTCATGGTGCTGGCCATCTGCATGGGCCTGATCGGTCACCTGTGCGCCACCTTTATCACGGTGCTGGGCGGCTATGCTGTGCTGGAACTGGTGGGCGTTGAAACCCCCTTCTCCCTGATTGGAATATTTACCTGCGTGCTACTCTTCGCCCTTCTGCGGGCAGGGCTGCGCTATGGGGAGCAGGCATGCAATCACTTCATCGCCTTCAAGCTGTTGGCGTTGATTCGGGACAGGGTATTCCGGGCGCTGCGGAAGCTCTGCCCTGCCAAGCTGGAGGGGCGGGACAAGGGGGACCTAATCTCCGTCATCACCTCCGATATCGAGCTGTTGGAGGTATTTTACGCCCATACCATCTCTCCGGCGGTCATTGCACTGCTGTTCACCATCATTCTGTGCCTGTTCATCGGCTCCTTCCACTGGGCGCTGGGGCTGCTGGCGCTGATAGCGTATCTGGTGGTTGGCATTGTCATGCCGCTGGCCACATCCAAGCTCAGCGGAGATGCGGGGCTGCGGTTCCGCACCGACTCAGGTGCGCTCTCTGGCTTCGTGCTGGACAGTATGCGTGGGCTGTCTGAGACCATTCAATACGCCCAAGGCGCAGAGCGCCTCACGGAGATGAACCGCCGCACCGACGCTCTTTCCGGTACCGAAGAGCAGATGAAACGGAACACAGGGCTGAACAGCGCCGTAACCAATACGGTGATTCTGCTCTTCGACCTTGCCATGCTGCTGGCCGCCGCTTCCCTCTACCGGCAGGGTCAGGTGGACTTCGCCGGAGTGCTGGTTCCTGTCATCGCGCTGTTCTCCTCCTTCGGCCCTGTGGTGGCTCTGGCGGGGCTGGGCAGCACACTGCAAAATACCTTCGCGGCCGGCAATCGGGTGCTGGATATCCTGGAGGAAACGCCGGTGACGGAGGAGATTTCCGGGCAGCCGGAGATATCCTTCCAAGGCGCGGCGGCGGAGCAGGTAACCTTTTCCTATGGGCAGGAGGTCATTTTGCAGGATGTCTCCGCCCGCTTCCCGGAGCATCAAATCATCGGCATCACGGGCCGCAGCGGCAGTGGGAAGTCTACCCTATTAAAGCTGCTGATGCGTTTTTGGAGCGTAGACAGGGGAAAAATCTCCGTCTCCGGCACGGCGGTGGAGGCCATCAATACCGCAAACCTGCGGGATATGGAGAGCTTCGTGACCCAGGAAACCCACCTCTTCCATGACAGCATCCGTAACAATTTGCGCATTGCAAAACTGGATGCCACAGACGTGGAAATCGTTGCAGCCTGCCAAAAGGCGTCGGTTCATGATTTCATTATGACCCTGCCCAAAGGCTACGACACGCCGGTGGGCGAATTGGGCGATACCCTCTCCGGCGGAGAGCGGCAGCGGCTGGGGCTGGCCCGCGCCTTCCTCCACGATGCGCCTTTTGTGCTGCTGGATGAGCCAACCAGCAATCTGGACAGCCTGAACGAGGCGGTGATTCTGCGCTCCCTGCGGGAGGAGCAGACGGATAAGACGGTCGTGCTGGTTTCCCACCGCCGTTCCACCATGCGTATTGCCGATACGGTCTACTCAGTGGAGCATGGTAGGATGAGCTAGGCTCGTTATCAACCAAAAAGCGCTGCTATTTCCCGATTTGCAGGTGACAGTCCGCCATTCAACGATTGGTTCAGACAGAAACTCCCCCGGCGACAGGCAGAGCGTACCCCGATTGGGTACGGGAAGCAAATCTCTGCCTGCTTCGTCGGGGGAACAATGCGTCCTGATAGGAGGATTCAGACGCTTCGTTTCGGGAGGTTAGTTTTCAGTGGCTTGCTGCTGCGCACGATAACGCCTGCTCTTGCGCACTCGCAGAATCACACAGGCCGCGATAGCCAGCACTGCAACCACGTCAAAGGCAATCAGCGCAGTCTTCCAGATGTTTATGCTTTCATGCGCTTCGGTTACATAGATGGAGTCGGGATTCTCCTCCGCGTACTGCTGGGCGGTATAGGCGGCCTCCAGGTACATATAGGTCACGTTTTTCGCCGCACGGCGGAGCGCCTGCTGATAGCTGTTGGAGGAAGTCTCGTACATAAAGGTGCCGTCGCTGAGCCAGCCGTCCATCCACAGGTCGCCGCCGACCCGGAGCATTTGGTCGCCGTTCATATAGACCTGATGGTCGGCGTAGTCCGTCAACACGGCCCCCTGGAAGTTCCACTCGTCCCGGAGCACACTGGTCAGCAGCGCTTCGCTGCCGCCTGCCCAGACAGCGCCCAACCGGTTGTAGGCGGACATGATACCGGTGCAGTCGGCATCTTCCACCAGCATACGGAAGGGGCTGAGATAGGTTTCCCGCAGGGTCTGCTCCGTCATCCAGGTGTACACGCCGTCACGGGCTGCTTCCTGGTCGTAAACTACGAAGTGCTTCACGAAGGTGTAGATGCCGGTATCCTTGGCGCCCTCTACCGTCAGAGAGCCGAACACGCCGGTGAGGTAGGAGTCCTCGGAGTAATACTCGTAGTTCCGCCCGCCGAAGGCGCTGCGGTGCAGATTGACGCCGGGCGCGTACCAGCCAGTCAACCCAAACTGAACGGCCTCCGCGCCGCTGGTCAGGCCGAACTCATAGGCCAAATCTTTGTTGAAGGTCTGGGCCAGGGTGGTGGGGTTGGCAAAGCCCTTGCCTGTCGTGCCCCAGCTGAAGCTGCCAATCTGGGTGGGGCCGTCCAGCTCGTAGGTCTGGATCTTGCCGATGGAGGACAGCGCCCCGGTTTTGCTATAGGCGTGGAGCACCATGTTCTCCATCTCATCAATGGTCAGCTGATCCAGAAGATCTTCCCACTGCGCATCGTCATAGTCCGCGCCCAGGGCATAGCCCAGCTCGCTGATGGAGCCGTCGGCGTTGGTGATGGAGAGGCCGTTGTCTGCGCCGGTGGTGATGGCCTCGTCATCCTCATCGATCCAGGCCTCCGCCATTCCTTCGGTGTACAGATTCAGCTCGGCTACGTTGTCGGTCATTGCCCGATCCTCTGCCAGCTCGGAGGGGAAGGTCCCCTTAAAGTCAGCACGGGTCAGATAGGTGATGTTGGCGTCAGAGTCGCTGCCGTCCAGGGACACGCCATCCACAGCGTCCTCACCGGTGAACAGGTTGGAGACCTCTGCGCCGGTATCCGGATCTTCAGGATACTGAATGTTCTGAGAGATGGTGCAGGTGAAGCTGTCCACCACCTCATGGGCGTTGCGGGACAGCATGAAGATGTAGTCTCCCTCATCCAGCTCGTAGCCGGTGAAGCCGTTGTTATTAGCGTCGTAGCAGTCATAGGAGGCCATGTCGTACACGTCCAGGGTCAGGGTGACCTCCTGGCTCTCGCCAGGCTGAAGCAGGTCGGTCTTGGCAAAGTCTGCCAGGTTGACCGAAGACTTCTCAATGCCGCCGGTGTAGTAGGGCGGATTGTAATACAGCTGCACCACGTCCTTGCCGGCCACATCGCCGGTGTTAGTGACCTTCACGGTGACGGAAACGGTGCCGTCCTCGCTCAGTTCGCCGGAGGCAGCGTCCACGATCTCCCACTCAAACTTGGTGTAGCTCAGGCCGTAGCCGAAGGGGTACTGCACCACGCCGTCATAGCCTTCGCCGTACTCGTTGGAAACGTCATCCCAATAGCCCTCGGTGTCGGCAGTTTCATACCACTTGTAGCCAACATAGATGTTCTCTGCGTAGTCCACATAAGCGACGCCCTCGTAGGTGGGGCTGTCTCCCACGTTGCCGTTGGTGGTGCCGTCCGCCGGATAATAGCCGTCGCCGTTGGTGTAATAGCCCAGCCCTTCAAAGCCGCTGTTGGCGTAGGTGGAGGAGGTAGTCAGGTCATATACATAGGTGTCTGTCAGGTGACCGGAGGGGTTAATCTCACCATACAGAGCATCGACAACGGCCTCTGTCCCGTCATCACCGGTGCAGCCCACCAGCATACAGGCATCCACGCCCTCGATGGTCTCAATCGCACCCACCGACATCTGGTTCGTGGTGTTCAGAAGGACAATGACGTTTTCATAGTGACTGCCCACATAGGTCAGCAGTTCTTCCTCCTCTGTGGAGAGATCCAGATAGGTGCGGGTATCGTCGGTGATGTAGTCGCCGCCCTTGGTGGTCTGCTTGTACTGTACCTTGGGGCAATCGTTGCTCTCGCCGGTGTAGCGGCCAAACACCACGATAGCGGTGTCGGAATAGGCCTCCGCATTGGCCAGCAGTTCCTCGCTGTAGTAATCCGTGTCGGAGACGGAGGGCTCGTACAGGCGGCTCTGGTCGTCATAGTAGGAGTTCAGGGAGGTCCGAACGCCGTACAGCGGCCGCTCGCTGAGGAAGTCGGTGTACATATCGGTCAGCTCGGTGTTGTACTCAATGCCGGCCGCTTCCAGTGCGCCCAGAAGATCCACTTCTGCATCACTGCTTCCGCCGGAGCCGGAACCGCCGCTGATCCACTGGGTGGAGGACCAGCCGAACACGTTGACCTTGGTGACATCGCTGCTGAGAGGCAGGGTGTCATCGTTGTTTTGCAGCAGAACCAAGCCCTCACCCTCGATCTCCTGCGCCAGCTCGTCAGCAGCGTCGGACAAATCGCCGGTCAGGGTAGGCTGGCTGCCCAGATAGGAGTCCAACGTGTCCTGCAACGCGAAGCAGGCTGCGTTGACCCCTATGGCCACTACCAGCAGCAGGCAGATCAGCACCAGACCAATCTTACCCGGTTTTTTCACTTGCTTTTCATTCATGTCGCATTTCTCCTTTTATAACTGCCCCGGAAGAAGCCGTGCCAGCCTCCTGCCTGCGCCGTCCGTCCGGGCGATGATTTCACAGGGCGAGCTTCCTCCGTCCTGTTGATGGGGTTATTATAGCAATGTGGTTTGTTTTTTGTGGGAGAATTCGTAACCGGTTGTTTTCAATTCGCAGTTGGCAAAACGTCCCCGCCTGCGGTGGTTCTCAATGGCAGAGATCAGTTCCTGTTCGTCTGTGAATTTTCTCAGATAGTACATCTCAGATTTCAGGATTCCCCAGAAGCCTTCCATTGAGCCATTGTCGATGCATCTTTCCACCCTGGACATACTCTGTGTTATCTCCGCTTTCTCCAATTTCGCACGGAATAGCTTGCTGGTATACTGAAAGCCACGGTCACTATGGAACAGCGGGTTTGCGTCTGGATTCCTTTCAACCGCCTCGTCGAAGGTATCAAATACCAGCCGGTTGTTGTTACTGACACCAATTTTGTATGCCACGATTCGTCTGTCGTACAAGTCTAAGGCACCACCGCACAATGACGAGAAAAATCCCACGCCATTTGCCAAGAACGGAAAACAGCGTGGGAAGATGGGCTTCTTATCTTACAAGGGCATAACAAATCAAACCGCCAGGCAGGACCTGTCAGCCAAAATCAGATTTGCCAGCGCAAACATCATATTCAGTTTTGCGACCTGTTTTCGCAGGCCCCGGTATCGTGTCTTTCGGAAGCGAAGCTGTCCTTTTACAACGGCGAAGACGTGTTCCACTTTTGCCCGGACGGAGGATTTCTCATGTTCTCTGCGCTTCAATTGTCCCTGCGAACGGGCAGATTGTTTCCTGATTTGCGATGGGCGACGATTGATTTTGTACCGGATCCGTTTTCCCGCTTTGTTCTTTTTGAGTGCATCTTCCCGCTTTTCAGCGCCAAGGTAACCGCTGTCTCCGTAGACTTCCTCTTCCTCTCCGGTCAGCAGCTTTGGCGTCATGGTGACATCATGGATATTGGCGGCAGTCACCTCAACGGTATGTACCAATCCGCTGTCTTTGTCTACACCCACATGAGCCTTGTATCCAAAGTGCCAGGTGTTCCCCTTCTTTACCGAATGAGCCTCCGGGTCGCGTTTCTTCTCACGATTCTTTGTAGAAGACGGAGCGGAAATGATCGTGGAATCTACGATCGTTCCTTTTTTCAAAAGCAGGCCTCTTTTCATCAGCAACTCGGTAACCTGAGCAAAGAACTTCTCCTGTAGCCGGTTCTCTACCAGAATAGTTCGAAACCGGCCCAGTGTATCGCCGCTTGGAACCTGATTACTTGAGTCCACACCACAGAAATCCGAGAAAGCACGGCTGTCGACCACCTCGGCAACCGTGGCCTCGTCAGATAGATTGTAGAGATTTTGCAGCAGATATAGTCGCAGCATCAGTTCCAGATCATAGGGTTTATTGCCGCGCTCTCCTTTATAATAGCACGGCTGAATCATGGAAATCCATTCTCCCCAGGGAACAATACGCTCGATCTGTTCAAGAAATTCTTTCTTTTTCGTCTGCACCTGGGCCAATTCGTCATTCAGGGCAGACAGGCTGATTTGTTTATCCATAGTCATATTATTATACCACATTCGGCGACTCATTGCACTCTTTATCTTTGTGTGATGGTGCCATAACACAAGCCGCGAACAGGATTTGTTCGCGGCTTGTGATTTTCAAGATGTCTGCATTACAGGCTGCCCTTGGTAGAAAGCACGTCCTGTATCCTCGGGTCAATTTGGGCGGCGGCGTCCAGCGCCTTGGCAAAGGCTTTGAACATGGCCTCCATGATGTGATGGTCGTTTTCACCATAAAGGACCCTGATGTGGAGGTTCATCCCCGCCGCATAGCTGACGGCGTAAAAGAACTCCCTGGCCATCTGGGTGTCCATCCCGCCAACGCTCTGGTTGGTAAAGGCCGCATCATACACCAGGTAGGGCCGCCCGCTCAAATCCACCGCGCACAGCACCAGTGCCTCGTCCATGGGCAGGATACAGCTGCCATAGCGCTTGATGCCCTTCTTATCGCCCGCCGCTTCCCGGATGGCTGTGCCCAGGACAATACCGGTGTCCTCGATGGAGTGATGACAGTCCACGGCGAGGTCACCATCGCAGGCCACCTTCAGGTCAAACAGGCCATGCCGGGCAAAGCCCTCCAGCATATGATTGAAAAAGCCAATCCCAGTCTCAATCCTGCTGCTCCCCGTTCCGTCCAGGTTCAGGGTCAGGCTGATTTTCGTTTCCTTCGTATTGCGCTCCACCGCTGAAATTCGCTCTGGCATAACTGTTTCCTCCCTGCAGGGCATCCCGCCCGGTCGATGCTTTTATTATAAGGGGAAATCACGGTTTTGTCAAAGGAAACGTGAAAGCCTGCTCCTGCATGATTGCGCAGGGAGGCCGCGCCCAGCGGAACAACTCCCACAGCAGGCAGACCACCGCCAAGGAAAACAATACCAGCCCGCCTATCCCGGCCTCCGGCCAAAGCGCCTTTAACAGCGGCAGAAAACAAACGTGCAGCAAATAGGGCGGCAGCGTATCCCCGCCAAGCTTTGTAAAGGGAAATCGCCTTGCAGGTATCGATGCCAGCACCAGCGCCCCCAGGCTGACTGCAGCGGCAAAGCACAGCAGCCGCAGCAGCATCCCTTCCGCTGGTGCCATGCGATAGTACCGATACCCCTCCGCCTGGTAGAGGAAGGTATAGGGTACCTCCCGGAGGACGATGCAGGCCGGCAGAACCCCCAACAGGGAGACCGCCAGCAACCTCCACCGCATCCTCCGGCCTGGGCCGTCCCGCAATCCGACCGGGCAAAGCATCCCCAACAGCACATAAGGGAAGAATACCACCATCCGGGACAGAGACAGTTCCCGCCCCATCGGCAACAGTCCACAGCCCAGGGAAACGGCGATGCTTGCGGCCAGCAGAATCCCGCGCCAATACTGCGACCGGTTTTCCAACAGTAACGCGCAGCCTCCGCAAAGAAGCGACCACCAGCACAGGCTCAGCAGATACCACAGGTGCCAGTACGGAACAGCCAGCGTCTGGCTCTTGTCCAGCAGGGCAAACCCGCCCTGTATCAGAAGATAGAACAGCAGGGCCGTCTTTGCCTGCCGAAGGCAAGATTTCACTGTTTTCAGGTGAAGGCCGGACACAAAGGCGAACAGCGGTATATGAAAGAGGTAAATTATTCTGTAAAGCAGATTCCCCTTCATGCCAACCTGTTCCATGCTGTGGCCCAGCACCACCAGCACCAGCAGGAACAGCTTCACATTACAGAGGTAGGCTGCCCGCTTTTTAATCACCGGCCGCTTCTGTTTCTCCCGTTCCATAGTACAATGCCTCCGAACATACCTCAAGATAGAGCGCCGCTGAAAACGCATTCAGAAACAAATCAGCCTTGTTGCCCTGGGTGCGCACAGAGCCGCCCCCGAAGGTCAGCCCGCCGTCGGAAAACAAGGTGATTCCCCCGTCGCTGGCAGAGTCCCCTGTGAACCACAGGTCAAATTCCAGCTGCCACCAGTTGCCGTCCTCGCCCGAACAGGCATAGGCGTTGGAGAAGCGAAACTGGGAGATGCCGCCGTTTTCCTCCGTCCACTGCTCCATGCTGGCGGCGAACTGCTCCCTGGACGCTGCGTGCCAGGCATCATAGCCCATATCCAGGTATGGCTCCGCCTGGGCTTCAAAGGCCGCCTGTTCGTCCTCCAGGTTTTCTTTCATGGCCTCCCAAATCAGTTCCGGCATGCAGTCATAGTCGTAGATGAGGTAATCGTCGGCATCCAATTCGTCCGGCGCAGCGATGAAGCTGTCCGCATAGCCCATGTAATAGGCATTGCCCTGGCTGTCCTCCACCAGTATGCTGCTGGAATAGGAGACATCTCCATTCCATTCTTCTTCAGCTTCCTCCAAAGTGTTCAGATGGCCCTGCTCCTCCAGCGTCTCATAGGCCGCCGCGGGAATCAGGAAGGGCGAGCCTCCCGTCTGGCTGTTCTGGTAGACCGTTTCCCAAAACGCCAGCGCTTCCTCTTCTTCCAGTTCGACGGTATCTCCGGCTAAATAGTCCTCCACAAGCTCCGGTGCCAGCATCCACACCTCGCCGTCGATGGTGACGGCCTGATAATTCTCCAGTTCGTCCAGCCGCTCGCTGTCATACACCGTCAGATTCTCCCAAATCGCCTCGGTATCCAGTAGGTCATAAGCTTCCTCAAAACTGCCATCCTGCAAAAGCGAGAGGAACCGGCAGCTCTTTGCAACAGGAATCAGGTTGGTGAAGCACAGACCGTCCCCCCGCACCTGGGCCGCCGTCATCAAAATCAGCGGGATAGCCACCAGCACCGCCACCAGAGAGAGCGCCCAGCGCCGACGTACCCGCCTCATCCCCCGCCGGAAGCGGGTGGATGCTTCTCCCTCTGTTGGGAGGGGGACAGTCTCAGTGCTCTCCGCCCTCATGCGCTGATAGCACGCCTGGCACCCCTCACATTCCTGCAAGTGCTGCTCCAGCGCCGCCCGGCTCTCCTCAGAGCAAAGTCCGTCCACATACAGCGGCAGCAGATCCCGCGCAATGCCACATTCCAGCTTCATAATCCGTCCTCCTGTTCCAATGCGTCCAACAGTTTTTCCTTGGCGCGGTAATAGGTCACCCGCGCCCAGTTCTCTGTCTTGCCATAGAGTTGGCTGATCTCGTGAAAGTTCAACGTCCCATACACCCGCAGGGTAAACACGTCCCGGTAGGGCGGCGGCAAATGGGCCAGATGCCAGCGCAGCCGCTCCGCCTGTTCCCGCTCCGCGAGGGTGTCCGCCGGATCTCCGCCGGACGGGGCTGTCCCCTCCGGCACGTCCTGCACGCTGACCTCCCGTTTTTTGCGGCGGCACTCCTTAAAATAGGCGTTCTTCCCGATTTGACACAGCCAGGCAAAAACGCTGCACCGCCCCTCAAACCGGTCAATGTGGAGGAACGCCTGATAGAAGGTCTCCTGGGTCAGTTCCTCCGCTATATGGCCGTCCCGGCTCAACGCCAGGAGAAAGCGATAGAGGGGCTGCTCATATTCCTCATAAAATTTGGAAAAACCTGCCACCTCTCTCACCCTCCTGAACGCGCCCCGTCTGTGACGAGGCACTGTTTTCCCTTTCCTGTAAATAAGAGCCGCCTTTGGCGGAATCGTTACAAATAATTTTGGAGGAATCGTGTTCCCCTCTGCACAGGCACGCTTTCCTAAAACTATTTATCCTCAACCTGTGAATTTTCCTCGGCTACAGGTAGCTGCATTTTCCTCAGACTGTGGATTTCACGCTACCGCTATCCTGACGCTGTTATGGTGGGGTTTTGCGCTGCGTTGACAAATATCTTCAGCGGGAATATAATTATCACAATAATTCCTGCATTCAGAAAGCGAGCGTCGTTATGCTGAAACTACTGTTAGGCCGGGCAAAAACCGGAAAAACCACCGCGCTTCTCCGCGCCATTACGGAGAATGGCCCCCGGCGCAGGCAAATCCTCATCGTTCCGGAGCAGTACTCCCATGAGACGGAGCGGCGGCTGTGCCGCTTCGGAGGGAACCGAACGGCCCGGTACTGTGAAGTATTGTCCTTTACACGGCTGCACAACCGGGTGCTGACCGTCACCGGAGGGCTGGCAGAGCCTGTGCTGGACGGCGGCGGGCGGCTCCTCCTGATGCATGAGGCGGTGCAGCAGTCCATTGGGAGTTTAAAGGTCTATCAGAACTACTCCAAGCGGGCCGCCTTTCTGGAAAATCTGCTGGCAACTTCCGACGAACTGAAAAGTTATTGCGTCCTCCCTGACCAGCTTTTCGAGGCGGGGGTGAACCAGGGCGGTGAATCCGGTGGACGGCTCCACGATTTGGGGCTGATTTTGACCGCCTATGATAAGCTGGTGGCGGAGCGTGCCGCAGACCCCAGGGACAGACTGACCCGTCTGACGGAAAAGCTGACGGAAAGCGGCTATGCCAGGGGGAAGGACTTTTACATCGACTGCTTTACCGATTTTACACCTCAGGAGAAGGCAGTGCTCTCCGCCCTGATGCGGGACGGTCACAACGTTACCGTTGCCCTGACCTGTGATACGCTGGACGTGGCGGGGGCGTCCATCTTTGCCCCGGCCCGACGGACAGCGCTGGAACTGATTACCCTGGCGCGGGAGCAGCACGTGGACGTTTTCTACGATACTCTACAGGGCCGCGCAGACCAGGCCCCGGTAGAGTTGGCTTATCTGGAGCGGCATCTGTTTGACGATGCTCCACAGCCCTATGATGGATCGTGTCAAGCAATTCAGCTTTACAATCTGGAACGGACGTATGACGAGGTTGAACAGGCAGCCGGGGCTATTCGGGCGCTGGTGCGGGAGCAGGGCTACCGCTATCGGGACATCGCAGTGACGGCACGGACGCTGGATGGCTATGACGAACTGATCGAAACCGTCTTTGCCCGGTACAACATCCCCGTGTTTCAGGGCAAACAGGTCAACATTCTGGAAAAGCCCATCCTGACCCTGCTGACCTCCGCCCTGGACGCCATTGATGGCTACGAGTACGACGATGTATTCCGCTACCTGAAAACCGGCCTGACTGGCGCGACGCCGGAGCAGGTGGATGCGCTGGAGAACTATGTCCTGCAATGGGACATTCGGGGCGGCAAATGGCATCAGGTTAAGGACTGGGACTGGAACCCGGCGGGCTACGCCCAGCCCTGGACGGAGGAAAACCGAACGCTGGTGGGCGAACTGGACGCCCTCCGCCGGGAGATTATCGCACCGCTGGAGACGCTGCGCAAGACGAAGGATGCCTCCGGTGCTTCACTATCTCGGTCTCTATACCGCTTCCTGGAGGAGATTGCCCTATCCCAGCGGCTGGAGGAGCGGGCAACGCTGCTGACCCAGCGGGGGGAACTGCGGCAGGCGGAGGAATATCGCCAGCTTTGGGACATTCTGGTGGGCGCACTGGAGCAGTGCGCTGCGCTGATGAGTGAGCAGCCCATTCGTCTGAGGCAGTTTGCAGAATTGTTCCAGCTGGTACTGAGCCAGTACAGCGTAGCAACCATTCCTGTGGCCTTGGACCGCGTCTCTGTAGGAGACATCCTGCGCACTGCCCACAAGGAGGCCAAGGTGGTCTTTCTGCTGGGGGCGGACGACGCCCATTTTCCGCTGGTGGGGCAAACTGCCGGGCTGCTGACCCAGGAGGACCGGGAACTGCTGGCTGCCTGCGGCTGCACCCTGACCCCCTCCCCAGAGCAACGGATGGACCGTGAGCTGTCCCTGGCCTACGATGCAGTATGCCTCCCCACGGAAAAGCTGATCGTCAGCTGGTGCGGCGGCGGAGAAGATGCGGTGCGCAGCGCCGGCTTTGTGGAGGATTTGCAGCGCCTGTTCCCCGACCTGAAGGTGCGCTATCAGGAGATCGGGCTAAAATGCACTGCCCCCCTCCCCGCCCTGGACTATGCAGCAGGGCAATCGGGCGGGGCCATGCTGGACGCCATGGCTTCCGTCCCAGACTGGGGAAACCGGGTGGCCCATCTGCGCTCGGCCATGTCCGCCAGCCGGGGCAGCCTGTCCCGCCAGGCGGTGAATCGGCTCTACGGGGAGGAGGTGCGCATCTCCGCCTCCAAGATTGACAATATTCGTTCCTGTCATTTCGGCTACTTCATGGAGTACGGCCTCAGGGCGAAGGCCCGGAAGGTTGCCAGCTTCGATGCCCCCCAGGTGGGCACCTTCATCCATTATGTGCTGGAATACCTGCTGAAACAGGCGAAACCCCTGGGCGGCGTCAAGGCGCTGGAGGAGCCGCAGGTCAAGGAGCTGACAGCAGCCGCCGTACAGCAGTACATCGCCCAGGAGCTGGGCGGCCTGGAGGAGCAGAATCCACGGTTCCGATACCTGTTTGAGCGGCTGCTGGAGAGCATTGACCTGATCGTGGACAACCTGACGGACGAGATGAAACGGTCCGAGTTCCAGCCCATCGCCTTTGAACTGGGCTTCGGGGAGGGCAAGGATCTGCCGCCGGTGCGGCTGAACGTGGACGGCATGACTCTGGTCATCTCCGGCTTTGTGGACCGGGTGGACGGCTGGGTGAAGGACGGTAAGCTCTACCTCCGGGTGGCGGACTACAAAAGCGGGCGCGAGGTATTTGACTTGACAGAGGTTTGGCACGGGCTGCAAATGCAGATGCTGCTCTATCTGTTCACCCTCCAGGAGGAGGGACATGCCTTCTTCGGGAATGAGGAAATTGTCCCCGCCGGTATCCTGTATGCTCAGGTGCATGAGGTGCTGATCTCCGGCTCACCCAACATGACGGAGGAGGACGTGCAGAAGGAGACGGACAAAGCCCTGCGCCGCAGCGG
The DNA here is from genome assembly GCA_021201475.1 of Clostridiales bacterium. Classification (GTDB taxonomy): domain Bacteria; phylum Bacillota; class Clostridia; order Oscillospirales; family Oscillospiraceae; genus Onthomonas. Next base: position 64,474 of record JAJQEV010000059.1, read on the forward strand.
CCTGCTGCTCCAGGATGCGGACGTTCTGGACGCCATGGAGTACGTCCCCCTGGGGCAGTCGCCCCGGTTCCTGCCCATCCGTATCTCGAAAAAGACCGGCAGTATCTCCGGGGACAATCTGGCCTCTGCCGCACAATGGGGGCTGCTCCACAGCCACATCCAGGAGGTGCTGCGGCAGATTGCCGGGGAACTGGCTGCCGGCAACATCAACGCCGACCCCTACCTCCACGCCGGGAGAACCCCCTGCGACTGGTGCGATTACGCAGCCGCCTGTCACTTTGAAGCCGGACAGGGCAGCGACTGCCAGCGCTACCTTTACAATGTGCGGGGGCAGAAGTTCTGGCAGGCCGCCGCCGAAGCCCAGGGAAAGGAGAAGGCCCAATGAGCGTGCATTTGACGCCAGAGCAGTCCGCCGTTGTGGAAAACCGGGGCGGAGAGTTGCTGGTCTCCGCCGCCGCCGGTTCCGGCAAGACCCGGGTGCTGGTGGAGCGGCTGTTAAAGCGGGTGAACGAGGAAGGCTGCAACCTAGATGACTTTTTGGTGATTACCTACACCAAGGCCGCCGCCGCAGAGCTGCGGGTGAAAATCCTGGACGCTGTCAAGGAGCAACTGGCCGCCGACCCCACCAACGCCCACCTCCGCAGGCAAACCAGCCTGATTTACCAGGCGCAAATCTCCACCATTCACTCCTTCTGCACCACCCTGCTACGGGAGAGCGGCCACCTGCTGGACATCGACCCGGACTTCCGTGTGGCGGACGAGACGGAGGTCGCCCTCCTGCGGCTCACTGTGCTTGATCGGGTGCTGGAGGAGCGGTACGCCCATATTCAGGAGAACGGCTTCGGCACCCTGGTGGATACCTTCTCCGCCGGACGGGACGACAACAGGCTCCGGGACATCGTGCTGGACATCCATGGCCGCGTCCAGAGTCACCCTGACCCGGAGCGCTGGCTTCGGGAACAGGAGGGTGCCTTCGATTTACGAGGTGTCAAGGATATAGGCCATACACGCTGGGGCGAGTTACTGCTCCGGGATTCCGGCGAGTTAGCGGACTACTGGCTCCGGCGGCTCAGCGCCACCCTGGACTGGATGGAGGAGGATCCCGTCACCCAGAAGAACTACGGCGACTCTATCCGCACCACCATGGACGCCCTGGACAACTTCATCACCGCCACCGGCCACGGCTGGGACAGCGCTGCTGCCTTGGCGGACATCGACTTCCCCAGGGTGGGCACCGCCCGGAAGGGGGCCGACCCCATCATTCGGGATAAGGTCAAGGCTGTGCGGGAGAGGTGCAAGAAGGAAGTCTCCGCCCTGAAGGAGCGGTTCGCCTCCACCAGCGCAGAGCTGCTGGCAGAGATGGAGGAGACCCGCCTGGCTGTCAGCCAGCTGTTCCGGCTGGAACTGGACTTCATGGACGCATTCCAGGCGGAAAAACGCAGGCGCAAGCTGCTGGATTTCAGCGACCTGGAGCATTTTGCCGTTCAGGTGCTGGTGAATCAGGACGGGCAGCCCTCTCCCCTGGCGCAGGAATGGCAGCGCCGCTACGTTGAGGTCATGGTGGACGAGTATCAGGACACCAACGAGGTACAGAACGCCATCTTCGACGCCATCACCGACGGTGGGCGGAACCTGTTCCAGGTGGGGGACGTGAAGCAGTCCATCTACCGCTTCCGGCTGGCGGACCCCCGCATCTTCCTGCGGAAGTACCGCAGCTTTCAGCCCGCCCGTGGAGCAAAGGAGGGCCAGCCCCGGCGGCTGGTGCTGACGCGCAATTTCCGCTCCCGCGCCAGCGTACTCCAAGCCGTCAACTTCGTCTTTGAGCAAATTATGACGGAGCAGTTCGGCGATGTGGACTACGGGGAGGATCAAAAGCTGGTGCCCTCCCTCCCCTATCCGGAATACGAGGGAGACCGGACAGAGCTGGATGTGCTGGATTTGGCAGATTTGGAGCAGGATGAGCACGAGGCCAAAGAGCCGAAGGATCTGCTGGAGGCCCGCTTTGTGGCAAAGCGTATCCGCCGCCTGCTGGATGAGCCGTATCTCGTGACGGAGGGAGACGAACTGCGCCCGGTGCGTCCGGAGGACATAGCGGTGCTTCACCGCTCTCTGAACCAGGTGATGCCCTATCTGGCGCTTGCGCTGGATGAGGAGAACATCCCCTGGCAATCCTCCGGGGAGGAGGACATCTTCGCCACCACCGAGGTAACGGTGGCCCTCTCCTATCTGGAGGTGGTGAACAACCCTCATGAGGACGTGCCGCTGATTTCCGTGCTGCGCTCCCCGGTGTACGGCTTCACCGCAGACGAGCTTGCGGCGCTCCGGGCGGAGCAGCGTCAGGGCGATTTCTTCACCTGTGTACAGGCGGGTGCTGACAGAGGGGATGCGCACTGTCTCCAGTTTTTAGAGGATTTGAACGGTCTGCGGGCCGCCATGCCTGACCTGAACTGCGGAGAGCTGCTGTGGCAGATTTATGACCGCATTGGCCTTTACGGTGTGTTCGGCGCCATGAGCGGCGGACAGCGGCGGCAGGAAAATCTGCTGGCCTTTTACGACTACGCCCGTAGCTTCGAGTCCGGCGGACACCGGGGCGTGTTTCCCTTTGTCACCAGAGTGCGTCAGCTGCTGGACAGTGGGGAGAAGCGCCCAGCTGGACTGAAACGGCCCGCCACCGGCGTACAGCTGATGACCATCCACCACTCCAAGGGGCTGGAATACCCCGTGGTGCTGCTGACCGGCCTGGCAAAGCGCGTCAACCTGTCCGACCAGACCAAGCCCATGCTGTTCCACCCCACCCTGGGTATCGGGCCGAAGGCGCTGGACAGAAAGCGGAGGGTGGAGTATCCCACCATCGCCCGAAACGCGGTGAAACTCCAACTGGAGCGGGAGAACAAGAGCGAGGAGCTGCGACTGCTCTATGTCGCCATGACCCGGGCCAGGGAGAAGCTGATTCTGGTGATGACCTTTGACCAGGCGGAGAAGGAACTGGCCTCCCTCATGCCGGACGCCGGGCCCCACCCTGACCCCAGAGCGCTGTTACGTCTGGACAGCATGGGCAAGTGGCTGCTGCTGCCGGTGCTGGCCCGACATGATGCCAGGGAGCTGTGCTATGCCGCCGAACCGGACAGCCACCTTCTGGCGGAGGACAAGTGGGACATTCGCCTGGTTTCCCTGGCGAAGGAACTGGAACGGCCCGTCCTCGCCCCGCAGGAGGAAGCGGCAGATGTAGAAGTGCCTCCTGCGCTGCCGGAGCATTTTCTGGAAAATCTGCAATGGCGCTACCCCTGGGAGACCCTTGCCAACCTCCCCAGCAAGGCCACCGCCACACAGCTCAAGGGCCGGATGCTGGATGAGGAGGCTGCAGAGGAAACAGCCCGTCCCCCGCGCCCCATGGAGTTTCGCAGACCGGACTTCGAGCAGGCGGCCCGTGGCCTGACCCCCGCCGAGAAGGGCACCGCCACTCACTCGGTCATGCAGCTCATCGACCTGGAGAAAGCGGCCACTGTCCCCGGTGTACAGTCGGAAGTGGAACGGCTGGTGCAGGGAGGCTGGCTCTCCCCCGCCCAGGGCAGCGCCATCGACGCCGGGCAAATCGCTGGATTCTGGGCATCTCCCCTGGGCCAGGAAGCTGCCCATTCCGACACGCTGGAGCGGGAGTTCAAATTTTCCATCCTGACAGACGCAAGGCACTGCTACCCCGACGCACCGGAGGGGGAGGAAGTACTCCTCCAGGGCGTGATTGACTGCTGCTTCCGCACGGAAAGCGGGTACACGGTGATAGACTTCAAAACCGACCGGATACGCCCCGGCGGAGAGGCGCAACGGGCTGAGGAGTACCGCACCCAGCTGAATGTCTACACCGCCGCGCTGGAGGAAATCACCGGCGTTCCCGTTACAAGGCGGGTGCTGTGGTTCTTCCGGACAGGGGTCGGTGTGGAACTATAAGAGTCTGTATGCCTGCAACAAAACCGGACGCAACACCTGCGTCCGGTTTTGGCGTTTCAACGGTTCAGTCCGCCGTGGTCAGGTGTTCACCGCATGGCAGGAGCAGCCCCTTCTCAGCCGGCTCATGGGGTCGATTTCGCCGGTGGAGCTTGGAGGAAAGAAGTCTGCCGCCGGAAACTCTACCTGCTGGAACAGCTCACAGGGGTCATCTTCCTCCTGGCTGGAGACACATTCCTTGGTGGGCATACAGTAGTCATAGACCGGCACCTGGAGTTGAGCGTCCCGTTCCAGGCGCAGAATGGTGAATTGGCCCAGGGTCAGGTAGATGCGGCGCTCCACATTGTCGTCCAGCAGAATGTCCTCATCAAATGCAGCCAGAATGGCGGCGGGAACCTCGCTGAGGGAGGCGTCCACGTTGCAGCCGCAAGGGCTGGAGGCCAGCCGGTACCCATCCACCAGCTTCATCGCCAACAGTATCGGGTCCACCGCCTCAATGACTGCCGTGGGCAGGCTGTCACCGGCGGCCAGAGCGCCGTCCTCCAGCTGCGCACAGGAGCCTGTAGATGTAAAGGTTTTTGCGCCTCCTTCGCTGCCAAAGAGGACGGAACGCTTGTCAAAGAACGCCAGGCCGCAGATGGGGATAGTCTGGGTGCAGTTGACCACCGCTTCCACTGTGATTTTATAGAAGAAGCGCATATCAATAGTGTAAAATCCGCGCCCCAGCCCCACAGGCTCCACGGTCAACAGCACATACAGCAGCTCCGCCCTCCCATTCTTCAGAGAGGACGCGGCGTTCAGCACCGGCACGCTGGGCATGGTCGGGTAAAACCGTACCCCTTCCATACAGTCCTTCGCCTGGCAGGAATCGTAAATCTTCTGCGTATGCACGCAGGTAGCCTCGCGGATTTCCTGATAATCGAAATCGGGCATAAAACAACCTCCTTCATAGCATAACGGTGAAAGGTCGGAAATCGGCCCTTCCATGTCATTCTATGTCAGAGGTTGTTTTTGGTGTCAGCCGATGAACTGGCGTAGCAGTTGAATCAGGTTGTCGGCCCGTGTGGTGGAGATGGTGTTCAGGAACAGCACATCCTGAATCTCCTGTTCCTCCACCAAATCCAGCAGCGTGCCGCTTTCCGTGTCGCTGTAATAGCGGAAGTCCACCACATAGACGTATTGATAACTTTCCACCAGGAAGGGGGCAAAGCAGTTGCCATAGGACTCCTTCACCAGCAGGATGGAGCTGCCGTCTGTAATGTTGGGGTTCTCAATGACGCTATAGGGGTTGTCACCCCCGATGAAGGCGGAGGCATACTTGCTGATGGCCGCCCAGTCAGAGACATCGGTGATGATGCTATAATCCGAAACCGTGCTGTCCTGCCAGTGAATCGTGATGGCATTGGTGTCCACAGGCTCATAGGCGTAGACGGTATCCGGGTTCGCCTTCATGGCGGAGCTGTTGGTCTCCCGGTAGAAGCTGCCCAGGTAGCCGTCAAAGACGTGCTCCTCAAAGTCGTCCTCCAGGTCGGCAACGGGGCGGCCTGCGGCGGAGGCGAACTCGCAGTAGGCGTAGTAAGCGCCCAGGGCCGTCCAATGGTGGTCTGTCCGGTAATAGACGTACTCACCCTCCGCGCTGTGGGTCAGCAGAATGTCAAAGACATTTACCGTCGTCACACTATCGTTCATGCTGGAGTAGAAATAGTCAATAGCCCTGGATTGGTCGGAGGTGTTGATGCCGCTGCGGACACTCTCCGGCACGCAGATGTCCATGCTGCTGGGGACGATCATGCTGTACACATTGGCGACGCCGTCCAGTTGCTCCGCCGCACGGTTGATGCCGCTAAGATACTCCTTCGCCCGGTCGGTGGAGAAGTTATAATACTCATAGGCGGCGTCATCGATCACCAGCAGCGCCCCCAAGGTCTCCACCTTGGCGTCCGGGTCAAGCTCCGGAATGGTAACGCTCTCCTCCTCTTCCGGCTGCGTCGCGCTGTCCGGCTGTTGCTCCGGCGCGGTCTGGCTGGAGTCCGCCGTCTGCTCCGGCTCTGCGGCGCTGGATACGTCGCTTTGCTCTGGCTCCATTGCGCTGGACACCTCGCTCTGCTCTGGCTGCACCGTGCTGGACTGCGCCTCCTCCGCAATTGCGCCGGAACTGCCATTCCCCGATGAGGAGCCGTCTGACACCGTGGGGATCTCGTCCCCCTGCTGGACGGTACCGTGGATTTGAGTGCTTTGGATGCCGAAGCCGCTCTGCATGGCGTTATTCAGCTTGGTGAACCGCTCCCGCAGCGGGAAGGTGTCAGAAAACCAGGCGCTGACATCGGTAAAAAACGCGCCGTTCAGCACCGTGGAGACGGTTGGCGTCGGAAAGGTCGCCAGGTTGCGCTGCTCCAGCTCTGAATAGATTGGCCGCAGCGGGATGCAAAAGGCCAGGAGCGTCATCACCGTCAGGAAAATCCCAGCCAGCCAAACCGTCAGGTGAGCGCCGCCCTGCCGCTTCCGCTCCATCTGCTGTTCCATTTGCCCCTTTCGGCCTCCGCCGAACAGGGCCATACAGGATTCAATCAGATCTAGCAGTCCACGGGCAAGCGCCGACAGGAGTTCAGTCCGCCTCTTATGCATAATATTCGATTCTTTTTTCATGCAGGCGTTGCCCTCCCCCTGTTAAAAGCGGAAATACAGGAACGGGTTGTAGCTGTCCCCCACAAGGCAGGCAGTGGCTACCACGGTCAGCACAACAGGAATCACCGCCAGAATCGTCTGGTAAACGGTGGTCAGCCGCAGGCTGTGCTGGCACAGCTCGGCCAGGCGCTCCCCCAGCCGCTTCACCAGCGGCGTACAGGCCAGAGCCGCAGCCAGCAGGAAGATGAAATTCGACTTTAGCATAGTCAGCGTCTCATAGCTGACAAAGCCGTTGCCGTTCAGCCCAAGCAGGCCCTTCAACTCGATACCGAGCCAGGTCAGGTTTTCACAGCGGAACAGCATCCAGCCGAAGTTGACCACCAGCAGCACATAGAGGTGGGCGGCTATCCTGGGCATCCGTTCCGGGAAGTTGGGGAACACGAACTTCTCCAGGCACAGCATGGCGAAATAGAACAGCCCCCAAAGCATATAGTTCCAGCTGGCCCCATGCCAGAAGCCGGTACACACCCAGACGGCCAGCGTATTCAGGATGATGCGGCTGCGCTTGCAGCGGCTGCCGCCCAGCGGGATGTAAAGGTAATCCCGGAAGAAGGAACTGAGGGAGATATGCCATCTGCGCCAAAACTCCGTGATGGAGGTGGACTGATAGGGGTACAGGAAGTTCTCCAGATAGTGAAAGCCCACCATCCGCCCCATGCCGATGGCCATATCCGAATAGGCGGAAAAGTCCAGGTAAATTTGCATGGTGTAGCAGATGGAGCCAAGAAGGATGGACAGGGCAGGCCGTGTCGCCAGCGTCGCTGCGCCATTGGCCGCGTCCGTCGCCACGAGGAAGGTGTCAGCCAGGGAGCCGCAATAGTTTGCAAAGAGGGCCTTCTTCGCCAGGCCAACGGTAAAACGGCGGATACCATAGGCCAAATCCTCGCTGGAGACAGACCGTAAAGTCAGTTCCCTTTCCACCGTTTCGTAGCGGACGATGGGCCCGGCAATGCACTGGTAGAACAGGCTGACATAGAGTAGCAGCGTTGTAAATCTCCGCTGGGCCCTTGTGGTGGTGCGGTAAACATCCACCATATAGCTGAGCAGCTGGAAGGTATAAAAAGAAATGCCGATGGGCAGCGTAATTTCCAGGAGTTCGGAGGGGACGCCAAACAGGAACTGGACGTTTTCCAGCAGAAAGGTCAGGTATTTGAAAATGCACAGCAGGGTGAGGTTGACGGCGCAGCCTATAGCCAGCATCCCCTTGCGGCCCTTCGGCGTCTGACAGCACTCGATTTGCAGGGCCACGACCCAGTCAGCAAACGTCATCCCCACCAAAAGCAGCAGATAAACCGGCCCAGCCCAGGCATAGAAAATCAGGGAAAATATCAGCAAAACCCGGTTTTTCCTGGGAATATCCGGCATCAGCCAATAAAAAAGCATATTCAATGGAAAGAACGCGAATAAAAACAGCAGGTCAGAAAATACCATTCGGCCGCCCCCCCTTCTCGACACCTGCACGACATAGAACGACGATCTTCGCACAAACGACATTATAGCATTCGGCGCAAGGCAAATCAACTTAAGATTTGGCAACAAAACCTTAAGAACTTATTTACAATTTGTTACATTTTGTTACTAACAATTATTTTGCTCCTAACCCGGCAACTTTCTATTAGTTTCCGCCTAATTTAACAACTTATTCGATAACTTATTTTCCCTGCCTTTCAAGCTTATGGTAGTCTTTCACCAGACTTACGCAAAGTTGAACATATATCCGGAATACGCTCTGACACCGCGCTGTCAACCGCATAATTGGAACAAGGGTCTGTGAAAAAAGCGGTCTAAAAAGAACGGGGTCTTGCCTTTGCAAACACTGAAGCAGAAGTTCCTTCTTTCTTATGCATTCAACAGGGGAGGACATAAGGGGCAGAGGCACCCCACAATAAAACACCCCCGACAGGCTGCCACAAGTTCTGTGACAGACTGCCGGGGGTGTGATCTGTTGAGGGCGCTGCTTCGAAGGGCGCCGACCCACGCATCAGAAAAATATTCCGCACACCCGGAGAAAGGCCGGGTGCGCGGAATAAGGGGCAGTCAGTCGGGCGGCAGTGAGGGATTACTCCGTCCGCAGGGCCGTCACCGGATCCTTCTTGGCTGCCTGCCGGGAGGGAATCAACCCGCCTATCAGGGTCAGCACCATACTCAGCGCCACCAGTATGGCGGCGTTGGATACCACCAGGACGGCATTGATGTCGGTGGTCCCCGCCACTGAATGGACCACTGCGTTGATTGGAATCAGTAGCAGCTCCGCCAGGCCCACGCCCAGCAGGCCGGCGCAGAGGCCGATAATCAGTGTTTCCGCGTTGAAGATTTGGGAGATGTTCCCCTTGGAGGCGCCGATGGCGCGGAGGATACCAATCTCTCTGGTGCGCTCCAGCACGGAGATATAGGTGATGACACCAATCATAATGGAGGAGACAATCAGGGAGATGGACACGAAGGCGATGAGTACATAGGAAATGACATCCATAATGGTGGTGACGGAGGACATTAAGGTGCCCACGGTATCCGTGTAGGTAATCACATCGTCCTCGTTGCCCTCGGCCCGTTTCATATCATTGTAGTTGTCCAGGATCGCCAGCACCCCATCCTTGCTGTCAAAGTCCTTGGGATACAGGTCGATCTCCGAGAGGCTGTTCTCGTCCACATAGCCCAGGCTCTCCAGAGTGCTCTCATAGGAGGAGGAGCCGGAAGAGCTCAGAGATGTCATAATCTCCATCAGCTGATCGCTGTCCAGGTTAAACTCAAAGGCGTCTGCAAAGGCGTCCTCGTCGATTTCCAGGGAATCCGCCATGCTGTCCGCCAGCTCATCCATCATGTCGTTCATGGCGGTCTCTATGCTGTCGGAGAGCTGATCCATCAGTTCATCCATAACAGATTCCATGGCAGTGGAAAGGGCGTCGGTGATTTGGCTCTCCAGTTCGGCCATCTGGCTTTCCATGGCGGAAGCGATTTGCTCCTCAATTGCACCCATCTGGCTGGCCATGGCCGCAGCAATTTGGTCTTCAAGCCCTGCCATCTGGCTCGCCATTGCCTCGGTGATTGCCTCAGTAATTGCCTCAGTATAGGAGGCCATGACCGACTGGACGTAGCTCTGTACGATGGCGGTCATCTGCTCTTCCATGCCGGACAGATCCAACATGCTCATCAGCCCCGCGGTCATAAGCGCCGTGGCCTCGTCCGAGGCCAGATATTCAGAGAAGCCGTCGCTGACGCTGGAGACGGTGGTCAGACCGTTCTCCTCGGCATAGCTTTCGTATCCGCTCGCCAGGGCAGAGGCAATCTCCTCCATCTGTGCGTCAGTGATGGTGATGTCAGCGCTCACGGTGATATGCGAATCCGCCCATTCGTCAAAGATGTCCTGGGCGTGGCCGGTAGCCAGGTAGTCAGAGACGGAGACGGACGAGGAGCCATTCTCCACCTGATCGGCCACATAGCTCTCGTAATCTTCCAGGATGCTGGTCAGCATATCCTCCAGGCCGTCTGTGGAGATGGAGTAGTCGCCGTTCTCCTCCATGATTTCCACCAGCAGGTTGGAGAGGGTGCTCATCGCCGCATCGCTGGTCAGATAGGAGGAAAAATCTTCTGACAAATCAGAATAAGTCGACAACCCGTTTGTCTCGGCGTAGTCTGTGTAACCATTCAAAATGCTGGAGGCCAGCGCCGTCATGGACTCAGCGGAGATGTTGATGGATATCGCACTCATCAGGCTGCTCATATCCAGGTCGCCCATATCGGATATGTCGATGCTGGACAGGTCGATGCTGCTCAGGTCCAAGCTGCTCATATCCAGGTCAAAATCCAACTCCAAGCCGGACAGGTCCAGGCTGCTCATGTCGATGCTGGACAGATCCATGCTGGACAAATCAAAATCCAGGTCAAGGTCGCTGAAGTCCATCATGTCGGACAAATCCAGAGAGTCCATATCCAGGGATAAGGACTCTGACAAATCCAGGGAATCGGTCAGGCTGCTGAGGTCAAAGGCGTCCTGGAGGGCGTCTGTGTCGATGTCGAACAGGGATTCCAGGTCAAAGTCGGTGTCGCTGTCCTCCCCAAAGGGTTCGCCGGTCAAGACGTTGATGTCCGGGTCGGCCATCTGGGCCTGGACGATCTCGCTCTCCTCCGCCAGCGCGGAGACGTGATCCAGCAGGGAGGGAAGATAGTTGATGCCGGTAGACAGGGCTGCGCTGACGGCGTCCTCCGAAGGCTGGACGATGCCCACGATGGTCAAATCCTCCCCATTGGACACCAGGTTCATCATGTAGTCCTCGTCGTCCGTCTTGTCTACCCACAGCTCATACTCGCTGTCGTACTGGTAATAGTCTGCGGCACTGACCAGCTTGAAGGTTCGGCCCAGCACCTCGTCATAGGAAAAGGCGTCGTAGCTCTCCGGGGCCTCCGCGTCCTCGCCGTTGACGAACTGATCCAGCAGATCCTCCAGGATGGAGTAGTCCTCCAGGCCCAGGGTATACATCACGATATCGCTGATACTCCCATTGGAGGAGAGCACCAGGACGCACTCGTCATAGCTCTCCGGCCAACGCCCCGCCTTGACCTCATACTGGTCAATGTACAGGCTCTCATTCTCAGGCAGCTGATAGAACACGTTCACACCGGTCATGGAGGCCATCATGGTGCTGGACATAATGGTGGAGCCCATTCCCATAAGGGAGGTAATGGTGGTGTTCGGGTGCACCTGGCGGTAATCATCATCCTCTAACATATAAATCTGAGGTTCCACTTCATAGAGGTACTCGATGGCCTTGACGTAGTCCCAGATGTCGCTCTCTCCGCTCTCCAGGTATTCCCGAAGAGGCGTCAAATTGTTGCTCCCCATAATGGAGACCAGGCTGGAAACCAGCTCGGTGACGGTAATCGTGTCCGAGTCGTTTTCCGACGTGATGCTGGAGGCAAGACCGGTGCCGACATCCATCATGGAGGCCAGATCTATGGCGCTGGTCTGCACCTGGACGGGATATTCCGACAGGGTCTCCTCCTCGATGGACTGAATATAGTCGTTGACGCCTGCCGAGATAGCCAAAATCAGAGCAATACCGATAATGCCGATGGAACCGGCAAAGGCGGTCAGCAGCGTTCGGGCCTTCTTCGTGCCCAGGTTGTTGAAGGAGAGTGCCAGAGAGGTGAAAAACGACATGGAGGACTTCCCCATGTTCTTATGTACCGGCGCGGCAAGCGCCGCGGCTCCGACGACATAGGGGGCGGTGTCGCTCCGAATCTTCCCGTCCTGCAGCCGGACAATACGGGTGGCGTACCGCTCTGCCAGCTCCGGGTTATGGGTCACCATGACCACCAGTCTGTCCTTCGCTACCTCCTTCAGCAGCTCCATGACCTGAATACTGGTGTCCGTATCCAGCGCGCCGGTGGGTTCGTCAGCCAGCAGGATGTCCGGGTTGTTGATGAGGGCCCGCGCCAGCGCCACCCGCTGCATCTGGCCGCCGGACATCTGATTAGGCTTCTTGTGGAGTTGGTCTCCCAGGCCCACTTTTTTCAGCGCGTCCACCGCCCGCTTCCTGCGCTCTGACTTGGAGACGCCGGAGATAGTCAGCGCCAGCTCCACATTGGCCAGGATGGTCTGGTGGGGAATCAGGTTGTAGCTCTGAAAGACGAAGCCGATGGTGTGATTCCGGTAGGAGTCCCAGTCTCGGTCGGTGTATTTTTTGGTGGAGATACCGTTGATGATCAGGTCTCCGCTGTCATACCGATCCAGGCCGCCGATGATGTTCAGCAGCGTCGTCTTGCCCGACCCGCTGGGGCCCAGGATGGCCACAAATTCATTGTCCCGAAGGTTCAAATTGACATCGTCCAGGGCGGTTTGAACCAGTTCTCCGGTCCGGTACGTCTTGTTAATGCCTTTTAGTTGCAGCATGGCAGATGCTCCTTTTCCTTTAATTCCGTTCCATTCTAACGCACAAGGATAAACTCAAGAACAAGTAAAAAAGAACAAAGTGTGAACAAATCCGCTTTCCTTTTTCAGATTTGTTTACCTTAACGTGTCATTTTCGTGTTATACTACTATATATCAGATATATATCAGACGGCGTCCCCGACGAGCAGCACGGGGCGCAGGAAAGGGGATGCATGGAATGTTTCGGATTCTGGTGGTGGAGGACAATGCGGATATGCGGGAGCTGTTTTGCACCGTACTGACGGAAAGCGGCTATCAGGCCATTCCAGCTGCCGATGGGATGGAGGCCCTGGACGTGATGGAGCGGGAGTATATCGATCTGCTGATTGCGGACATTATGATGCCCCGCATGGACGGCTATGAACTGACCCGCTCTCTGCGGGACGCGGGGTACAACCTGCCTATCCTGATGGTGACGGCGAAGGATCAGTTTGATGATATGCAGACGGGCTTCCGGGCGGGCACGGACGATTACATGGTGAAGCCCATCGACGTCCGGGAGCTGGTGCTGCGGGTAGAGGCCCTGCTGCGGCGGGCCAGGATTTCCAGTGAGAAGCGCATCGTCGTGGGCAGCACGGTCCTGGATTACGACGCGCTGACCGTGACCCTGAACGGGAAGGAAACCACCCTTCCACAGAAGGAGTTCTATCTGCTCTACAAGCTGCTGTCCTATCCCAACAAGACCTTCACCCGTCAGCAGCTGATGGACGAGATATGGGGGATGTTCTCTGAGACGGATGAGCGCACCATCAACACCCACATCAACCGGCTGCGGGAGCGGTTTGCCGACTGCAAGGATTTCGAGATCGTGACAGTCCGTGGGCTGGGCTATAAGGCGGTGAAAACAAGCGATGAATAAACGGCCACATTCACAATTATGGTTTTGCCTGACTGGCTGCGTGTTCGGGACGGTTCTGATCGGTGCCATGATTATGCTGCTGATTTGGTACCTCCTGTTCCACTTTCAGGTCATCACAGTCAACCCAATTGAGCAGCACATCCCACTCGTTGTCATTCTGCCGGGCAGCGCTGTGGTTGGGAGCTGCATCACATGGCTGGTGGGTCGGCTCATCATCCGCCCGATTCAGGGCATCAGCCACGCCTTCGAACGGCTGTCCCAGGGGGATTTCTCCGTTCGGGTCCCCACGGACAGCCGGGTAGTTGAAATTCGGGAGATGTCGGAGCAGTTCAACGCCATGGTCTACGACCTGTCCCACATTGAGACGCTGCGCAACGACTTTGTGGTGAACGTCTCCCATGAGTTCAAGACGCCCATTGCCGCCATTGAGGGCTACGCCACCCTCCTCCAGATGGATGGGATTTCCAAAGAGCGACATGACTACTATGTGGAAAAAATCATTGCCAACTCCCGGCAGCTCTCCACCCTGTCCAGCAATATTCTGGCCCTCTCTAAGCTGGAGAATCAGGAGACAGTGCTCCACCGGAGGGAGTACCGCCTGGACGAGCAGCTCCGCCGGGCCGTCCTGCTGCTGGAGAACAAGTGGGCGGCGAAGAGCATTGAGTTTGACATCGATCTGCCCAATGATACCTTCAACGGGAACGAGCAACTACTGGACCAGGTTTGGTCCAACCTTCTGGACAACGCCATCAAGCACTCCCCGGAGGGGGGAATCATCCAGGTGACGCTGCTGCCGGGCAGCACGTCGGTTACTGTCACCGTCACCGACCATGGAGACGGTATGCCAGAGGAGGTTCAGAAGCATATCTTTGAGAAGTTCTACCAGGGAGATCAATCCCGCTCCTCCGAGGGGAACGGCCTGGGCCTGGCTCTTGTCAAGCGCATCGTGGAGCTGTGCCACGGCTCCGTGGAGGTGAACAGCGCCCCGGGAGAGGGCGCCACCTTCCGGGTCAACCTTCCCCGCGAGCCGTAACCGCACGCATCGGCGCCTGTTGATATGTGCGCGGAAAAGTGCCCTATTGACAGGCATGGTATAATAGGTTTAACAGGCCATTTGGAAGCGCAGGCACCATTCGAGCGGGCGTGCGCCCTCAAGAACAAAAAGGCGTATGTAGCATGAAACCGGAAGGCAAATCCATAGTTGTGATCGGCGCATCCTCCGGCATTGGCAAGGTGTCGTAGGATTCCGGCGGGTTCTGGGTGGCATCACCATGAACGACTATGGCGGAACCCAGTACGCTGGAGCAGCCGGCAGCGGCCATGCTGTTCCCGGCCAGTGATGGCTTCGGTTACGTCAACGGCGAAGCGCTGATGGCCGACGGCGGTTGGACCGCAGGCTGATTTGCTCACATCACTCGAATATAGCAAACAAGCACATCCCGTTTGTCCAGGCTGCCGAATAGGATGTGCTTTCGCGCTTCCTATGGGGCAGGCGGGGCGTCGCCTTCCCTGAGCAACAGGAGGTTTTTCTATGATTCACTTTCGGACTGAAAAAGTGACGGACCGCATTACCCGCATCTACGCCGTCTGCACAGAGCTTTGTTACCTGGTGGAAGGCGACGACCGGGCCGCACTCATCGACACCGGCAGCGGCTTCGGCAGTCTTCGGGCAGCGGTGGAGCAGCTGACCAACAAGCCCCTCATCGTGCTGTTGACTCATGGCCACACAGACCACGCCATGGGCAGCGGGGAATTCACTGACTGCCCCGTCTACCTGAGCCATGAAGACCGGTATATCTACCTCCCGCACGGCGACGACGCGTTCCGTCACCAGGGCATGGCGCTGGCAGAGGAAGGCGTCACCGTTACCGAGGAGGACTATATTCCCACTGCCCCCTTCTCCCTGTTTCAGGATTTGAAGGACGGCAGCCGGTTCGACCTGGGTGGGGAAACCATCGAAGTATATGCCCTCCCCGGCCACACAAAGGGTTCCCTCGTCATGCTGATGCGGAACGCCCGCATCCTGCTGCTGGGGGACGCCTGCAACGGCTTCACCTTCCTTTATGATACCTACTCCCTCTCCGTCGCCCACTATGAGGCGTATCTGAAGCGGGTCAGGGATGCGTTGGCGGGACGGTATGACCGGATATTCGCTTCCCATGGCAACGGGGAGCTGCCCATAGACGTTATGGACAGCTGTATTCAGGTCTGTGAAGACATCAAGGTCGGTCAGACAGACGACCTTCCTCTGGAATTCCGGGGCACCAAAGGGCTCATTGCCAAGACCATGGGGCCAAACGGACGGCTGGACGGCGGCTCCGGCAACATCGTCTATTCCAAAGCGCAGATTTGGCAGGACGGCAGCCTCTGCTAAGAGCGCAGCTATACCGCCGCTTGACAATCCTTCCAGGCTGCTACTGTTATTGCATCGATTCCAAACCGGGCGAAGCTTCGCCTGTATTCCGTCATTTCCCACACACCTGCAACGATTAACCCTTACAGAACAGAAGGTATCCTATGTTAGAGCTCTCCAAATTTACGGATTACAAAGAAAAAGTGCTTGCGAACTGCTCCCAGGTCATCGTCGGGAAGGACGATGTGATTACCCTGGTGCTGACCTGCTTTCTCTGCTCCGGCCATGTGTTGCTGGAGGACGTGCCGGGTACCGGCAAGACCATGCTGCTCCGCGCCTTCGCCAAAACCGTGGGCGGCAACTTTAAGCGCATCCAGTTCACCCCTGACCTGCTGCCCTCCGACCTGACCGGCATCCACTTTTACAACCAAAAAACAGGAACGTTTCAGTTCCGGCCCGGTCCGCTGCTGTCCAACATTGTCCTGGCTGACGAAATCAACCGCGCCACGCCCCGCACCCAATCCAGCCTGCTGGAGGCCATGGAGGAGCGGCAGGTGACAGTGGATGGGGATACCATGCTGCTGGAGGAGCCGTTCATGGTGATGGCCACCCAGAACCCTCTGGAATCCTACGGCACCTTCCCCCTGCCGGAGGCGCAGATTGACCGGTTCTTTATGCGTCTCTCCCTGGGGTACATGACCCGGGAGCAGGAGATGTCCGTCCTGGCCCGCCCTGCCACAGCCGATTTGCTGGCCGGTTTGGGACAGGTGGTCACGGCAGAGGAGACCGCCTACGTCCGCTCCGCCTGGCGGGAGGTTAAGGTCTCCCCTGTGGTGCTGGGCTATCTGATGGACCTCATCCAGGGAACCCGGCAGGAGAGCGCTTTTGTGGCCGGTGTCTCCACCCGCGGCGCGCTGGCCCTGTATCAGGCGGCTCAGGCCACCGCCGCCCTGAACGGCCGGGACTATGTGTTGCCGGAGGATGTGAAATATCTGGCTCCTTACATCCTGTGCCACCGTCTGGGAGCCGGCGCTGGCGCAAAGGGGGCAAAGGCGGGAGACTTTCTCCAGCGCATTTTGGAGAAAACTCCGGTTCCGTTGGAATCTGTGCGATGATTGCCCTGCTGATTATCGTTGTACTGCTGGCGCTTCTGCTTCAGTACCTTGCCCAGCGCCGGGGGCTGCGCGGCCTAGAGACGGCCCTTTCCTTCTCGGAGTTGCTGGTAGAGCCGGGGGCCCAGTTTGACCTGATTTTGCACCTGACGAATCGCAACCTGGCCTTTTTCCCCTTTCTTCGGGTCGTCATCCGGCTGCCTGGGGACATCGCGGTGGACGCGCCTCCCAGCCGACTCCGTTCGGATAATCGAGGCGGTCAGTACCTGTCCGTCACCACCTGGCTGTCGCCGAAGCAGCAGCTCTCTCAGCACATACCCGTCTCTGCCAGCGCACGGGGGCGGTACCTGGTGCAGGGGCTGACCGTCTACGGCGGGGATTTTCTGGGGCTCTCCGAGGAGCGGCAGAGTTATGACCAGTTCCTGGAGGTGGTCGTCCTGCCGAAGGAGGCCGCAGAGCAGGATATGGAGCGGATTTCCGGCGGATTCCCCGGCGACCTCTCTGTAAACCGCTTTCTCTACGAGGACCCGGTGCTGACGGTGGGATATCGGGATTATACGGGGCGTGAGCCGATGAAAATGCTGTCCTGGACCCAGATGGCCCGCACCGGGAAGCTGATGGTGAAACAGTATGACTACACGCTGGAAACCTCCGTTACCGTGATTTTAAATGTGGCGTGCCAAGCTGAGGAGCCTGAGCCGCTGGTGGAAGCCTGTTACAGCATTGCCCGCACCCTCTGCCGCCAGCTAGAGGAGCAGGGCATACAATACGCCTTCCAAACCAACGCCATCACCGCCGGGGATTTCGCCTCCTGGCAGTCCGTCAGTGAGGGGTTGGGCCAGCGCCACCTCCTGCACATTCTGGAGGGGCTGGGGCGTGGCCTGTATCAGCCCGCCTGCTCCTGCGAAACGCTGCTGGAACGGGCGGTGCTCAGCTCCGACGGCACCCATGGCCTGCTGTTTATCACGCCGGACAAAGATCCGGAAACGCTCCGGCTGGCCGCCCTGTGGGCGGATCACGCCGGGGTGCAGCTGTGGACGCTGATTGGTCAGGAGGTATCCCCATGATAGCCCTTGTTCTGTTGAAGCTGCTGTCCGACCTGGGGTTCTACTATGCCTTTTGGGGCTTTTTCGCCGTGCTGGCCGGTGCAAACGCTTCGGTGCTGCTGGCCACCTACGCCGTGCAGAGCCTGACCGGCCTGCTGACCTACCTGCTGCGGGAACAGGGGTGGCTGCGGTTCCTGCCGCTGGCACTGCTGGCGGTGGGCTGGCTGCTGCCGGGGGGCGGTATCGCCGCATGGGTCGCCATTGCGCCTCCCGCCCTCTATGTCGCCTGGCTGTCGGCCGGGCGGCGTTATTTGCCGGAGTGGGGCCGGCAGGTGGACATCTTTTCCGTTTTCTGGAAGGCCCTGCTGATTTTCTGCCTGTTCATGCTGCTGGTCAGCTGCGGAGAAATCCTCGTTGCCATCACCATCCCCGTCGGGCTGATCGGGCTGACCTGCTGCGTCCTGCTGACCCGCTCTCTGCGGCATGACCTGACGGTGTGCTGTCAGCCCCGGTATCAGGCTATGAACCTGCTCCTGACAGCGGAGGTGGGCCTCGCCTCTCTGGCTCTCAGCTCCAAAGCCTTTTTGCAGAGCTGCGGCGCTGCTCTTTTTTGGATCTATGAAACCGTATTTGCTCCCATACTGATGGCCGTAGGCCATCTGCTGATTGCGGTGATACAAATTGTTATGTGGCTGTTTTCCTGGGTGCAGTTCAATTTCACCGAGGAAGAACAGGAGGTTCAGTCGCTGAACCTGAGCGATTCGGAGGACATGTTTGGAGATTTTGAGGTCAATGAAAGCAACAGCGAGCTGTTCAGCCGGGTGTGCATCGCCCTTGCGCTGATTCTGGCCGCGATTCTCCTCGTGCTGGTATTTCGTTGGCTCTCCCGCAGCTCCCGCACGGCGGCGCGGCAAGTGACTTCGCGGTCGGTGCGCTCTGCGGTCGGCAGGCAAACCACACGCCCACCATCTCGGTTCGACCGCTCCCCTGTCCAGCGGGTGCGGCTACAGTATCAGAAGTTTCTCGCGCTGTACCGTAACCGGGGGCTGGAGCAGAAAATCAGCGACACCAGTCAGGAGATAGCCACGAAAAGCGTTTACAGCTTTGACCATGCCAAGGTTCAGGCCCTGCGGCAGCTTTATATCGCCGCACGCTACAATGACCAGGCCACCAAAGAGGACGCAGCCAAGGCGAAGGAGTTGTATCAGGCGCTTTCTCGCGCCGCAGACCGGGACAGTACAGGCTGACCTCTGCAAACACCAAAGGGAACAAAGCAGCAGCTCACCAGGGTGGTTCCCTGGTGAGCTGCTGTTTTGCGCACTTCGCGCAATCACTGCTTCTTACTCGCTTCCGGCGAAGCTGTCCAATCAACGCCCCTTATTGGCTTTGCACAGGGCGTTCCGGGACTTCAAGTCTCTGGAAATCTGCTGGCACAGCCTGCCGGCGGCGACTGTATCGCCGCCGCTGAGGACTGAACCGAGACTGGAAACTTCCCCGTAAATTTTGTCCTCCATCTCCTTTGTGGCGGCGCTGCTGACGGAATCGCTGTAGCGTATTTCCTCCGCCAGCCGCTGCAAGTCGCCC
Organism: Clostridiales bacterium; assembly: GCA_021201475.1. GTDB lineage: Bacteria > Bacillota > Clostridia > Oscillospirales > Oscillospiraceae > Onthomonas. Next base: position 83,984 of record JAJQEV010000059.1, read on the forward strand.
GTCAGCGCGGTATCCTCCGCCTGGCTGCTGAGGGCCACCACCTGACCGTAAAACCAGCGCATGAAGTCAGTACTGGTTGCCACCTTCTGGTCCTGCTCCTCCACATAGCTCCTGGTAGTTTCCGCAGAAATCAGTCCAATGGCGGCGCCCCCGGTCAGCAGAATATAGACCACCAGAGGAATCCACAACGGCAGTTGGGGCAGAAGGACGGACAGGGCCACAAAGACCACGGCGCAACCCAGGACGGCGGATGCATACCCGGAGCCCACCCTCAGGATGGGCCAGCCGTAAAACTTACTCGTAGCCGTCTCGGCATTCTTCATGGCGATGCGTTCCGCTGCAAACAGGAACAGCAGGGAAATCACCAGGAATCCGTCTGACAGCCAGAAAACCCCCGTCTTTTGGAACGGAATCACAAAGGCAACCAGGTTGCAGACAACCAGCACAATGGCCCAAATCAGGACGCTCCTTTGGGATGGTTTCATGTTCATACTACTCTCCTCCTCTATTTCAGTCAGGCGCACAACAGCGCGTCACATCGTCACATCCGGCTCAGTACCTCGTCTACCTTGGCGTCATACTTTTCCTGAGAGATATAACCGCTGTCCAGCATCTTTTTCAGCTTCCCCAGGACAGCCATCGGGTCGTCCTGGGCAGGCTGCGCACTGCCTTCGGCGGCGTTCGGCTTACCCTGTGTGACCGGTGCGGCTGCCCCTGGCACAGTGGCTCCTGGCGCAGTGCCCTGGAGCGCATCCCTGGTCATGTCAACTACGCTGCCCATGGCGCCCAGGGTAATCCCCAGGCTGGCAATATCCCCAAGGGCGCTTCCGCCGCCGGAGCCGCCGGTGATGCCGTTCTGCATGGCCTCCAGCCCCACCTGACGAGCCGTCTCCTGCTGATAGCTGTAGCCCTTCATTCGCATTTCCTCCGCCTCGGCAGCCGCCTTGAGGCGATATGCCTCCGCTTCGGCCTGAGCACCGATGAGTTGGGCCTGGGCCTTCGTCTCGGATTCCGTCAGGATGCGGCCCCTGGCGGCCTCCGCCGTCGCCTGGCCAACCTGTTCACGCCTGACGCCCAGATATTGCTGGGCATAGAGCTCCTTCATCTCCATGTACTGCTTATGCATGGGATCTGACGGATCATCCTCCGGCGTGACGAAACGCATGATGTGGAACTCCGACACGGTCAGGCCATATTCCACAAGGGACACATTGATGATTTCCTGCAGGGCGTCGGAAATCTCCTTTATATACTCGTCCAGCTCCAGCACGCTGATGGATTGCTGCCGAATCACCTTGGCCAGGTAGCCCTTGACGCACTTCACAACCGGGGCGCGGAAGAATCCGGTCATATCGGTGGGGTCGGAGTGATATCCGCTTCTCTGCTGCGCCGACCCCTGCGGCTCCTGGAGGGATTGCCCCATAATCAGGCCGGAGGAGGTACCCACCAGCTTTAACAGGATGCGCTTGGAGTCGATGACCCGAATATTAAACTCTCCGCTGGCACCGATGGCGACATGCATCCCAGAGCTGGGGTCAAACAGCCGCGTCTTGGAATCCGTCCCCCACTTGATGCCCATTTGAGTGGTCAGATTGATAAAGTAAACCGACGCATGGAAGGGCGTCCGTCCTGCACCGACAGGAAGCGGGTAATGCTTATTCATTTCGGGGAGGTTCTGCGTTTCCAGGGTATAGTGTCCGCCGGGAGGAAACACATCCAGCGCCTGCCCGTCGCGGAAGAACACCGCCTCCTGGCTTTCCTGTACAATCAACTGCGCCCCGGTTTGGAAATTCTCAATGGGGTGCTTCAAGACGAAGGTGTGATTGTCCCCTTTATACTCGATGATGCTGACAGCCGCCTCGCTGGCATAGCGCTGCTTCGCCAGTTCCCGTTGAACATCGATTCTGCAATCGCAGATGGGGCAGCTGTAGGACCTGGTTCCCTCCTCCGCATTCAGCTTGACGCCGCATTGCGGGCACTGGAAGCTGACCATCTTCAGACCTGACGCAGGGGCAATGCTGGCCTTGCAGACCGGACACCTGGGATTCCTCTTACTCTGGTCATAGACGATGGAATTTCGGCAGGAAGGACATACAATGGAAGTCATACGCTCCGCATGGATGTCGATTTTCGTGCCGCAACGGCAGGTGACCCGATTTTGGAACAGCCCCCGCAGTCCATTATAAGCGGTGACGTAATTGCCGCATTGCGGGCATTCGATAGCAAACTGACCCATAAACATTCCTCCTACACGAGTATGGTCTCAACACTGGCTGGCAGCTGCCTGCCGTCAGAACTCCGAGGCAATGATGCCGTTCCTGATTTTGACTTCCAATATTTTCAGCACGCTCTCCTGAATACGTTCCTCGGAAATCGTGCCATCCTCCACCGCTGACAGAATACCCTGCACTGCACCGGTCAGGCTGGAGGGCTCCAGAATCACGTCAACTCCGGCCTGGACCGCCAGCACCGCCGCTTCTCCGGCGGAGTATCGGTCGGTAATGGCGTTCATCACCATGGAATCGGTGATGATTAGCCCCTGGAAGTTCAGCTCGTCCCGCAGGATTTCAATCATGGTGGCAGAAAGGCTGGCAGGGGTATCGTCCCCCGTCACCTCCGGGACGGAAATGTGGCCCATCATCACGAAGTCCGCACCGGCGTCAATGCCCGCCTGGAAGGGCAGGAACTCCACGCTGCGCAGCTCCTGGAGGGTTTTCTGCACCTCCGTATAGCCGTAATGGCTGTCGGTGGCGGTATCCCCATGACCAGGGAAATGCTTCAAGGTGCAAAGCATCCCGCTGTCTCGGAAGCCCTGAACCGCCGAAGCCACCATCTCCGCCACCGCCTCCGGGTCAGAACCGAAGGACCGATCCCCGATGACAGTGTTGTTGGGATTCGAGTTGACATCCGCCACCGGCGCAAAGTCCAGGTTGAACCCAAACTGGGCAATCTCCGTGCCGATGGTGCTGCCCACCTCGTAGGCCTTGCTGACATCGCCGGTGCTGCCGATGTCGGACATACTGGGGAAGGAAGTGGTGCCCATGGCGCTGTTCTTGCCGATGCGGGCCACGCGCCCCCCTTCCTCGTCCACTGCGATAAACAGGCCGAGTTTGGAATAGGACTGCGTGTTGGAAATCATGGTGGTACACTGCTCCGGCGTGATGATGTTGGCGGCAAAGTAGACCAGCCCGCCCACCGGATGGGTTTGGAGGGCCGCCTTGGTCGTTGCCCCCGCCTGAGTGACCGTGGACACACCCGTCAGCGTCTCAGGCGTGACGATGAACATTTGATAAATCTGCTCTGCCAGCGTCATGGAATCCAGAATCTCCTGCGCCTGGGCAGCGATGGCCTCTTCACGGGTAATCTCCGGTTCCTCCGACTCGGCGCTGCTTTCCGCCGCTGCGGAGGAATCAGACGGTGATTCCCCCTCACGGTCGGCTTCCGGCTCGTCAGACGGCTCTTCCGTAAGCTGGGACGCGTCGGCCTCGGAACTATCCTCAGCGTCCAAACCTTCTGATTCCTGTAATATGCTGGAGGAAGGCGTGCTGTCTGTACCGTCCTCAGCGGAGAGAGGCGTCGTGTTTGCCGTCAGCCACACCCCCAGCGCGACCCCTATGGCCAACATTGCCAGGGACCAGAGGACAAGGCCAAGCTTGCGGAAACGATTCCGCCGCCCATTCTCCCCCATCATTCTGCGTACCCGTCATCAAATTCGATGACGTAGCCGACCTTTCCGCTGACGGAGGGGAAGTCTTCCACCAGGTTATCCCGCTGGTCGTTAAAGGTCCAGCCGATGTCCACCCCGTCATAGGCGGCGTTCCACAGGCACAGGCAGAACTCCTGGGTGCCGTCGGTATCGGCCAGGCTGGGCTCCCCGGGATACCAGACATCGAAGCTCCAGGCCTCTCCGGTAATCCAGCAGCCGTCCTCGCCCCACGTCATCTCATCCGAGGTCAGGGCCGCACCCAGCCAGAGGTATTTCAGCCCGCTTTCGTCCGCCAGAGCGCAGATGACGTCATACTCCTCCTGGGAGGTGATGGTCGCCAAATGGCCCCCCGCTTCCCTGGCCGCTTCATTGGCCTCGGACCAGGACAGGTCAGACGCTACGATTTCATAGGTGCGCTCTGAGACGGGAACCTCTATCTGCTCCGCTTCCGCGTCGGACTGCGCTTCTATTTCCGTTGCCGGTTCCGAGGACTGGGCAGCGTCAATTTCCGCTTCATCACCTGTTTCGCTTTGCACAGCTTCCTCCGATTGGGTCATGCTGTCAGCGGCAGCCACCTCGTCATCCTCTGATGCTTCGCTCTGGTCGCCTGCCTCGCCCGCCGAAACAGAGAGAGTTTCCTCTTCATCCGTGGAGCGGCCAGAGGAGAACCAGCCCTGCCATACGCCGACCCCGACCACGATGCCAGCCAGCAGCAGCACAATCAGCACCGCTCCCAGGATGATGGGGAGTTTAGAGCGCTCCTTCGTCTGCTCCGGAGTCACTGGCGTGGGACTGTGCCTCGGCGGCACCGGCGCCGCCTTTGGAGTGGGCAAATCCACCAGCAGCTCCGGCGGCAGCGCCGTTCCGTCAAACCCGCAGAATCTGGCATTGGTTCTCAGTACACGGTTACAGGCAGGGCACCGGGCAATCTTATGGCCGCAGGAAGCGCAAAACAGGGCGTCATCCTTCGTCTCTTTTCCGCAATAAGGGCAAATCATAACTCGTTCCCTTTCCTTTTGACAGCAATTTGCCCGTCCCCGCCAGCCCTATGCCGCCGGGCGGCACAGGGCAGCAGGGCACAGGCAAACCGTTCCTTTGCTTAGACGTTCTTCTTCTCCCGAATCAGGCTTCGCATGGCGGCGAACTGACCGTCCCCAACCGAGGAATCTATCTCGTTGTTCACGCTGCACTGGAAGTTGCAGCCGCCCAGGTACAGAATGAATTCGTTGGTGAGCCGGTTTTCATAGCGGCGCTTCTTCGCATTGAACATCTTGTACACGTTTTCGCTGAGGCGGATACCCTCGATGTCCTTATAGAAGCACTCCGCAGTATACTCGTTGTAAACCAGGCCGGTGGAGATGTCCACGTCGCCGGAGTACATCATCACCTGATTCTCCGTAAAGGCATAGACGGTGACCTCCTGGAGCAGTGAGCGAACCCGTCCATTCGATCCCATTTTTTTTGCGGAAACAGGGTCATATTCCGTTCCGTTACTCTTCTTTCCGCCGAACAGTCTGCGCAGAGAGGCAAAAAATCCTTTTTCATTTTTCTTCTTGGCTGCCTGGTCCTTGGCGACAGCAAAGGAAGCATCCGGCGAGATGCCGAAGCCGACCAGCACCAGCGGGTCGATCAGGCTCATCTGCTCCTGTACCATGTTCAGTTTCTCCAGGCCGCGATCATGCATCAAAGCCTTTTGCCTCTCCCAGGCGGCATCCACTTCATCCTCATGCGGGAATCCGCCGAAAATGGCCATGATGGCCTGCACGCCCATGGCAATCAGGCCGATCAAAATCAGCACTGCGCCAATGCCTCCTATCCAGATGGTGCAGATACCGACAATAATCAAAATGATGGGCCATCCAAATTTCCGGCCAAAAAAGTATTCCCGGATATGGTCAGTGTTTACGCCGGAGGCGTTGCCGCCGGGGCCGCCGTAGTTCCCGGTTCCGCCAGGAGTATAGCCGCTCGCTCCGCCAGGGATGTAGCCGCTCGCTCCGCCGGGGGTATAGGAGCTCGACCCGCCGGGGGTGTAGCCGCCCGACCCTCCAGGGGTATAGGAGCCAGAACCGCCAGGAGTGTAAGACCCCGACCCTCCAGGGGTATACCCTCCGCCGACCTGCGCCGGGGTCTCCTCAGGCACCGGATTTCCGCAGACAACGCAGAATTTGGCGTCCTTCTCTAAAGTGGCTCCGCAGTTAGGACAATTCATGATGTTTCCTCCATCTCTCTTTTTATTTCAAAAAGGCTGGGCTGCCGCATTTTACGGCAGGCAGACAACCCTTCTGACGATATTGTGCCGCCCCTCTCCATTGGGCGGACTTCGGCAGGACTACAGGCAGGCCGGCTTCGCGGTACCAATGGTTGCATACAACTGCTGAACCTCCCGGGTGGTCAGCCCCGCCCGCAAAGCAGCTTGCAGCGCCTCCTGATAAGTGGGGGATGTGCGCAAATGCTTGTTGAAATAAAAGTCGTACTTCACATAGGAAAGGAAATAATAGTAAATGCCCTTGGGCCGAATCATCAGCGCAGCATTAACGTATTCTTCGATTTTGAGGATGGCAGGCCGACCGGCCAGGAAGGGCCGCTGCCCTTTCAGCAGGGCGACCGCCGCGTAAAAATAGGTTTCCGCGTTATTCATGTCCCCTTCCATGGCGCGTTCAAAGGCCCGCCCCGCCAAGTCGTACAGGTGCAGCCTCAGATAGCACATAGCGGCGGCAAGATTCATTTCGGCATTGTTCGGCTGCTCCTCCAGAGTGGCACGATATGCGGCCGAATACCTTTGAGCGGTCTCCTGCGGCATATTGAAAAAAGTGTCATAATCGTTAATAATAAGCTTTGTGCCACAGTACTCGCAAATGGGGTTCCTTTCATTCGGATCGAGCGGCGCACCGCATTGGGGGCAGATTGCCTTTTTGATCTGTAATGGCATGGAAAAGCCTTCTTTCGACATATTACTGCAAAATAATTCAAAATCTGTAAATATTATACAAGACTCAGCAGTTTGTGTCAAGCGCTAATATAAAAAGCAAACGAAATAAGGAGCGGGAATCCGCCGGATTCCTGCCCCCTGGTTTCGGTATATGTAATCTCGTCATTTGTGCTTACAGCACCTTATCAGGCGTCCCCTACGGATGCTCCTTGCAGGAGAGGGTCAGCACCTCCATGCGCCAGACTGCCACCCGTTCCAGCGCGGCATCGGGGAAGGCCCAGCCGCTCCGGCCGGTATAATGGGCCAGCAGCAGGGTCAGCGCCTGCCGCTTTCCCTCCGCATCTTCTACCAGCGCCGCCCGGCCTGTGCCGATAACGCTTTGAAAGCGGTAGGAATACTGGCAGCCGGTGTCGCCTGCGTTCAAGTGATGGTCGGTATCCAGCTCAAAGCCCACCATCGGGTTTTCCCGCAGCAGGTCGAGCTTTCGCCCTTCGGTGGCGCTGTGGAAGTAAAAGACCCGCACGCCATCCTCCCAGGCAAAGCCAAAGTTCAGGGGAACGATATACGGCGCGCCGCCGGTGGCGAAGGCCAGACGGCAACAGTCGCAGGACTGAATGACGGCGTCAATTTTCTGTGGGTCGGTGACAGCCCGGTCGCTTCTTCTCATGGTATAGTGACCTCCTCTGGTGGATTCCGCTGCAAAAATGCCTGTAACGCCGCCTCATAGTCGGCCTTTACCTGGGCCGGGGCAAAGGAGCAGCGGTTGGCGTTCCGGAGCAGCGCCGGAACCTCCGCCAGGGTCAGCCCGCAGTAAACGCAGAGACGCTCCATCTCAGCTGCCATTGTGGTGCCGCTGACGGTGCGGTTATCCGTGTTGACGGACACGGTTAGCCCGGCCTCATAGAACTGCCGGTAGGGATATGTTTCCCAGCCGGCCACCGCCCTGGTCTGCAAATTGCTGAGAGGGCACATCTCCACGCCGATACCCGCCTCCGCATATGCCCGCAGCAGCGCCGGGGATTTTTGCAGGGCGATGCCGTGGCCCACCCGGGCTGCGCCGTAGGACAGGGCGGCTTCCAGGTTTTCCACACTGCCCGTCTCGCCGGAGTGAATGGTGAAGGGGATGCCCAGTTCCCTGGCCCGGCGGAACAGCTGCTCCTGCTCCCGGGTGGGATGCGCCGCCTCATCCCCGGCCAAATCCAGCCCGCAAATCAGGTCAGGATACCACCGGGCGGCCTCCTCCAGCATCTCCAGGTTTTGGGCCAGGGAAAGGTTCCGCATGGCGCAGGCCAGGAAGCCGCAGCGGACGCCGGTCTCCGCTTCCCCGACAGTCTTGCCCCGCCGGACGGCGGCAAAGACCCGCTCCAGCGTCAGGCCCTCCGCCTGGGAGAACATAGGGGCAAACCGCAACTCCAGATAGAATACCCGCTCCCGCGCCGCCTCCCGCAGGACGGCAGCGACGAAGTCCGCAACGCTGTCCTCTGTTTGCAGGCACAGCAGGGGCAGGTCAAAGCAGGTCAGGTAGTCCGCCAGGCTGGTGCAGTCCGCCGGAACGGAGTACCGGAGCCTCTCCCCTGCCGGGACGCGGCCTGTCCGGGTCAGGTAGTCCGTCATGGCCTCCGGCGGCAGGCTGCCGTCCAGGTGACAGTGTAGCTCCACCTTGGGAATCTCAGTGAGCCATTGCTTGCGTTCCATCATTGCCACTCTTTCCGGTGTCAGTAGCGCCGCACCAGCTGGGAAACCAGCTGGATAGAGCGCTCCGCCGCTTTGGCGGCAAACTGGCTGTAGTCCGCCGGGGAGTTGCCGGAGGCGTCGTCAGAGATGGCCCGAATTACCACGCAGGGTACCTGATTCACATAGCACACCTGGGCGATGCTGCCCCCCTCCATCTCGGCGGCGATGCCACCGAAGGCGGTGCGGATACGCTCCTTCTCCCCATCGGTGTGGACAAACTGGTCGCCGCTGGCGATGGTGCCCGTCTCGGTGTGGAAGCCCAGCTCTGCCGCGATCTCCTCTGCCAGGGAGACCAGTTTGGGCTGACAGGGCAGATGAATGACGTTGATGCCGGACAGCAGGCCGGGCGGGTCGCCGATGGCGGAGGTGTCCATATCGTGCTGCACCAGGTCGGAGGCAATGGCGATGTCCTGAATCCCGATGTTGGGGGAAAGGGTGCCTGCCACGCCGGTGTTGATGACAGCCTCCACAGGATAGCTCAGCATCATGGTCTGGGCGCAGATGGCGGCGAACACCTTGCCGATGCCGCAGACCGCCATCACCACGTCCACCCCGTGAAGGCTTCCACTGGTGTATTCGATGCCGCTGATGGTGCAGGAGGTAGGCGTGTCCAACATGGCACGCAGGCCGTCAATTTCAATTTGCATTGCGCCGATAATGCCGATCATGACAGGTCACTCCTTCTGATACTGAAAGTCAATAGGCTGCGCAGCGTGCAGCGTATCCAGATAACTGCGGCACAAAGTTTTCGCGGACTGCAAATCCAAGTTGCGGTAGTTGCCGCACTCCTTCCGGGACGCGCCGAACACAGGGCCGTCGTATTTCAAAATGCGCTGCAAGGTGTCCAGCACAGCCTGGAGCACCTGCTCCTGGCTGACGCTGCTGCGCACCAGCAGGTAGAACCCGGTCTGGCACCCCATGGGGCCGAAGTACAGCACAGCGGGGGCAATTTCGGAGTTCCGAATAAAGGTGGCGAACATATGCTCCACAGAGTGCATGGTGCAGTTATCCATATACACCCCGGCGTTGGGGGTACAGGTGCGCAGGTCGTAGGTGATGACATCTCCATCGATGCGGGAAATATAGATGCCGGGCTTCAGCAAGTCATGGTCGACGGTGAAGCTGGCAATGCGTTCAATCGACATGGGTAAAGCGCTCCTTTTGCGTTGGTTTTCTTTAGTATAGCACAGCCGCCGAGGGGTGGCAACCCCGGCGGCTGGGAAAAAAGCGGTGGAAAAAGTCCCGCCAATATGCTACAATGGAGGCCAATGAACAAGCAGACAGGGGAGTATATCTATGGAAACGGTGGAGCGGCTGGGCCGCTATACCCTGCGCCAGCGGGACGACCTCCCGAAGCTGGGGACGGATGCGGTGTGTCTGGCCCAATTCGCCACCATCCGCCCGGGCTGGCGGGTGCTGGATCTGGGCTGCGGCGTGGGGGTGCTGCCCTTGCTGCTGGCAGAGCGGGCGGTTGGCCTGACGCTGGACGGCATTGAGTGCGTCCCGGAAGCGGCAGAATTGGCCCGGGAGAACCTCCGGGAGAACGGTCTGTCCGGAACGGTTATCCAGGGCGACCTGCGGGAGCCGGGCTGGCTGACGGAGGGGCATTACGACCTGGCCATCTCCAACCCGCCCTACTTTGCCCCAGAGGCTGGCTATGTAGCCCAGGGGAACCGGGGCGTGGCGCGGGCGGAGCTTTGCTGCACTTTGCCTGAGCTGTGTCTGGCAGCGGGAAAGCGGCTGAAAACCGGCGGGCGGCTGGCGGTCTGCATCCGCCCGGAGCGGCTGGCGGATTTATTTGAGGCTATGCGAAGAGCAGGCATTGAGCCAAAGCGATTACAGCTGGTGCAGGCCAGCCCCACCCACAGGCCCCGGCTGGCCCTGGTGGAGGGCGTCCGCCAGGGCGGCAGAGGGCTGACGGTGGAGCCGGTCCTATACTTGAATCAACAGGACGGAGGGTAATTATGGCAGGAACACTATATCTGGTGCCGACGCCCATCGGCAACCTGGGGGACATCAGTAGCCGCATGACAGATGCGCTGAACGAGGCAGACTTCATTGCGGCGGAGGATACCCGCGTCTCGCTCAAGCTGCTGAACCATCTGGGGATTCGCAAACCCCTGGTCAGCTACTACCGCCACAATGTGGAGACCAGCGGCCCCGCCATTGTGAACCGGCTGCTGGAGGGCGAAAGCTGCGCCCTGGTCACCGACGCAGGCACCCCGGCCATCAGCGACCCGGGGGAGGATCTGGTGCGGCTGTGCGCCGAGGCAGGTATCCCCGTGGTGGCCATCCCCGGCCCCTGCGCCCTGGTGACGGCGCTGGCGATCTCCGGCCTGCCCACAGGCCGGTTCACCTTTGAAGGCTTTTTGGCGACAAACAAAAAGAACCGGAGGGCACATCTGGATGCCCTCCGGGGGGAAACGCGCACGATGATTTTTTACGAAGCACCTCACAAACTCTGCGCCACCCTCAGCGACCTACAGGAGACCTTCGGCCCCCAGCGGCGGGTGGCTTTGTGCCGGGAATTGACCAAGTTCCACGAGGAGGTGCGGCGCACCACCCTGGGAGAGGCCTGTGCCTGGTACCGGGAGAACCCGCCCAGGGGAGAGTTTGTGCTGGTGGTGGAAGGGGCCGAAGCGCCGGAGGAGGCCGCCTCCCTCACCCTGGAGGAGGGCGCCGCACGGGTGCGGCAGCTCCAGGAGACCCAGGGACTGCGGCTCAAAGACGCCGCCCGCCAGGTGGCCCAGGAGAGCGGCCTGCCGAAGAACGAGCTGTATCAGGCGGCGCTGGCCCGGAAGGGCGCGGAGGCGTGACCTCCGCGCCGCCGGTTATCCGTTACCGGTCACAGACCGATTCGATCCAGTCGCAGACCTCACCGGCGTAGTCCGCCTCGCAGTGGGGCTGATCCCACACCAGGGCATAGTCCACCGGCTTCCCGGCGTTGGCAAGCTTCAGCGCCAACGTCATACTGATGGAGAAGGAGGTGTCAGCATCGCTGGCGCCCACCCGGATGCGGTAATGCTTCGCCTGGTCGCAGACCTCCGCAGTACCGATGTAGTTCATCGGGTTGTTGAGGTACTTCCGCTGGGCCAGCGCTTCATCCTGAACGTCCGTTGCATAGGCGGCATAGTAGTGCTCGTACTCCTCCGGGAACTGCTGTGCCAGGGCGGCAATCATCGGGGCAACCGCCTCGTCAAAGTGGAAGGTGGGCTGAGTGGCCGAGCCGTATACCTTGTTCTCGCCGCTGTCACAGTTCAGCGTGTCGAAGGCGGTGCAGGGCTTCATGCGGCGGCGATGGTTCAGCACATAGCTGTCCAGGTCGGAGATGGCAGCCTGCTGCCCGTCCCAGGAGAGCCAGGCGGTCTTGTCCTTGCCCTGGAGCGTGACGGTGGCGGGGACAAAGGGAGGAGGCGCGGGAACGCCCTTGGGCGGGCGGCTCAGCATATCGCCCAGAGTGGAAGGCTCCGCAGGCATCTCCCCTTCCGGGCCGTCCACAGGGGGCTTGTTCAGGGCGACACCCGGCCCGGCATGGCCCTGCATCAGGTCGGCATCGTCCGGCTCCTTGTCGCCGCCCACGGGGGCCGGGGCCTCGTAGGTGTAGTTCCCGCTCAGGTAATCCTCCGGGCTGTACTGCTCCGGCAGCTCACCCTTGCCCAGCTTGGTCAGGTACTTGGTGGCGGAGGCGTTCAGCTGCTCCATCAGGTAGTCATAGGCGCTGCCGCTCCGGCCGTCCGGGTTCAGGGTAATGGCTGCACCGGTGTCGGGATGGCGCAGGCCCAGGCCGTTGAAGTACTGGATATAGGCCGCCTTCAGCTCGCCGGACAGGGCCTCCTGGAAGGGGGTCATGGTGCCGGCAGGGCCGGCCGGGGAGGGCTCGTTCTCCTTATCGGCGGAGAACATCCACTCATAGGCCAGGTCAGCGTGCTCCAGGTCGATGATGGGGCAGTAGATTTGGGCGGCGTACACATCGTCCTGCTCATCCATAAACGCCCCGGCCTCCTCCAGGTAGGCGTCATAGTTTCTGCTGTTGCCGGTGACGGCCAGCAGAGTGGACATGGCTCCGCCTGCGCTCCAGCCCACGGAGATGATCTTCTCCAGGTCGCCGGGCAGAGACGCAGCGTTGTGCCGCAGGAAGCGGATGACCATTTTCAGATCCACCAGGTTGATGGGGGCCTTGCCGCAGAGGGTGCCGTTCTCGTCCTTGGACTCGTGGCCCCGGTTGCCGCAGGTGACGTAGACGAAGCCCCGCTCCAGGTACTGGGGGCCAAAGCAACGGGGGCCGCCCAGCCACATGTGGGGCATCTGCATATAACCGGCGGAGTTATTGTTCAGAATGACGGGGGCGGTGGCGGCGGTGTAGCCGTTCATGGTGCCGGTCGGGTCGATGACGCCGCCCTCCTTCATGTAGGGGGCGGGGACGAAGATGCTGAGCCGCTGGAACTTGGGCGTGGTGGCCTTCAGAGTGTACAGCACATCCTCCAGGCACCAGCACTGATAGGTCTCGTCAAAGAACCACTGGTTCTGCACCTCTGTCAGCTCTAGGGTTTTGTTGATGATGGGGATTATCTCTTTCATTGCGTTACCTCCATTTTTATGATGTGATTTCATTTGAAGCCCCACAGGAGCTCCCAGCCTCGTGTTGACAGTTTCAAATAGGGTAGAATACGTCCATGCTCCGCGTTAACTGAAGGCATCAGAATCGCCAGCCTGAATCCAGGTGCGAAGGCTGTAATCCTACGGAAGCTTGTCAGCGCAGTGTGTACCACCAGGTCCTGTAAGCGCCCCTTTTAGGCGTCAGAGCAATCCGCTTTTCCCGGTAATCTTCTTATTTTTATTGTAGCACCTTTACAGGTTTTTGTCCAGCCAGGCCCAGAGCACATTCATATTCCACTCGCTGGAATACTCCTTGTCCTCATGGTCGGCATTGGGCAGGGGAACGAACTCCACCCGGCCCTGGCCCAGCTTCTGGTAAATGGCATTGACAAAGTTGACGCTCTGCATAAAGGGCACCAGCTTATCGACGCAGCCATGCTCCACCAGCATGGGGGCCATATTCTCATTGATGTAAGTGGTGGGGTTCGCCTTGGCCAGCCACTCGTCGGACAGGGAAGGCAGCGCACCGCCCATGTAGCTGCTCTCGGCAGACTGGGGCGTGTCATGGTCCACGAAGCTGACGCCGTTGGCTCTGGCCTGGTCGTCCATGGTACGGAAGTCGATGGGGCCGAATTGGTCGATGCAGGCCTGCACGGTGCAGTCCGTATCGAAGGTCATGCCCTCCTCGCCGGGGAACTGGCCGTTGGGGATGTTCATGCCCATGATGGCCGACAGGTTGCCCCCGGCGCTGCCGCCCAGGGCGCAGATGCGATTGGGGGCGATGGCATACTTGGCCGCATTCTTACGCAGGAACCGGAACGCCTCCCGACTGTCCAACACGGCGGCGGGGAAGATGGCTTCGCTGCTGAGGCGGTACTCTACCGAGGCGATGGCGTAGCCGTGGGCCAGCCCTTTCAGGTAAGTGTCCATATGGTCGTCCCGCTTATCGCCCATACCGAAGCCGCCGCCGTGGAGATGCACCACCAGCGGGAAGGGTCCCTCTCCCTCCTCCGGGAGATAGAGGTCCAGCCGCTGGGCGGGGGACTGGTCGGCATAGGGGATGTCCAGGAACTTCCGCTTGACCCAGCTGACGTCTGCCATTTTCACTTCCATGGCCGGCGCGCCGCCTTCGGCAGGAGCGTCAAAGCGCAGTGAGCCTTCTAGGTTTGTATAATCTTCCAGTCCGAAGGGCTTGCTTTCCTGACACATTGCATTTCATCCTTTCTAAAATAAATCCGGGACAGCCGAGAAACAACACCTCCGCTGTCCCGGTAAGGGAGTACAAAGCTTACTTATACACAGTGATGATTGATAAGGTTGATTACTGGTTGTTGGGAGCCTGATCCTTCAAAGCATTGGCCTCACGGAACTGAGGAGCATACTTCTCCACGTCGGTGAGCAGCACCAGGACGAGGATAATCACACCGATGATAGCGCCCACAAAGGTGTAATCAAACTGAATGGCGCTGATAACGGCATCAGACTGGGTCTCCAGAGTGGCACTGTAGCCCACAGCGGCCAGAACCCAGGCGCACATGGCGGAGCCGAAGCCCATGCCGATTTTGGAGCCGATGGACTGGGCGGAAGAAATCAGGCCCTCAGAACGGACGCCATACTTCCAGTAGCCATATTCCACTACATCAGGCACGAAGGCAAACACAGCACTCAGCAGAGGACCTGCACCCAGAGCGCGGATAACCACGCCGATGACCACCAGAGTGGTATTGGTGCCGGCAAAGCCGCAAATCAGGAAGCCGATAATCAACAACACAGCGCCCATGGTCAGGTAAGCCCGCTTGGACCACCGCTTAGAGATAGCGGGCATCAGGAACAGGATAATGATACCAGGCGCCTGGCCTGCCGTCATCAGGGTGGACATGAACATTGCATCGCCAATCACATAAGAAGCATAATAGCTCTGCGCAGCGATCGCGTTGGCGTTCATCAGCAGGGAGAAGATGCCAATCAGCAGAAGCAGCCAGAAATAACGGTTCTTCATAACAGCGGGGAACTGCTGCCTGAGGGAGGGCTGCTCGCCCTGAACCTGGTCTGCACCCCTTTCTTCTGGCTTCATTTCCTTATTCACCAGACCGGAGATGAGGATCAGGACGCCAGCGACCAGGCCCAGGATAATGCTTGCCCAATGCCAACCGAATGCCAGCACCAGAGGGGTGATAGAGGAGCCTGCAATCAGACCGATGACGCTGTTGCCCACAGCGGAGAAGGTGGCCAGCATAGTGTTGTCATCCCGGTCACGGGTCATCAGGGGCAGCATAGCGGTGTTGGCGATGCCGAAGATGGTGTAGACGATGACCGACATGAAGATGTAGGTGGCATAGGCATATACCAGCTTCATCCCCTCGCTTGCACCAGTGGGAACGTGCATCAGCAATACAATGCCAAGGAAGGTCAGCGGGCCGGACAGGATAAGCCAGGGCCGCGCCTTGCCCCATTTGGTGTTGGTTCTGTCCACGATGGCGCCCATAATCAGGTCGCTGACACCATCAAAGACACGGCAGACAACGAACATGGTACCAATGGCCGCCGCGCCAATCAGAGCGGTGTCTGTGTAGTAGCTCAGCAGGAATGCTGCGCCGATCTGGCTGAAGACGTTACCGCCACCGGTACCAAGACCATAAATCGTTTTCCGCCAAAGCGGAACCTTTTTGCTTTCGTTCATGGATATATTCCTCCTTTTGATTTGATACCGCCTGACCGGTTGGCCATGCCCTGCTGCGCCGCGTGTTCCGGCGCTTCAGCGGCCTTTGGTAGCCGGTTTTCGTATCTGTTTCACATTATAGTTTCCGAAAACTTGACTTGCAATTCATTTTCGTGTATAATCAATTCCAGCCTAGAATAGATTTGTGAGGTATGTCAAATGAACCTGAGCTATTTTCGTGAATTTATTGTACTGGCAGATACTTCCAATTACCTGGAGGCAGCGGAGCGCCTTTTCATGGGCCAGTCCACCCTGTCCAAGCACATCATGTCCATGGAGCGGGAGCTGGGGGTTCCCCTGTTTGAACGCACCTCCCGCCGGGTGACGCTGACCAAATTTGGCAGGCTGCTGCTGCCCCACGCCAGAACCATCGTACAGGCCCAGTACGACTACACCGCTGACCTGGAGAATGAACTGGAGTCCATGCGGGGACGAATCACGGTGGGGACGGTCGCTGCCACTGCAAAATACCGGGTCACAGAGGTCATCGCCAATTACAAAAAGCGGTATCCCAACAGCAGTGTACGCATGATAGAGGGCGATCCCAGCGACCTGATTATGCAGTTAAAGGCGCGGAAATGCGACGTGATTTTTGCCCATCTGCCGGAGAACAGTCCTGAGAAGGCCGGACTTCACGGGATTTGGTACTGTGAGGACTACCTGGTGTGCGTCTGCCCCAACAGCCATCCTCTTGCAAAGGAGAAGGTGCTGCCGCTGGAGCGGCTCCAGGAGGAAACCTTTATCGCTCTGACTGAAAACAGCGTGGCCCACAATCTGGTACTGGAAAGCTGCCGCCGGGTGGGATTTTCCCCCAACATTGCCTTCCTCTGCAATCGAATCGACAGCGCTCTGGATCTGGTCACCAAGGAGATGGGTATTGCGATTTTGATGGAAAATCAGACGGTGCGGCCAGAGGATGCCAACTTCCCTGACCAAGCCCCATTCTCCGTCGTCCAGCTACAGCCCCACGTCACCGCCCCGGTCTTTCTCTGCTATCGCGAGGATGAAGATCTCTCCCCCGCCGCGAAACACTTTGTCCAGTCCGTACAGGAAGATATCGCCAGCTGGAACGAAGCGTAAGCCAATACGCTCTATACCGGCCGGTTCCGGCTCCCTGCTCCGCTTTCATGCCAAAATGGAATGATATGCTGTTTTATAGGTTTCCTGCCGCAGCGCTCCGGTCTGCACGCTTTCCCCCGCCAGCGCATAAAATAAGTCGAACGCCGCATCATGCAGCATTCGACTTATTTTTAGTTCAGAAGGAGCTTGTGCTTATGACCAGAAAGTCATCTGAAACCGGCCGCTGCACGGAGTGCAACGGCGCCATGCCCTCCTGTGCGCCGCTGGCGGTACCCTATGTACCTTTCCAACAGGAGAACGCCTCGATTTACAAGGACTGCGACGCCCTGAGCCAGGGGACTCTGTTTCCCTGCCTGAACCTCCCCTTCCATCTGGCTGTCAACGGCACCCCGGTGCCCATGACGCCACTGGCTCAGCTCCAGGCACTGGACTTTGTCCTTCAGGAGCTGGCTCTTTACCTGGACACCCACAAGGACGATGAGGAAGCGTTTGAGCTGTTCCAGCAGTACACCGCCCTGATGGAGCGCTCCCGCGCCGCCTATGAACGGCAGAACGGCCCTCTGAATTTGACTGCTGCCGCCGCAGACAGTAGCTGGCAGTGGACTCATTCCCCGTGGCCCTGGGACCTGAAAGGAGAGGATTGACCTATGTTTGTCTATGAAAAGAAATTGGAATACCCCGTCCACATCAAAACGCCCAACCCAAAGCTGGCCAATCTGATCATCTCCCAATACGGCGGGCCGGATGGTGAGTTGGGGGCCTCCCTGCGCTACCTTTCTCAGAGGTATAGTATGCCCTTTGACGAGTGCAAGGCCGTCCTGACGGACATCGGCGTGGAGGAACTGGGCCACCTGGAGATGGTGGGCACCATCGTCCATCAGCTTACCAAAAACCTGACCCAGGAGCAAATTGAGACCGCCGGGTTTGACGCCTACTTTGTAGACCACACCGCCGGCGTCTACCCCGTCGCCGCCAGCGGCGACCCCTGGACCGCCGCCACGATGCAGGTTACAGGGGACGTCATCGCCGACCTGTCGGAGGACCTGGCAGCCGAGCAGAAGGCCCGCCTGACCTATGACAACATCCTCCGCTTCTGCCGGGATGACCCCGACGTCACCGATGTCATCCGGTTCCTGCGGGAGCGGGAAGTGGTGCATTTCCAGCGCTTCGGTGAGGTTCTGGAGCTTGCGAAGGAGAAAATGAACCACAAGAACGTCTATCTCTGCAACCCGTCCTTTGACCGGAAGTAAGCGATAGGAAAGCGTCTGCCGTTTTCGCGGCAGACGCTTTTTTTTGACGGAAGGAATTGCACTCCGGTTCAGAGAGGAACCTGGTCAATCCTGCGGGTCGCTGACCAGCTTCCAAAACGGCATATCCTGAATGGAAATCAGCGGTGCGTTCCCAATTTTCACGATGCTCTGATGCTTCTCCAGCGCCTTAATCTGGTGGAAGATGCGCTCCGTCTCCGCCGGGACGGCGTCCGTCTGAAACACAAATTCCACATCGGAGCGCTTCAGGTCCGCCACGTTGTGGACGGCCCAGGTCAGGATATACTTGGAGTAATCATCGGAACCCGTGCCGAAATGGGTCAGGAACTGGGTGGAGAGGATGGTGCCAACGCCAAACTCCCGACCCTCCTTCAGAATCTTTTTCAGCGCGGGGAAGTTCTGGGACATGAAGTTGTCCGCCTCATCCACCAAAATCAGCTTCTTCAACTGACGGTATCGCTCGTCCATTTTGCTGGAGCCGGAATTTTGCATCTGGGAGTAGAACAAATCCAGCGTGATGGCCACAATCAGGTTCTGAATATCGGCGTCATAACCGGAGAGGTCAAGAACGACTACGCCGTTCAGCAGTGCAAACAGGGACTTCGTCCGCTCCGGGCTGTCCTCAAAAATCTGGAACTGAAACAGCTTTTCCATAACCGCGTAAAGGGAGTCGTTCTTCTTAATATCGTCGTTGGCGCAGTACACGTCGTACACCTGAGAGAAGGTGGGCGCAGGCCGCTTCCAGGTGGCGGGGTTCCCCGGGGCAATGCCGCAATTCTGATACGCCTGAATGATGCAGCGCAGCAGGGATGCGGTTTGCTTGGGGCCCAGGCCGTAAATCTTCGAAATGGTATCCGTGAAGGTGTTGGCGATATGAATCGGCAGCTGCGGCTTCGGCTGGATTTCAGCCAGAGAGAAGGGGTTAAAGGGCAGCCGGTACGCCTTCAGGATGCGGGCATTGGTGGCCTGCACAAAGTCCGGCTTGCTCTCGTTATAATCCCCTTTGTAGTCAAAAATCAGGATGCCCAGCCTCTGGCCGTCAAAATTGTTGTGCTGCTGGCGATAGAGCTGTGTGACAAGGGATTTGGTGAACTGGGTCTTGCCGGTGCCCATGGTGCCGATGATTCCCATGTTCGTGTGAAAGACCTGCTCCGTATCATTGGGGCACCAGTATACCGACTCCCGGGTATCCATATCCTCCCCCAGCAGAATCTGCATGGAGCGTGGCACGTCGAAGCTGCCGCCCTCTTCCTGCAAGGGCGACGGTTCCGCCTCCGGGGGCGCAGCCGCTTCCTCCGCAGCGAACCAGTCCGCCTCCGTGACCGGAGCGCTTTGCGGCATATTCTCCGGCATCGGCTCCGGCTGGCTGAGGACATCCGGTTCTCCAGTGGGCGTTTCCTCCGGATCGGACGCCGCCTCCGGATCAGGCGCTTCCTCTGCCCCACCTGCCTGCTTTAATTTGCGGAGCAATGCCTGGCAATGAGCGCACAACTCCTTGGACGCGGCGTATTCATAACAGTCGCAGGAGTAGTCCGCAATTTCGTCGCTGCCCAGGATGTGCAGCCTGGGATGATGGACAAAGCCAAAATCGCAGAATACCTTGGCCGCCGCGTAACGACCGGACGAGTCCCGGCGGTCCTCCCCGATCTGCACCCGTTCCATGGAAATCGGCTGGAACAGACGGTCCGCTCCGGCGGCCGCACCCTGTCCGCTGTGCTTTTCATAGATGATCTCCCGGTCATCGCCATAGGCTGCAATGGCAAGGGCGGCGCAATGGGAGCAAAAACCGGAAGCGCCGCTGCCTTCGTAGCAATCACAGGTGTAATCGGTCACCACATTCGCGTCCCTCAGCTCCACCACATTGATTCCGGGATGGTGGACAAAGCCGAAGTTACAGAACACCTTGCCCCGCACCTCTGCTGCGGTATCGCTGAGACGCTGCCGGGTTGTCACGGCAACCTGCTCGTTTTGAACAAACTCTCTGCCCTTCTGCCGGATCGCGTTGGACAATAATTCGCGCATTTGATATTCACCTCTCTAATCTGCGTTGAACTGGTACTGTTCCAGGTAGCTCAGCCGCTCGCTGCTCGTCATATCCTTCGGATCCTTTTGGGCCCTGGCCTGTGCATCAGGGGTCGTGTTGGCGGAGCGGCCGACCGCTGCCGCACCCTGCGCAAGGAGCACGGCGCTACCGGTGGGCTGGGGCCGATGGAGCACCTCCAAAATATCCAGGACGGTGTCCTGATCCAGGGCAATGGAGACGTCCAGCTTCTGATATTCGCTGCGCTCCCCCTGCCGAACCAGCTCCATTTTCAGCAGGAACAGGAAGTCTGACAGGCAGCGGTAGGACAGGCCGTCGGTCTGCTCCGCCAAATCGTCCACAGACAGACCAGACACGGAGAGCTTGATGTCCTTATTCAATCCGCTTCCGGGGCTGCGCCAGTCCGGTACGCTGTAGGTCAGCCCAGCTTGCAGGAACTTCTTCCGCTGCCGCAGTCCGGGGTTCTCGCAGGAGCAGCACAGCAGTTCCGGGAACAGGTTGGAATTATACAAGGAGGAATCCTCTGTGATACAGATGAGGAAGCACTCTCTGGCGCATCCCATGCTGTCCGCATACTCCCCCAGGGCCTCTCCGATTGCGTTCAGCACGAGCTGTACGTTGCCGTACTGCTCCATCTGGTCGAACAGCAGGACGCAGTATTCCGCCGAGCCATCACCCAGCAATGCCTGGGCCTGTGCAAACAGCGCGTTCACCCGCCCCACCGTTTCCTTCGATGCCTGCCCCTTCGGAAACGCCTGGGCCTGGACATACGCATAGCAAGCCTTGTCATCCGGAATGTTGCGCTTTCGCCAGAGGGAATTGAGCAGCGCCTTGGCCAGGGTGTGCTTCCCGTTGCCGGGAGGACCGGAAAACAGTACCCCCGAATAGGTTTTTAGCTGAAAATACTGGTACAGGAACTGATCGTTCAGCCCCTCCAATACGGGCTTCCAGAAATAGGTATCGGGCAGCTCTGACAGCGTAATATCTTCATAGGAAGGGTCATAAAATGCGTTTTCTGCCCATTCCCGGCACAGACGTGCCTGCTCCGCCTGCTCCATCCGTCAACCGCCTCCCACAACACTCAAAGGGTCCTCATCTGCTCTTCAAACTCGTTCAGCGACCGCTCAATGTCATCCTTGGGGGACGGCACATAGGAGGCTTTGGCGGTTTCAAACAGCTCCCGCGTCAGCCGGAAGGAGCCGTCCTGTAACCGGGCAACGGCGCTCTCCCCATCGGCGCAGCCCTCCGCAACGGAGGTACGAATCAGATTCAGCAGCTTTGTGCTGACCCGATTGATGTCCCGCTGATTATAGCACTCAGTACAGTCCGCCATGTCGTTCCAGTCGAAGCCGTCCTCCAGCTGAATGATGTCTCCAAACTTATTGCGGAAGGCGTGGGCGCGGGCGGCTTGGTCGGGCAGAGGAATCTGCACCAGCTCCACCCGGTCCAGCATGGCCGTGTCCACATTTGCGGGATAGTTGGTGGCGCCGATGAAAATGACGGACTTCTTCTCCTTGTTGGCCTTCTGGAGCTGGTTAAAACTGGTCAGGAAGGTAGTCGTCAACTGCATATTAAAATCAGAGAGGTTTGCAATGGAGCGATTCTGGCAAATGCCGTCCACCTCATCCATGAACAGGATGCAGGGCGCGTTTTTGGATGCCTCTTCAAAGGCCCGCCGGACAATCTTATCCGCCTCGCCGGAGAACTTGCTGTGAATATCCGCCGTAGCCAGAGACATATATTTGTAGCCCTGCTGCATCAGTTCGTGGGCAAAGGCTTCGATGATAAAGGTCTTTCCGCAGCCGGGAGGTCCATAGAAGAAGAAGGACTGGACGGTGGGCATCCCCAGATAATCATTCAGGGCGCTCATGGAGACATCCCGCACGCAGTCGGACAGCAGCTTCTTCACATTGTCCATACCAGCCACTTCTTCAAAGCCATACCCGGGGTCCGGCTTGAACCACTTCTCCACCGTTGCATCGGGAACATCTTCCTTTGCGGCGGCCTTCTTCTTCGCTGCGGGCTTGGCGGGGGCAGGCTTCTGCTCCTCCTCCGGTTCGCCCGGCTCCGCAGGTGCGGCCTCAGTCTCGACCTCCTCCTCCGGAAACAGGTCCTTCCAAATCTCCCGCATTTTATCCTGACACATAGTCTGGCACCGAATCCAGCGCTGCGCCTCCGCACCGGTGGTCAGCGTGGCCAGCTGACCGCAGATTTGGGCGGCACGTTGATAGTTCAGCCCCTCTTCCCGGCTGGCCTCCTTCTTCATGTTTCGGATGGTTTCTGCCTCATAGACGTAGGCACGGTATTCGTTATTTAAGCGATTGATTGTTCTAATGTTCATAATTCCCTCCTGCGGCACCGGATGCCCTCTCTGTCAGGCTCACCGCCTGCCGGCCCGGTTTTTGAGAATCTGCTCTTCATCGCTGGTGATTTTCTTAGCATCAGGAGGCGCTTCAAAGTTGATGCCACCCATGTCCGCAGCACCGGTGCCTGTCACATTTGTCTGCTCAATGCACTCTTTGATGCTGTAGCCCTGAATCACCCGCTCGACGAACCGCTCATCCACCAGCTCCGCACGGCTGGAAAAGGTGATTGGCTCCATCGTATCTTCAAATTCCATGCCCATGTTCTCCCGCAACTCCTTCTTGGTCAGGGAGGTGCTGCCGGCATTCATGCGGTACATCTGACGGAGGATCTTCTCCAGGTTCCGCATGGCATAGTCCATATCCTTTGCGGAGCTGATGGAGCTCAGGTCCAGCTTGGCCTCCTCCACAGCCAGCAGGCCGATGACGGCGTCATGGATGCGCTCCTTTTCCATGGCATCGCTGACACGGGCTTCCCTGCGGCGCAGCACGTTCAGCCGGCTGGAATCCACCGTGTGCTGGAAGAACAGCCTGCACTCCTCCAGCTGCGCGGCGTATGCCGCAATGGTCTGGGCGTGCTCCTGCCGCTGGCGAATTTTTTTTACGGTCTTGTCAACAAAAGCGTCCTCAGGGCTGGGCCTGGAAAAAATTTTCGGCATATTCGGCATTTTCGTCATGCTCCTTTCTTAATTCCGTTGGGATTCAGGTGTTGTAATTGTATTGTTCGTTGACGGCTTCGTTTTCTTCCGTATTCTCGTCCACTTCCGCCTCGAAGTTGATATCGAAATTCGCCGTCTGATTCGTCTCCGTATTCTCCAGGACAGCGCGGTTCTTCCTCATCTCCTCCAGCTGCTCCGTTCTCCGTCTGGCGATCTGCTCAGAGATGGTATCCACGGAGTAATCCTCCTCCTGGACCTTTTCCATCCACGCAAGCATATTGCTTCGGATGGCCACCGCATCCTCGCCGTTCAGAACGCTCTTCCTGGCCGCAGCGTACTTTACCGCAGCGTCGGACATCTCCCTGGCCACTGCGTACTGGGCCGCCAGGTGGGCAACCTGTTCATCCAACAGGGCGATATACTGGGCGTTGATGGTCTCGTCATAGACCACCGGCTGCTCGTTCAGGGCGATACGGAAGGTTTCCGCCTTCTGATAGGCCGTCAAAAGCTGCACCTTGTTGCCGGCCGTGATGTCCTTCTGCTGGTCAATGGCATACGCCATGTTAGCGTAAACGCCCAGCTCATCATCAAAGGCCTTCTCCTCGGCGGTGAGCCGGTCATTCTGGTCCACATGGGCTTTCAGCCTGCCGTAGAGCCGCTGGCCTTCCTCTGTCTCCTGCATCTCCTTGAGGCGCTTTTTAAACTCCTCCACCTGCTTCCACTTTTCATCGACCAGGACATCCGCGGCGCGGATGGTCTTTTCCAGGTTGTCGATCTCCTCATAGGTGTGGATGATATTGTCGTACTTCTCCATGTACTTGACCCGGGCCGCCAAAATCTGCTCCTTGCGGTCCTCCTGATCCTCAGGAATGTTGTCCCTCAGGAACAGGACACCCGCACTGAGGGCGTTCATGGCCCACTCCGCCTTGTTGGGGGAGCCGTCTTCTACAGCGGTCTTCCACGCCCGGGCCGCATAGAGCAGCACTCGGTCGATGCCCTCAATTTGGTCGAAAATCGTGGGGGCGTTGTCGATTTTTTTCAAGATCGCGTTGCGGGTCATCTCCATGTCGCCGCAGGGCTGGTTCTCACTGCTCTTCGTATCCGGAAGCTGGCCCTGGGCAAACTGGATGCTGCGTAGCGTGCTAACGATTTCCTCGCCTTTGCTCCGGTTCTCGCTCATAACGGCGGCAGGGGATTCCTCCTTCTGCGGCGCAAGGCCCACAGCGACCTTCACATCTTCGATCATCTTGCCCACCCCGCTGGCAGATGAACGGGACGCAGTCCGCTTCTTGTTTTTTCCCGTAAATGGCATACTTTTGTCCTCTCTTTCGTTTGATTGATTCAGGATGGATGATGGTATTTGTGCCGATGCTACCTCCTGTTGGCGCGTTCCTCCAGGATGCGGCTGGCTGTTTCACTGTCTAACTCGGAGGCTGCGTCGTGCGCCGCCGGCTGGACGCTCTCCAGGAGCGTTTGCAGGGTATCGGTCAGGTCGATGTTGCCGGTCTCCGAAACGGTCTGATACTCTGTGTCGGCGTTCTCCAGCGCAATTCCATAGCTGTACAACTGCCCCTGCACTGCGGCGACCGCATCTGTACCGGAGGATTTGATGCGCAGATACTCCCTGTACTTGTCAAAATATCCGTCCGAGACGGTGAGATACCGCTCGCAGCCCTCACAGTACTGGTCGAACTCCCCCTCGGTATAAAGGTTATTCCCGCAATACAGCAACACATTGACTGTGCGCCGCACTGTCCAATGGTCGCCGCGGTTCTCCGCCCGCTTCATGCGCACCACAAATTTGTCGATCCAGCGGATGCGCGTCCTGGGCAGCGGGTGATTCCGCGCCTTCAAAAGGCTCTGCTGCATGGCATCCCATTCCCCCTCCGAGGCCTCCCGGATTTGGAACGGCGACGCCCCCTTTCGGTAGGCCCATTCAGGCCAGGGCAGTTCGGCCAGGGCGGACAACTCCGGCTCCGCAAATACGATGTGGCTTTCCTGCAGGGGGTAATCCTTGGGCAACGGTCCGAACTGATGCACCAGAATGTCGATCAGCCGCTCCGACTCATTCTTATTCCTGGCGGAGCGCCGCAGGCGCTGGACGCGCTCCTCCATCGCCGTGATGCCGTTGTCGCAGAGGCAGCGGAACAGAGCTGCATAGGTGATTGGTTGCTTCAGGGAGGAAAACAGGCCCTGGCAATAGGCCCGCAGGCCGGGCTTATACATCCAGAAGTACAGGAAATTGGTATAGTCCAAAAGGGTTCCTTCCTCCCAGGCTTCGTCCCGGGCAAAGCGAACGTTCCCCATCAGCGTTTTCAGGCCGTCAAACGTGAAAGCGCCCAACTCAAGGAACTGATCCCCAATCTTTTCCCGCAGCCGGTCGAAGAAGCACAGATTCTCCTGCTCCAGCAGCAGCTCCCGGGCGTTCCTGCAAAGGCTCTGGCCGGTTTCACTGTCCACATAGGCCAGAACGCTGCCCGGCCCGGTGTACAGGGCAAGCACCTCTTCCGTCATCTCCATCGGGCCGACCAGGACGATGGTATCCCGACAGCTGTGAAACCGCTGTATCAATCTGTCCAGCAGCCTGGCCTTCGAGGGATAATCCGGCTGGAACAGCCTGGCGAAGGCCTCCATACGGAACACGAATGCGGATTCCCCGTTCTTCCTTCCCAGCTCCTTCGTCAGCCACTGGACGGCCTTCTCCTGGTCCAAATCAATGCAGACCTGCCCCTGAAAATCGGGCTTGAACCAAAGGTTCCTGGCGTAGTACTGGTGATAGCTGTCCGCATCCAACAGGGTCAGCTTCATCTGACTGCCCACCGCATCCAGAAAGTAGGTATAGCGATACCCGCTCCTGCGCAGGGAAAACCGAAGCCAATCGTCCAGCTTCAGCTGGATCGTACTGTCCAGGAAATAAATCTCCCCCTCGTGCTGGAACACGAAATACAGCTGTTTATGTGTGGAAAACAAACGCATCCCTCCTCTCCTGCCGAAGTGTCGGCTCCCTTATTCTACGCCCACCAGGGAAATGGGAGCAGACATAGTTTGCTTCTGGCCGTTGCGCAGCAGTACGCTGACCCTGAGCTGCTCCTGGAGTCGGAGGCCAGCCTGCTGGAGCCCCGGCTCTTTCAGATTTGGGACAGAAACGCCGATTTCCTTCCGTGCGCCGCCCTTCTCTGTTACCAGCGTCAGGGAAAGGGCATCTCCTTCCGGGCAGCGAGCAAACTCCTGGTCGCACCAGACCTCGCCCTGCTCCAGCTCTGCTCCGCTGGCAAAGAGCTGACACGCCGTTTCATCCAAAACCAACTGCTCCCCGCTGGCCTTCCAGCGGAAGCAGAGGACCCCCAGCTTCATATCCTTCAGGTACTCTTTCCGGTACTGGTTGGCGTAGTCCATCAGGGGTGCGTTGTCATCGCCGATGACGCTGACCTCCGGAAAATGGCAGTATGGGCACTCCGTGTCCATATAGCTGCCCCCACATACAATACAAGTTTTCATCGTATCTTCCGCCTTCCTCGCCATGCTTTAATGGCTGCTTACGATCTCCTGATAGCTTTTGATGGCCTGCCGCGCCTCCGAGAGGGTTCGCTCCGCCTGATTCATCTCATCCTGCAATCCCTTTGCCAAAGAGAACGGCTTGCGGTCGAAGAACCTGCCGTCCTCCTCCAGCCGCTTCACGATCACATTCAACGCGGACAGGCGCGTTTGCAGGCTTGCCAGGTCAGCTTCCTTTTGGGTCATGCTCTGGAACTCCAGCTCCAGCTGCTGATAGTCCTCAACGGCCTTCTGCTGGCGGGCCTGCGCCTCCGCCTGCTGCTCTGCCAGCAGCTCCCGCTGCTGCTCCTGCGCCTCATTCTCCCGCGCCAATCGGCTGATTTCCCGGGTCATTTGTTCGCAGTCCTTTATCCTGCGCTGTAGCTCCACCTTTTGCTGCTCCAGGGTGGCCTGAATTTTGTTCTCATTCTTCTGCTCCAGAGAGGCGTTCAACGCCTCTACCTCCGCCTTCATCTGCCTGGTTTTGTTGTCCACCGCCTGGATGGAGCGCAGCATACTCTCTTTTTCCGTTTTGACCGCATTCAGCGCATCGTCGGCCTTCCGGTAGGCGGCCTCCGCCTCGGCAAGGGCCTGGCGCTCCGTTTCGCTCTCCCTGAGCTTGCACGCAATGCCTTCCTGCAGCTCTGCCTGCTTCTTCCGGCTCTCCTCCACATCCTGGGTATGCAGCTCCAACTGGGCGTTCAGCTCGGGCAAGACTGCGCTCTCCAGCTTCACGCGCTCCGCTTCCTGCACGTCCACCTGCGCCCGAAGGTCGGCTTCCATCTGCCGCAGGGCGTCGTTCTCCTGCCTGAGCGTATCCGCCCGATCGCCGTACTGACGGTTCTTCTGTTCCAGCGCCGGATTCCCATGCTCCAGGCTGGCAATCTCCGCGACCAGCTCCTGCGTGCGGGTTTGCAGCGTTTCCTTCTCGTTTTTCAGCTGCTCCGCAAGGGGAGCCTTTTCCGCAAGAAGGGCAGCCTGCGCCTCCTTCTGACAGGTGAAGTGGTCAATGGCGGTACAGATCTCCTGATATGTCTGCTCCGTCTCCGCCAGGGACGTTTGCAGCGCCGTAAGCTCGGCCTGCTGCCCCTCCAGCGCATCCTTATGCTCCCGGAGCTTCTGCGTCTCGGCAGCCAGCGCCGCATTGCCTTCCGCAAGCGCCTGAATCTCCGAGTGCAGGGCTGCAATGTCGTTTTGGCAGGCTGCCCTGGCGCTGCCCAGCGCCTGCCGCTGGACGTTGAGCTGCTCCTGGGTGGTTTGCAGCTCCTGCACAGATTCCTCCAGAGCGCAATTCTCCGCCCGCAGCCCCTCCAGGTCCAACTGCCGCAGGCTATCCAGCTGGGCCGTCAGTGCCTGCTGCTCCGTTTGCAGACGGTCGGCCTCCTGCCGGCGCACCTGCAAACGCTGGAGTTCCGCCCGCAGCTCCGCCACGTCCGCCTCCAACTCTGCGACGGCGGCCGCCTCCTGCTCCAGCTTTTCCCGCTCCTGCTCATAGGCACTCACCCTCTGCTGAAGCGCCTGGGTGCGTTCCTGAAGCCGATGGTAGCGGGATTCGGCGGAAAGGGCCTGGGCATTGTTTTTTTCAATCTTGGCAGGCAGATTGCACAGCCAAATCAGCTTACTGGTCAGCTCATCGGCGTCGCCTACCGGGCTGGTTTCTATTCTCTGGTGCGCCTTCTTTACGTCCAGCTCCAGATTTTGGAACATCCCCAACAGCTCGTTCAGCGTCAGGTCGTCCCGCTCTCGGAATTTTTGAATATCGCTGCTGACGTTATCAAATCTCATAGATGGCTCCTCCTGCATCAGATTGGTTGAGGATACGCCCTCTGACCGCCCTATGTCCCACGCTCTGTGACGAACTTGGCCTCCGTCAGGCCAAACATCTTGTTATAATCGGACAGCTCAATGGGAATGGTATGCCCCACAGACCTGGTTGTCGGCTCATAGTACTGCACCAGCATGGATACGATTTCAGACTCATCCATGGTAAAGCCGATGTGATGGAGCGGCTTTGAATACTTGTTGGGGAACTGCCGCTGATACTCATCCGTCATGTCCCGGTACGCCTTTATGATTTTATCCTGCATCGCGGGGGTCAGCGGCAGAATGGTACCGGCATGAGTGTCCTCGTCCGTTCCAATTGACAGGTGCGTAATCGCGCTGGCACCGTTTACGAAGGACGTGGGCGCTCCTGCGCTGCCGGACGCATCGGGCTGGCCGCAAATCCAGTACTCGTGCTTTGGAATCAGTTCCTGCCGGAAGTTGATGGCGTAATGGAAGCGCTTATCCGTTTCGGTATAAATGCCGATACCGTAGGGCGCTGTGCGCTTGATGGTCATAATGCCGGAGGCCAGCAGAGCCGCCCCCATGGAGACCGCGTATTCCCGGTCCTTCCCCAGGCTGTACTGGAACCGGCGGTCCCCGGTCCGGGACCGCTCAAAGTACCATTCCACTTGCTTTTGCACCAGGATAAACTTCCCGAATCCACCGGCCAGCACCACATAGAAGTCGAGCTTGTTATGCTTCTTCGTCCAAGCCGTGACCTCTTTCATGCATTTTTCCAGCGTTGGGGCGATGATCTCATTATACGCCTGCATAAGATGGGCAAAGGTGACGATGACCGGCTTTCTGCCGTATCGGATTTTGGCGAATTGCTCCGTATTGTCCAGCAGATCGGTCAGCTCCGCTCCGCACTCCTCCACAGCATACCAGAGGCGCTTCTGGTTGTCACTACTGGAGTTCTGGGCGTTCTCCCCTCCGGCGTCCAGTGATACCTGATCCATCAGCTTATTTTCCAGGGAACTGACCGCCTTTCGGAAGCTGGCGTTCTTCGGAATGGCATCCGCGTCGCCCCCCGTCGCCTCCGCGATGGCAAGCTGCATCACCCGTTCCATATAGGCGATACCGGCATTCCCGATTTTGCCGTTTTCGTTCTCCCCAAAGCCGGTGCGGTACAGCACCTTGATTTCCACAGAGGCGCCCTGAGAATGCACCTCCGTCAGGGTCAGGTCCAGCGTACCGCCGCCGTAGTCAATAATGAGGAGGCGATAGCTCTGAGGCGCCGTCTCCCGGTACCGGTAGGCGAAGTAGGCGCTGGCCGCCGCCGGTTCGCTGACCACATTCACGTTTTTGACCTCCGGGATACTGCCGCAAATATCCCGCAGGATGGTGCGCCCGTCCATCTGCCCGTGCCGGACGGCGTTCTGGGTCGTCCACACCTCCGGCGCGCAGATGACAAGGTTTTCGATCTCAGAGGCCGCGTGATTGCTCAGAATCCTGTGAATCTGCTGCTGAAGAAACGCCCCCGCCACCCGCTTGGGGGTGTACTCCGCCGAATAGTTCCGGCTGCTGAGTGTGCGCTGATCCTGCTCGTTCAGCAGCATTTTGAACGCAGAGAAGGAAAGCGCTTCCGGGTCCTCCAGCTGGATATGGGCTTTCGCGCTGTATCCGGTCAGGAGGTTGCCGTCATCATCAATGCAGGCGACAGAGGGAATCGCCTCAGGGTCCTTCTCCCCCGGTTTGCACAATTCGATTTTTTTCTCAATCTCGTCATAAAACGAAAAGCTGGAATAAGTACTGCCAAAATCAACGCCCAGGTTCATCCATGCCACCCCTAAACACCCATCCCGTTCTGACGAATCCGCGGTGCCGCACCGTTCAGCCCGTACGGAGCCTGCCTGCAAGGGAGATACGTCCCTCCATTGCGCAGTCAAAACGAAACAGAAAAATGATACTGCGGTCATTATAACATAATCTATCGAACTTTGGAATAGTTTTATATATTTTTTGTTTTCCTGTCAGCCGGTTTTCTGCGGGGACAGGTCTGCTTTGTGCATTTATTCAGAGGCTCCCTGGCTCACCACATTGCACTGACCGAACTGGTTGCTTCCCACGGCCACCATTGTGCCGTCGGACCGCAGCCCCACCGTATGGTTATCCCCGGCGGCCACGGCTACGATATCCGTCCAGCCGTCCACGTTGCACTGACCGAAGCTGTTGTCTCCCACGGCCACCGCTCTGCCGTCAGACCGCAGGCCCACCGTGTACTCATCTCCGGCGGCAACGGCCACAATGCCCGTCCATTCCTGCACATCGCACTGGCCACGGTTGTTGTCTCCAACAGCTACAACGGTGCCGTCAAACCGCAGGCCCACTGTGTGGTTGTCTCCGGCGGCAACGGCCACGATGTTGGTCCAACTGACCACGCTGCACTGGCCATAGAAGGCGCCTCCCACAGCGGTCACTGTGCCGTCGCACCGTAGCCCCACCGTATGATGGTATCCGGCCGCTACGGCGGCCATCTCTGTCCAGCCGCCCACGCTGCATTGGCCGAAGGTGTTCCTCCCCACGGCTACCACGGCGCCGCCGGGGCGCAGGCCCACCGTGTGGTTGGCGCCGGCAGTCACAGCGATGATATTGGCCCAATCCTTCACGTTGCACTGGCCATCGTCGTTCTCCCCTACAGCCGCAACGGTGCCGTCGGAGCGCAGGCCCACGATATAGCTGTCTCCGGCGGACACCCCGATGATATTCTTCCATGCCTTTACGCTATACTGGTCAAAGCTGTTATCCCCCGCCACAGCCACTGTTCCGTCCTCCCGTATGGCAATCGTTGTCTGCCTTCCGCAGGCAATTATGGAGCCGCGGCAAAAGCCTTTGCCTGCCTCTCCGCTGGCCGGCTGATACCATTGGGGTTCCGTCCTGAACCGCTGCGCCCACCTGAGCCCCGCCGGTGTGTGGCAATTCGTGCAGATATGCTGCCGCAGCTTCGTGGAGACGTAGAACGTCACGCCGCCGCAGTTGGGGCAGGTCAGCGCGTCCGGTACCAGCTTCCGCTGCCAGTCCGCGGCCAGCGCGGACACCGGCCTGGCTCCCGCAGGAAGAGATGCGGTCAGCGCCCCATAACGCTCATAGTCACAGCTACGGTCAAAGCCGCAGCTGTGGCAAATCCACGGGGCGGAGCATTCCGCCCGGCAGACTGGGCAAATCCATATCATTGTACGTTTCCTCTTTCCTCGGGTATCGTCAGGTCATCGGATGGTTGAGGGCGCGGCAGGGAGGGCAATGCTGCGCCACTGCTTCACATTGCACTGGCCGTTCTGGTTCGCCCCCACGGCGACCACTGTGCCGTCTGACCGCAGCCCAACCGTATGCCTGGCTCCAGCCGCCACAGCAACGATACCTTTCCAGCCGCCTATATTGCACTGGCTGCTACCGTTCTCTCCCACAGCGACTACTGTACCATCGGATTTTAGCCCTACCGTATGGTGTTCTCCGGCAGCCACTGCGATGACATCTGTCCATTTTCCTACGTTACATTGCCCGGCGCCGTTGCTTCCCGTAGCAATCACTGTTCCGTTGGTGCGTAACCCTACCACATGATCTGCCCCACCGGCCACTGCCGCGATATGCCCCCAGTTGTCCAAGGTGTACGGCCAATTGGAGCTCATCCTCACGGCCACCACCGTGTGGTCAGCCCGCAATCCCACCGTAATGTTGTCCCCGGTGGCGATGGCGGTAATGTCCGTCCAGCCGCCCACCGCACAGTGACCACTCCAGTTGCTTCCCGTGATTAAAACGGTGCCGTCTGACCGCAGCCCCACCGTATATGAGTACCCGGCAGCGATTGCGATGATGTCCGTCCAGCCGTTCACATCACATTGACCGCTCCAGTTGCTCCCTGTAGCTATAACGGTTCCGTCCGACCGCAGCCCTACCGTATGATTGCTTCCGGCGGCCACTGCGACAATGTTTTTCCATCCTCCCACTCTGCACTGACCGAAGCGGTTATCGCCTGCCGCAACACACGTTCCGTCCGTCATGACGGCTACGGTTGTATCCGCCCCGCAGGCAAGCGTGACCCCACGCGAAGGCGCTCCAACGGAGGGACTGAGGCCGTCTTTGCGTATCTGGGCTTCCCCGGCCAGCGGCACCGCCCTGCGGCAGCGGGTGCAAATCAGTTGCCGCAGCTCGGTGGAATAGTAAAACGTCCGGTTGCCGCAGTCAGGGCAAGTCAGTGCCCCCGGTACCAGCTTCTGCTGCTGGGCCGTGGCCAGGGCGGACACAGACTTTGCCCCAGCGGGAAGGGATGCGCTCAGGGTCGGGTATCCCTCATAGTCACAGCTGCGGTCAAAGCCGCAGTCCTTACAAAAGCTCCATTCGCCGCTGTTGTCAGCATGGCATACAGGGCAAGTCCACGTCATCCTTCCTCATCCCCTCAATTCAATCGTTTTCTGTAGCAGAGCTTCCTTGCGGTTCCATTATAGCACATTGGCACTTTTTTGAAAAGAATAAATATTTTTTTATGCGCTAAAAAACGCAGGGGGACTGCAATAAAGCTGCAATCCCTCTGCGCAAAGATGCGTTTATTTGGATTTGATATAGGTATCGATGGCAGCGGCAGCCTTCTTCCCGGCTCCCATGGCCAGGATGACGGTGGCCGCGCCGGTAACGGCGTCGCCGCCGGCGAACACGCCCTCACGGGTGGTGGTGACGCCGTCCTCCGCCACCAGCAGGCAGCCTTTGCGGTTGGCCTCAAGGCCGGGGGTGGTGGAACGGATCAGCGGGTTGGGAGAGGTGCCCAGCGCCATGATGACGGTGTCCACATCCAGCACAAACTCGCTGCCGGGAATGGCGATGGGGCGGCGGCGGCCGGAGGCGTCCGGCTCACCCAGCTCCATGCGAATGCACTTCATCCCGGCCACCCGACCGGTGGGCTTGCCGTCCTCAGTGACGCCGCCCAAAATCTCCACAGGGTTGCAAAGAGTCAGGAACTCAATGCCCTCCTCTTTGGCGTGCTCGATCTCCTCATTCCGGGCGGGCATCTCTGCCTCACCCCGGCGGTAGACGATGTAAACATGCTCAGCGCCCAAACGCTTGGCGCAGCGGCAGCCGTCCATCGCCACGTTGCCGCCGCCTACCACGGCCACCGCATGGCTCTTCAGCACCGGCGTGTCGTAGTCCTCCAGATAGCCCTTCATCAGGTTGATACGGGTCAGGTACTCATTGGCGGAGCAGACGCCCGCCAGACCCTCGCCGGGGATGTTCATAAACATGGGCAGGCCCGCGCCGGTGCCGATAAAGACGGCCTCAAAGCCCATCTCGTCCAGCAGCTCGTCAATGGACAGCACCTTGCCCATGACCATGTCGGTCATAATGGTGACGCCCAGGGCCTTCAGCTTGTCCACCTCACCGGCCACAATGCTCTTGGGGAGACGGAACTCCGGAATACCGTAGACCAGCACGCCGCCGGCTGTGTGGAACGCCTCAAAAACAGTGACCTCATAGCCCATCTTCGCCAGGTCGGCGGCGCAGGTCAGGCCGGAGGGGCCGGAACCGACCACGGCCACCTTGTGCCCGTTGAAGGCGGGCTTTTCCGGCAGTTCGTCGCTGTGCTCCCGGTGCCAGTCCGCCACGAAGCGCTCCAGGCGGCCAATGCCCACCGGCTCGGTCTTGATGCCCCGGACGCACTTGGACTCGCACTGGCTCTCCTGGGGGCAGACCCGGCCGGAGATGGCGGGCAGGGCGTTGGTGCTGGCCACCACCTGGTAGGCTCCCTCAAAGTCGCCCGCCACGATTTTCTGAATGAAATGGGGAATCTGCACGTTCACGGGGCAGCCCTGGACGCACAGCGGCTTCTTGCAGTTCAGGCACCGGGCCGCTTCGCCCTGAGCCATTTCAACGGTGTAGCCCAGGGCTACCTCTTCAAAGTTTTTATTTCTGACATCCGGCTCCTGGGAGGGCATCGGCGTCTTGTTGGGGCTCATGTTTGCCATAATACGATTCCTCCTTACTGAATGAGATCCTTGCCCAGCTTTTCAAAGCGGCACATATGGTCCTTGACCATCTGCGCCTCCTGGTCGCGGTAAGTGCCGTTGCGGTTCATCAGCTCGTCAAAATCCACCTGGTAGCCGTCAAACTCCGGCCCGTCCACGCAGGCAAACTTCATCTTGCCGCCTACGCTGACCCGGCAGCCGCCGCACATACCGGTGCCGTCGATCATAATGGGGTTCAGGGAGACCCGGCAGGGCACCCCAAAGGGCTCCGCCGTCTTCACAACGAACTTCATCATGGGCACCGGACCGATGGCAATGATAACGTCGTACTTCTTCCCGGCCTCCAGCAGCTGCTGCTCCTTGGTGGTGGTGAAGCCCTTCTCCCCATAGGAGCCGTCGTCGGTCATGAGGTAGAAGTTGTCGCAGGCGTTCTCAAAGTCCTCCTCCAGAATCACCAAGTCCTTATTCCGGAAGCCGACGATGACATCCGTCTCCACACCGGCGTCGTGAAGGCCCTTCGCCACGGGATAGGCAATGGCGGTGCCCAGACCGCCGCCGATGACGCAGGCACTCTTGAGGTCCTCCATCTCAGTGGGCTGCCCCAGAGGACCCACGAAGTCCAGCAGATACTCCCCTTCCTCCATCTTCGCCAGCGCCTGAGTGGTCAGACCTACCAGCTGGAAGATGATGGTGACGGTGCCCTTCTCTCGGTCAAAGCCGCCGATGGTCAGTGGGAGCCGTTCTCCCTTTTCATCAATGCGGAGAATGATGAACTGCCCCGGCTGTGCCTTTCTTGCCACAAAAGGCGCTTCCACCTCCAGAAGTGCGATGGTCGGATTCAAGATTTCTTTTCGGACGATTCGATACATACGCTCTTTTCACTCCTTTTCTACGGTTTATACTGCTGCAAACGCAGCAAAAAAAGCAGACAGCCTCCACACCGTGTGCCTTTTTACGAATGATTGGACAGAGGTAAAATTCCGCTGTCCCGAATGGCGGCCACCGCCGCCTGCATACGCTCCGGCGGCAGCACCAGCGCAAACCGCACATAGCCCTCTCCCAGGCTGCCAAAGGCGCTGCCGGGGGTGCAGAGTACGCCGGTCTGCTCCAGCAGCCGGAAGCAGAAGTCCACCGAGCTGTCAAAGCCCTTGGGAATGGGCGCCCAGGCGAACATGGTGCCCTCGCTGTCCGGTACGTTCCAGCCGATTTCCCTGAGGCCGCCGCAGAGGGCGTCCCGCCGGGCCTGATATCCTGCTCTCCGCCGGGCTACGCCGTCCTGGGGGCCCTCCAGCGCAGCAATGGCCGCGTACTGAATGGGGTAGAACACGCCGTAGTCGATTTGGCTCCGCAGGGTGGAGAACTTCTTCACAACATCCCGGTTCCCTACCACAAAGGAGACGCGGCACCCCGTCAGACAGTAGGTCTTGGACAGGCTGTTCAGTTCCACCCCCACGTCCTTCGCCCCGGGTACCGACAGGAAGGAGCGCCCTTCCCTGCCGTCGAACAGGATGTCCGAATAGGCGTTGTCGTGGACGATAACGATGTTGTACCGCTTTGCAAAGGCTACCAGCTCCTCATAGAAGGACTGGGGTGCCGTCACGCAGACCGGATTCAGCGGATAGGAAACCACCATCATTTTCGCCCGTCGGGCAAGGGCCGGGTCGATGGCGTCCAAATCGGGCAGATAGTGCCGCTCCGGCAGCAGGTCGTAATAGGCAATTTCCGCGCCGCACAGCTCCGGCCCCACGGCAAAGATGGGGTAGCCGGGGTTG
Organism: Clostridiales bacterium; assembly: GCA_021201475.1. Taxonomy (GTDB): domain Bacteria; phylum Bacillota; class Clostridia; order Oscillospirales; family Oscillospiraceae; genus Onthomonas. Next base: position 120,160 of record JAJQEV010000059.1, read on the forward strand.
GGGCAAAGCACCACGTCCCCCGGGTCGCACAGCGCCCAGGCGATATGGGCCAGCCCTTCCTGGCTGCCGTTGACCGACATGATTTCATCCGCCGCCAGCGTCACGCCGTACCGGCGCTGATACCAATGCTGCACCGCCGTGTGCAGTTCCGGCAGGTCTCCCAGGGAGTACCGGTATTCCCCGGGATGGCAGGCCTTGCCCACCAGCGCGGCCATCACATGGTCGTCCGGCGGGACGTCCGGCGTACCCACGGACAGGTTATAAACCTGCCGCCCCGCCGCTTCCAGCTCCTTCCGTTTTTCGTCCAAGACGTTGAAGATGCCCGGCTGAAACGCATCCATGCGCTGGGCAAAACGAATATCCACTCTGCTTCACCTTGATTCCGCTCCGGAAGGGTCTGCCCTCCAAAGCCATCTGCCTGTTATTATACGACAGCTTGCCCGAATATGCAAGCGCGTTTTCCCTTTCCCGCAGCGAAACACAGGGGCAAATCAGTTCAGCAGTTCCAGAAACTCCTGCTCCGTCAGGATGGCGGTACCCAGGGCCTGAGCCTTGGTCAGCTTGCTGCCCGCAGCCTCCCCGGCCACCACATAGGTGGTCTTTTTGGAGACGGAGCCGGACACTTTGCCGCCATTCTGCTCCACCAGGGCTTTTGCTTCGTTACGGGTCATACGCTCCAGCGTCCCCGTCAGCACAAAGGTCATGCCCGCAAACCGGGTGCCCACCGGAGCCTCGGTGCTGGCAAAGTTCACCCCAGCCTTGCGGAGGGTCTCAATCAAATGCTGGGATTGGGGGTCGGCGAACCAGTCCACCAGGAATCGGGCCGTGACCGCGCCAATGTCCGGCACCGCCGTCAGCTCCTCCTCCGACGCCTGCATCAGGGCGTCCAGGCTCTGGAACGTCCTGGCCAGCGTCTGCGCCGCCTTGGCGCCCACCTGGCGGATGCCGAAGGCACAAATCAGCCTGCTGACATCCCGATGCTTGGACTGCTCGATGGCGGCAATCAGGTTTTCCGCCGACTTCTTCCCCATGCGCTCCAAATCAATCAAATCCTCCGCTTTCAGGGCGTACAGGTCGCCAGGGGTGGACACCAGCCCCGCGTCGATGAGGGACTGCACCACAGCGGGGCCGAGATGCTCAATGTCCATGGCGTCCCGGCTGGCGAAGTGTACCAGGGTGCGCAGCAGCTGGGCGGGGCACTCGATGCCGGTGCAACGGAGGGCGACACCGTCCTCATCCCGCACCACTGGCGCGCCGCAGACAGGGCACCGATCCGGCATACGATAGGGAACGCTTTCCGCCGGACGCTTGCTTTTATCTACCTCTACCACCTGGGGAATGATCTCCCCCGCCTTCTGCACGACGACGGTATCCCCAATGCGGATGTCCTTCTCCGTGATGAAGTCCTGATTGTGCAGCGTCGCGTTGGTCACCGTCGTCCCGGCCAGGCGCACCGGCTCCACCACCGCTTTGGGGGTCAACACGCCGGTGCGGCCCACCTGCACCACGATGTCCACCACTCTGGTGGGTTTTTGCTCCGGAGGATACTTCCAGGCCACCGCCCAACGGGGGAATTTTGCGGTAGAGCCTAACGTTTCCCGCTCTGTCAGGCGGTTCAGCTTTACAACCGCTCCATCAATTTCATAGGGGTATTGCTCCCGATTCTCCCCGATGGCATCGATGGCGGCCTGCACCTCGGTCGGGTCGCTGATGACAGGGTGAGGGATGACCCGGAATTTCAGCGTCTCCAGCCAGTCCAGAGCGGCGGAATCTGTCTCAAAGGGTTCCCCGTCAGAGAGCTGGATATTGAAGATAATGCAGTCCAGCCGCCGCTGAGCCGCCACCTTGGGGTCCAGCTGCCGGAGGGAGCCCGCCGCTGCGTTCCTGGGGTTGGCAAAGAGGGGCTCCCCTCTCAGCTCCCGCTCGTCGTTGAGCTGAGTGAAGGTCTTGCGGGACATATAGCACTCCCCCCGCACGATCAGGCGGTGGGGGGCGTTCTCCAGCTTCAAGGGGATGGAGCGGACGGTTTTCAGGTTTTCGGTCACGTCCTCCCCCACCGCGCCGTCGCCCCGGGTAGCACCTCGAATCAGGACGCCGTCTTCATACTCCAGGGCCACGGAGAGGCCGTCCACCTTCGGCTCCACCACATACTCCGGCTCCGCCATGGTCTCCTGCATCCGCTGCTCAAAGGCCGTCAGCTCCTGAGGCTCAAACACGTCCTGGAGGGATTGCAGCGGCACCTCATGGCGGACGCTCTGGAACCGCTCCAGCGCTACGCCCCCTACCCGCTTGGTGGGGGAATCTGGGGATTCGTACTCCGGGTGAGCGGCTTCCAGCGTTTCCAGCTCCCGCAGCTTCCGGTCATACTCGTAGTCCGGAACCGTGGGCGCATCCAGCACATAATACTGGTAGTTCCACTCATTCAGCGTATCCCGCAGCTGCTCAATTTGTTCTTTGATTTCCATGCTTTCCTCACTCATTCCTCTGCAAGGCTGTCTGATGCGCTGTGGGTACCGGAGACGGAGACGTACGCCTGCGGCACATCCCCCAGCAGAACGGTTTCCGCCACCGGCAAAACAGTCTCCACCTCCAGCGTGTAAGTGCCTCCCGGCAGCAGCAGATTCACTTCCACCGACAGCAGCAGATTCACACTGTAAATGGTCTGGTTGATGCCCGCATCCTGAAAGGCGCTGTCAAACTCCGCTGTAACATGGCCCACATCCAAAATCTCGATCTGTAAATCTGGGCCGAGGCCGGAAAAGAGCGGAAAGTCCAGGGCGGTTCCCAGGGGAATCTCTACCGTTTCCCGCTCCATGCCGCTCAAATCCTCCGCCAGATAGGTGGCCAGCGTCGACCCAAGCCGGTTCAGGATGTCGGTATCCGTGGAGACTGCGGCGATGCTCCCGTCCGATGTATAGTGGAGTTGTAAGGCGTCAGACAGGGAAATACTGGTCTCCTCCTCCAGCGTTTCCCACACCTCAGACGTTTTAACTGTGATTTGGTTCTGCAATTCGGAAGCGGCCAACGCGATCATGGCCGGACGCAGTCGCACATCCGTCACAAATGCCACCGCTCCGCACAGACCCAGGAGCAGCCCACACAGCAGGAGGAGTCTCCCCCTTCTGCGGGCAACTCCCGCCTTGCCTTTATTCTTCCGTCGGCGCATACCACCACCTCTAAAGGCAGGATAGTCGCGCCGGGGCAGTTTTATGATTCCTTCAGCAGCTCCTCCGCCGCCAGCATCAGGCCGGTCTTGCCCGATTCGTAGGTCAGCCCGCCCTGGAGATAGACCGTGTAGGGCGGGCGCATGGGCGCGTCGGCGGACAGCTCGATGGAGGCCCCCTGAATAAAGGCCCCCGCCGCCATAATGACCTGATCCTCATAGCCGGGCATATCCCAGGGCAGCGGGGTCACATAGCTGTCCACCGGGGAGCCGGACTGGATGCCCTTGCAGAACTTCACCACGGCCTCCGGCTGATTCAGCGAAATCATCTGAATAATGTCATGCCGCGTCTCGTTGGAGCGGGGCTCCGTTTCGTAGCCCATCAGTTCCATCAGCCGTGCGCCAAAGACGGCGGTTTTCACCGCCTGAGCCACGGTGTGGGGGGCCAGAAACAGGCCCTGATAGAGCTGGCGGTTGTAGCCCAAGGTCGCACCGCACTCCCGGCCGATGCCGGGCACCGTCAGCCGCATGGCGGCGGCCTCCACCAGGTCGTGGCAGCCCGCCACATAGCCCCCCATGGGAGCCAGCCCGCCGCCTGGGTTCTTGATGAGGCTGCCCACGATTAAGTCAGCCCCCACCTGGGTGGGTTCTATCGTCTCCACAAACTCCCCGTAGCAGTTGTCCACAATGACGGCGGCGTTGGGGTTATGCTCCTTCACGATGGCGGTCAACTCCCCAATTTCCGCTACAGACAGGGTGGCACGAGTGGAATAACCCTTGCTGCGCTGAATCAGCACCGCCTTCACCCGGGGGTCTTGCACCGCCTTCGCAAGGCCAGCTTTGTCCGGGGCATTGTCCTTGATGTCCACTTGGCAGTAGCCGATGCCGTAGTCCTTCAGGCTGCCTGGGTCGCTGCCGGTGACGCCGATGACGCTGAGTAGCGTATCATAGGGTGCGCCCACCGCGCTGACCAGAATATCCCCGGTTTTCAGCGCACCGTACAGGGTGGAGGCGATGGCGTGGGTGCCGTTGACGAACTGGAGCCGCACCAGGGCGTCCTCCGCGCCGAAAATCTCGGCGTAAATCTTCTCCAACTCGTCACGGCCCTGGTCATCATAGCCGTAGCCGGTGGTGCCGGCGAAATAGCCCTCCGCCACACGATGGTTCTGGAAGGCGGACAGCACCTTCTGGGTATTGTACTCCGCGATGGCGTCGATGGAGGCAAACTGCCCCGCAATGTCCTGCTGGGCCTGCTTGCTCAGCTCCAGCACTCGCTGAGAAAAGGGCAGCGGCGCGTCAAAATTCATGGGTATTCAGCTCACTTTCACAAACTGCCCGCACCAGCGCAATGCAGGCTTCTATATCCTCCCGGGCCGCCGCCTCGGCGGGGGCATGGGTATAGCGGCAGGGGATGGAGATGCCCCCGGTTTTCACGCCGCTGTGGGAAACCTGCATCTGCCCCGCGTCGGTGCCGCCGCAGGTGAGAATATCGTCCTGGACGGCGATTTGGTTGGCCCCGGCGATTTCATGGAGCCGTTTCACCAGGGACGGGGTGCAAATCACGCTGCGGTCCATCACCTTGACGGCGGCACCCTTGCCGATGGCGGTACTGCCAACGTGAGCCGCGCCGGGTACATCGTCCGGGCAGGTCACGTCCACGGCGATACCGTACTCCGGGTGAACCGACCAGGCCGCTGTCCTGGCCCCCCGACAGCCCACCTCCTCCTGGACGGAGAAGACGAAGTACAGGTCGTTCTGGGGCCGCTCCACCTGTTTAAGGGCCTCCAGCAGCACGAAGCAGCCCGCCCGGTTGTCCAGGTAGGAGGAGATGATTTGGCTGCGGTTCGTCAGGAAGGAACCCCCATAGGCAGCTACATCCCCCACCTTCACCATGGTCTCCGCGTCCGCCCTGTCCTTTGCGCCGATGTCTACAAAGAGGTCGGTCAGCTTGAACTGCTTGTCCGACTTATCCTCATTGACAGAGATAACGCCGCAGACGCCGTTTTGGAATCGCACCGGAGCCTGATAAATGGCGGCGGGCTCCAGCCCTCCCACCTGGCAGAAGCGGAGGTATCCCTTCTCATCAATGTGGGTGACCATCAGGCCGATGCTGTCTATATGGGCGGAGAACATCAGCTTTGGCCCGCTCCCCTGCTTGTGGGCAATGACGTTGCCCAGGGCGTCCACAGTCACCTCATCCGCATAGGGGGCGACCTCCTGCAAAATCAGCGTGCGAATATCCTCCTCACAGCCGGAGACGCCAAAGGCCGCTGTCAGCGACTGCAACAGTGTCAAATTCATCCTTCCTGCTCCTTTCCAACGGCTTCCAAAAACGCCTCCGCCAGATGCAGCACTGCCTCCAGGTCGCTTTCCGCCGCCACCTCGGACGGTGTTCTGGCGTAGCGCACCGGCGCAGCGATAGCCGCCACCCGTGCGCCGGAACGGCTGCGCTGCACCGCCATGGCGTCGGTTTTCTCTTCCTGCGCACCCGGCAGCTGCCAGGGAATTTGCGCTTTCTCTGCGGTATCCCGCAGGAGGGCGAACAGCCTCCGGTCATAGATAGTTCCCCCGTCCATGGCGGGCAGCACCGCGCCTTTGCCCAGGGCGCAGCCCCATTTTTCCGGCGGCACATCCGGCAGGTCGTCTGCCGCCGCGCTGCTGATGACCAGCGCAAGTTCTGGCTTGATTCCAAAGGCCGCGCCGAAAGCCCCCCGGGCCCCTACCTCCTCCTGGACGGTAAAGACGAAGGTGCAGTCCACCGGCAGGGGCTGCTTCATCAGCTCCAGCAGTACCGCGCAGCCGAGCCGTCCGCTGATAGCCCTGGACTTGATACATCCTTCACCAAAGCTCAGAAACTCGCTGGCGAACACGCCCACGTCCCCTCTGGAGACGAGGCTCTGGGCCTCCGCCTTGTCCTTTGCGCCGATGTCAATATACAGGCTGCCAGTCTTGGGGTAGGACTGGCGCTCCTCCCTGCTGGTCAGGTGGATGGGCTTCATGCCGAACACGCCGGGCATCCCTGCCTTTCCCAGGAAAACCCGCTTGCCAATGACGGTGCGGCGGTCTACCTCGCCCACGAAGTCAAATTTGACGCAGCCGGAATCTGTAAAGCCAGTTGCCATTACACCAACTTCATCCATGTGGGCGGTCAGCATGACGGGCGTTGCGTGATTTTCGCCTTGCTTGCTGGCGATGACGTTCCCCATCCGGTCCACCCGCACCTCGTCCGCATACCGCTCCGCGGCGGACGCGAGATAGTCCCGCACAGCCTCCTCCCGGCTGGCCACGCCGGGCAGCAGGCAGAGTAAATTCAGTTCATTCAGCAGCATTGCTTCGCCTCCCTCCCCAAATCCCGCACAAAAGCGGCCAAAAGCCTGGCGCAGTTCTTGAAATCCTTCCGGTGAATGACCTCAATGGGGGTGTGCATATACTTTTCCGGCAGGCTGAGGATGGCGGTCGGCACCCCTTCCCGGGAGATTTGCAGCTCCCAGCCGTTGGTGCCGGTGTTCCCAGCCATGACTTCCTCACTATATGGTATGTTAAGTTCTTTTGCCTTACAGATAAAACGCTCCGCCATCCACCAGGCCACGTTGGGGCCAATGCCGATGGCCGGGCCCGACCCCAGGGCAAAGCCCTTATCCGGCGCGTCCGGCGTTGTGGCGAAGGTGACATCCAGCGCCACCGCCCAGTCCGGGGCAATGTCGTAGGCCGTGACCACAGCACCCTGACCTCCTACCTCCTCGCAGCAGGAGCCGACAACGTACAGATCCACGTCCAGCGTCTCCCCCGCCAGCAGCTGTAGTGCTTTCAGAATGACCGCGAAGCAGCTGCGGTCATCCATGGATTTGGAGGCGATTTGCTTTTTGCCCAGGGCAAAGCAGGATTCCCGGTATACCACCGGCGTGCCGACGGGCACCAGCTCTTTCAGCTTCTCAGTAGAATAGCCGGTGTCTATGGCCAGCTTCGTCATGGGCGATGCGCTGTCCGCCCCCTCGTACAGGTGGGCGGACTGGGCCGTAATCACCCCGAACAGGGGCTGCTCCGCCAGAAGCGTCACCTCACGGTCAGGCAGCAGTCGTGGGTCGATGCCCCCCAGCTGGGTGAACCGCAGGAAGCCGCCCTCCTCATAGCCGGTGACGAGCATTCCAACCTCGTCAATGTGGGCGTCCAGCAGCAGCCGTTTCGCGTGCTTCTTCCCACAGCGGCGGACGCCGATGACATTGCCCATGGGGTCGATGCGTACCGTATCCACCAGCGGCTCCAGCAGCGCCGCCGCGGTTTGGGACGCCCCCGACAGCTCATAGCCGGAGGGGCCGCAAGCCTGGGTCAGGGTGTCCAGTATCTCAAACGTATTCAAACCTGCGAACCTCCTTACAGACTGCAGACAAGCTCCTTAAACGTATCGCCCCGCACCATAAAGTTCTTAAACTTGTCGAAGGAAGCGCTAGCCGGGGACAGAATGACTACATCCCCCGGCTCCGCCACCGACGCCGCAAAGCGCACCGCCTCCCCGAAATCGTCAATCGTGGTGATGGGAAGGGCCTCTTCACTGTACCCCTCCGCATGGCGGGCAGCGGCCTCGATGACGCCGGCGGTGGCGCCGGTCAGCACCAGGCGCTTTGTATGGGCCACCAGGTCAGGCCCCAGCACCTCATAGTCCAGATGCTTGTCATAGCCTCCGGCAATCAGAATCACCTTCTGCCGGAAGGAGCGCAGCCCGGCCATGGTGCGGCTGGGGCTGGAGGCGATGGAGTCGTTATAGTACCGGACGCCGTCCTTCTCCCGCACCAGCTCAATGCGATGCTCTACCCCGCCGAACTCCTTTGCGAAGGCGCGAATCACTTCATCCGGTACCAGGCCGTCCACGGCGGCAATGGCCGCCTCGTAGTTCTCAATGTTATGGACACCGGGCAGCAGAATGTCCTCCACCGGCAGCACTTCCCGTTTGACGCCGTCCTTCTTCACGCAAATCACGCCGTCCTCAATGGCAACGCCGCTTTCCAGCGGGTTTTGCCGGGAAAAGAGAGTCACCTGGCCGGGAGCCTCCTGGGCAAAGGCGTTAGTAATGGCGTTGTCCCGATTCAAGACCAGCTTATCCTCCGGGGACTGGTGAAGGAAGATGTTCTTCTTCGCGGCCACATACTCCTCCATGCCCTTATGCACGTCCAGATGGTTGGGGGCCAGATTGGTCACCACCGCGATTTCCGGGCTGGCATCCATGGTCATCAGCTGGAAGGAGCTGAGCTCCAGCACGGCGATGTCCTCCGGCTTCATCTCGCCGGTTTCCGGCAGGAGGGGCTTGCCGATGTTGCCCCCCAAGTGGACGGTATAGCCCGCCCGCTCCAGCAGGCGGGCGATGATGGTGGTGGTGGTGGTTTTGCCATCGGAACCGGTCACTGCAATGCGCTTGCAGGGGCAGACGTGGAAGAACACCTCCATCTCCGAGGTGATAACGCTCCCCCGCTCCCTGGCCTGCTGGAACGCGGGAATATCCGGCCGAATGCCGGGGGAGCGGAAAATCACATCCTGATTCAGCCCGTCCAGGTAGCCTTCCCCCAGCTTCAGCACGGCCCCCTGGGCCTCCAACTCCCGCAGCAGCCCGTCGTTGCCAAACTGCGCCCGGCTGGCCTTATCGCAGGCCGTCACGGCGATACCCCGCCGCAGCAGCAGCCGAATCAGCGGCGTATTGCTGACGCCAATGCCGATGATGGCGACTGTTTTCCCCTGTAACGAATCAAGATAGTCTGTGAAGGTCATAAAGCATCTCCATTCTGCCGCTGCAACACCGCTGTAGCCTTCCGGGATACGCTCCGCCAACGGCAGTCGGCCCGCCCCGTTGGAAGGCTGCAATCATGGATATTATACCCGTTCTTTCCTGGAAATTCAACGCCCCAGTTGACAATCCGAAGAAAATTCGCTAAAATATACCCTGCAAGCAGGCTGGACAGCCGCGCAGGCGGGGCGAAAGGCCCGCCCGTGAGGAAAGTCCGGGCTCCACAGGGCAAGAATAACGGGTAACGCCCGCCGAAGGCGACTTCAGGACAAGTGCAACAGAGAGATACCGCCAGCCACCGGACTCAGGCGCGCTGGTAAGGGTGGAAAGGTGCGGTAAGAGCGCACCAGCCGACTGGGAACAGCTCGGCTCTGTAAACTCTATTCGGAGCAACACCGTGGGTGGAACATTTGGTCGGCCCGGCCGTTCCCAGGAGGTGGCTTGAGCCTGTTGGCAACAGCAGGTCGAGATAGATGGCTGTCAAAACAGAACCCGGCTTACAGGCCTACTTGCAAAAAAGCGAGCTGCATCCTCTTGCAGCTCGCTTTTTCTGATGGAACCGGTTCTGCGCAGACCCAGAGGATTATTCGTCCTCCTGATCCCAGTTGTGCCAGACGTTCTGGACGTCGTCGTCCTCCTCCAGCAGCTCGATCATGCGGGTCATGTTCTTGATGTCGCCCTCTTTTTCCAGCTTGACGGTGTTCTGGGGCACCATGGCGATGTCGGCGGATTCAAAGGTGTAGCCCTTGCTCTCCAGCGCGTCCACCACTGCGGACAGTGCATCGGGGTCCGTGTAGACGATAAAGACGTCGCCCTCGTTTTTCAGGTCGTCGCCGCCGGCGTCCAGCACGTCCATCATGACCTCGTCCTCATCCAAATCCTCGTCCTCATTATTGATGACGATCATGCCCTTCTGGTCAAAGGACCAGGACACGCAGCCCGTAGCCCCCAGGTTGCCGTTATACTTATCAAAGATATGGCGGACAGAGGGGGTGGTGCGGTTGCGGTTATCGGTGACGGCCTCCACGATGACGGCCACGCCGGAGGGTCCGTAGCCCTCAAAGGTCAGGTTCTCAAAGTTATCCCCGGAACCGGCGGACAGAGCCTTGTCAATGGTGCGCTTGATGTTGTCCTTCGGCATATTGATGGCCTTGGCCTTGGCCACCACGGTGGCCAGCTGGGAGTTATAGGAGGGGTCGCCGCCGCCGCCCTGCTTCACGGCAATGACGATTTCCCGTGCGATTTTTGTAAAGGCCGCGCTGCGCTTCGCGTCGGCAGCGCCCTTCGTTTTCTGAATGTTATGCCACTTGGAATGTCCAGACATAGTTTATCATCCCTTCAAAAGATTCATCCGCCTCCAGGCACAGCCTGAACGCATTATAATAGATTTATTATAGCATAACGACCTCGCCTGCGCAAGTGCTTATGCGTAGGAAATCACTTCCCGTTTGACGGCGGATTTTGTGATTTTCACAGCGGGAAACGCCTCCGTCAGCCAACGGGCCAGCACCTCCGTCACCGGATTCTCCGTCGGGAAATGGCCCGCATCGACCAGGTTCAGCCCCAGGGCAGCGGCGGAGAGGAAGTCGTTATACTTCAGGTCGCTGGTGACGAAGGTGTCACACCCAGCCCGCACCGCGTCCTCCATCATGCTGCCACAGGCGCCGCCGCCTACCGCCACACGCCGCACCGCCCGGCTGCCCGCCACATAACGGACGCCGTTGGGGTGCAGTGCATCCCTGACCAGCGCCAGGAAGCCGTCAAAGGACAAGGGCTCCGGCAGCTCACCAATGCGGCCAATGCCGTAGGGCCTGTCATAGCAGTCCACACCCACGGGAGCCAACTGCTCCACCCGCACCAGCCCCAGCGCCTTGGCCAAAGCGTCGTTGACGCCCCCCTCTACGCTATCCAGGTTGGTGTGGCAGCAGATGGCCGCCATGCGATGCTCCACCAGGGAGAGGAGGATTTTCCCATCCCCGTCCAGCTGCCGGTCAGTCAGCGTTTTTGCTGGGTGGAAGATGACCGGGTGGTGGGAAACCATCAGCTCCGCACCGCAGGCCGCAGCCTCCCGCACCGTGTCCTCCGTAATATCCAGGGCAACCAAAACAGAGGTCACCTCCTGGTGTTCGTGGCCCACAAGGAAGCCTGAGTTGTCCCAGCTCTCCTGTAGGGAAAACGGGGCCATTTTATCCAGAAAAAGGAAAACGTCCTGTACCGTCGTCATGTAGTAGCGCCCTCCTTCCGCGCCTGAATCCATTCCTCCAACGCAGTCACGCACTCTGCCAACTCCGCCCGGCGGGCCACATCTGCCGCCTTCTCTGAGCGCAGCACCGCGTCCAGCTGACGGCTGCATTGCGCCCGCAGAAAGATAAGATACTCCAGCCGCAGCGGCTCCTGCCGCCAGGCCCGTTCCGGCCCCGCCAGCGCCTCCGGCGCAGAGAGGACGGTGCTTCGCCCACCCCGCACCAGCAGCACCGGATACCAGCGATGGGCCTCCTTCGCCAGACATTCCAGCTGAATTTTATAGCCGTGGGCCGTCAGCCAGCGCCGCAGCCTGGGGTGGCCGCTCTGGGGCTGCAAAATCAGGGTAACGCCCTCCTTCGTCCAGGGGGCGGCCTCCAGGATGCCGGCCATCATGTCGCCGCCCATGCCGCAAATAGTCACGGTGTCCGCCTCATGGGGGGACACTCCCTCCAGTCCAGAGCAGAGCCGCAAAGAGACCCGCTCCTGCAAGCGGTACGCCTCCACCGTCCCCCTGGCCCGCTCCAGCGGGCCGGGACGAATGTCTGAGGCAATGGCGGCGGCGATACGCCCGTTCAGCAGCAGCCACACCGGAAGGTGCGCATGATCCGTGCCCACGTCCGCCAGGTTGGCCCCCTTCGGCACAAGGTCCGCCACCACCTGCAGCCGGGGCGTTAATTGTAGCTGTTCCATCATCTCTGCAAAAGAATTCCCGGAAGCACAGCCTCCGGGAAAACGCTTATTGGGCGCTGAGGGCCTGATGGATGCGCTCCATCATTTCGTCCGGATCGATGCCATGCACAACGCAGGCTTCCTCAATGGTCTCGCCCTGTGCGGCACCGCAGAACAGGCAGTGCATCCCCGCCTCCATGAAGACCGGAATCAGGTCGGGGGAATACTGCAATACTTCACCGATAATGGTTTCTTTTGTAATCTCAGGCATTTTGACATACCTCCTTTTATGATACTCTATTATACCCACTTCTTCTGTGTTTTGCAACAGTTATTTCCGCCAGGTGGACGGGAAAAGGAGAATCAGCATGGGGAACACCTCCAGCCGCCCGGCCAGCATATCAAAAATCAGCACCAGCTTGGACAGCGGATTGAAAAAGCTGAAATTGGCGGTCGGCCCCACCGCGCTGAATCCGGGGCCGATGTTATTGATGGTGGCGGCCACCGACGTGAAGCAGGTGGTCAAATCCCCGCAGTCCACCGAAATGACAATCATGGAAACGACGTAAATCATCAGGTAACAACCCAGGAACATCATGGTCGCCCGCAGGACCTTATTGTCCAGCGCCTTGCCGTTGATGCGCACGTTGCGCACCTGACGGGGGAAGATGACGCTCTCCGCCTCACGAATCCCTGCCTTGGCATAAATCATGATACGGCAAACCTTCAACCCGCCGCCTGTGGACCCTGCGCAGGCCCCGCAGAACATCAGCACCAGCAGAATCACCTTGCAGAACACCGGCCACAGGTCAAAGTCACAGGTGGCATAGCCGGTGGTGGTCATAATGCTGGCCGTCTGGAAGGCAGACTGCTGGAGGTTATAGAGCCAGTTCCCGCCCTGCTGCACCGTCAGCCCCACGGTGATGGCGACGGTCGCGCCGAAGAAGATGACCAGATACCAGCGCACCTCCTCCATTCTGGCGGCATCGCCAAAGCGCCGCAGAATCAAAAAGAAAAAGAACTGAAAATTGATACCGGACAGCACCATGAACACGGTGATAACCACCTGAATATAGGTGCTGTAGCTGGCGATAGAGGAGCTGAGCAGCCCGAATCCGCCGGTGCCCACCGTGCCAAAGGTATAGCAGGACGCCTCAAAGAAGGTCATACCGCCAATCAGCAGGAACAGAATCTCCAGCACTGTCAGCCCCAGATAAATCAGGTAGAGGTTGCGGGCCGTCGCCCTCAGATGGGGCACCAGCTTGGACACCGTCGGTCCAGTACTCTCCGCCTGCATCAGGGCAAAGCTGGAGCCACCGTTCGTCATGGGCATCAGCGTCATCACAAACACCAGCACACCCATGCCGCCGATCCAATGGGACAGGCTGCGCCAAAACAGCATACAGCGGCTGAGGCTTTCCACATTCTCCAAAATGCTGGCGCCTGTTGTGGTAAAGCCGGAGACGATTTCAAACAGGGCGTCCACATAGCTGGGAATCTCGCCGCTGAGGGTAAAGGGCAGCGCCCCCAGCAGGGACATGAACACCCAGGACAGGGCCACCGTCACATTGCCCTCACGGGCATAGAAGCGGTCGCTCTTTTTTTTGATTCTGGTCAGGGCGAAGCCCAGCACACCGCAAATCACCGCGCACAGCACAAAGTACCAGCCCTGGGCCTCCCCGTAGAACAGCGCCACCAGGGCCGGCAGCAGCATGAGGACGCCTTCCACACCGAATATCCAGCCCAAAATGTTCAGAATACTGATATAATTCATGGATAAGCGCCTCTCCTCAAGCCAAAACGTCCCGAATCTTCCGCGTCCCCGTATGCTCCGTCAGGACGATGACCAAATCTCCGGTCCGAATCGCGTCCGCGCCGGAGGGGATGATAACGGATTTCCCCCGGATAATCGCCCCGAACAGGACGCCTTTCCGCAGACGCAGCGACTTGAACTGCACCCCCACCAGCGGGGAATCTGAGAACACCGTAAACAGCAGCGCCTCGACTTTCTCGTCAGCCAAAAAGTGCATGGCCTCCATGCGGCTGTCGCTGTTATCACTGCTGATGGCCCTGGCATAGCGCAGGATGTGTTCCGCCGTCAGCGCCTTCGGGGAGACGATGGCCCCGATGGGGATTTCCGACAGAACGCCGCCCATCGTCATCTTATTGATGCGGGTGATGAGCTTGGCGTGGGTCACCTTGTTGGCATAGAGGGACAGGACAATATTATCCGAGTCATTGCCGGACAGGGCGGCAACGGCATCCACATCGGCAATGCCTGCCCCCTGGAGAATTAGTTCATTGTTGAAGCTGCCATGTACCACCGTCGCCTCAGGCAGCTTCTCCGACAGGTCGTTGCAGCGGTTTAAATCCGGCTCAACGATTTTGACGTTGAACCGTTCCTTCAGCAGCCGCTTCGCCAGGTAGTAGCCCATGGTGCCGCAGCCGCCAATCAGGACACTTTTGACCGGCTTAAACTCGAAGCCCATGTTGCGCAGGACAAGGTTCAAATTGGCCTTGTCCACAAGAATCGACAGCTGATCGCCCCCATGGACGGTGGTATAACCATTGGGGACGTGGGCCTCCCCATTGCGCTCCACCACGCCAATCAGGAACTGCGCCCGGCAGCCTCGGTTGATTTCGTTCAGGCTCTTTCGCGCCCAGGAGGAGTTTGAAGGCAGGCGCACCGTCACCACCAACACCTTGCCCTGGGCAAAGGAGTCCACATCGGAGGCCCCTGGCGCCCACAACAGCTGATAGCAGCTTTCCGCTGCGGAGGACTCCGGGTTAATGACCAGGTCAAGCCCAAGGCTCTCCTGCAAAGAGTCGATTTCACTGTAATAATCCGGGTTGCGCACCCGGGCAATCGTCCGGCAGTGCCCCGCCCGGCGGGCAATCAAGCAGCAGAGCATATTGATTTCATCCTGGCCCGTGGCAGCAACCAGAACGTCGCAGTCCTCAATACCGCCCTCCTGCAGCACGCTGTAGGAGGCCCCGTTGCCACTGATGGCGACCACGTCCAGACGATTGGCAAGGGTCGCCACCTTCTCCTCATCGCTGTCAATGACGGTAATGTTATGCCCTTCCCTGTTCAGGGTTTCCGCAATCGTGTAGCCCACATTGCCGCAACCTACCACTAATACCTTCATGCATCTCTCTCCTATGTCGAAAGGGCGTGCCGCCGTTTTCGCATTGCAGCCCGAAAATCGGTCAGCTGATTTGTACCATCATAGCATTTTCAAAGCAGATTGTAAAGGCTAATTCATGGCAGAATCAGATTCCTTCTCAGGGCTGGGAAATTATCTCGCCATTGAGAACCGCCTGCATCAGCTCCTTTGCGGTAGCCACAGTCGATTCATCCGGAATCATCACATACGCCGTTGTGCTCATGGAGTAGGGTACTGCGGAGCCGTTGGAGCCGTCCACGCTGTAGGTAATCACTTCCCAGTCCGCGCCGGTACTGAGTTGGTCGCTCACCAGCGAGGCAATCAGGTCATAGGACAGGCTGGTTTCAAAATTGTCCTCCACGGCGGACAGAATCGAACTGTAATTCACCAGAATGCTCGGGGAGATGGCCTTCTTGATGATGGCCTGAATCAGCGCCATCTGGTTCTTGCCGCGCTGCCGGTCGCCGGTTGCAAAGGCGTACCGCTCACGGGCAAAGGCCAGCGCCTGCTCGCCGTTCACATAGTTGTAGCCCTCAGCAAACGTCAGCCCACTAATAAAGCTGGAGCTAAACGTATATTCAGAATACACGGACACCCCGCCCAGCGCATCGACGATATCCTCAAAGCCCTCAAAGCTCACGCGGAAGTAGTAATCCACATCAACGTCGTAGAGCATGGCCAGCGTATCCATGCTGACGGAAACGCCATAGATACCTGCGTGGGTCAGCTTATCCCTCGCGCCGTTGGAGATGGACAGGGGCACATAGTAATCTCGAGGCGTGGAGACAAGGAGAATTTGGTGCGTCTCCGTATTGACGGTAGCCAGAATGTTGACGTCGCTACGGCTTTTCGCCTTCAAACCGTTCCGGCTGTCAATGCCGCTGATATACAGGGTAAAGGCGTTATCCGTCTCCGCCGTCACCGCGGACTCTGCATTCTCCTGCTCCGGCGTGACGGTTTCCTCCACCACTTCCTCCACTTCCAGTCCGGTGACCTCCCGAATCCGGTCCTCAATATCCTCATACCCTTCTATCTCCGCAATCACATCGAGGTAGGCGTCATTCAGGAGGATCGCCCGACACTCCTGGTCGTACAGGCCATCCACCAGTTGTACCAAGCCGTCATATTCTGCGGTGGCAATTTCTGTGTTCAAATCCTCATTAAGCTGCTGAATCGCGCCGTCCGTGCTGGTTCTGTCCAACTCAGACAGGATGCCGAAGGTATCCTCCTCCAGGTCGTTCAGTGTTTCCGCTTCATCTTCCGTTAGGACGTAAACTCCAACATGGGTCACCTCTGTGCTGACCGTGGTAATATTATTCAAGGCGCTGGTGAGCGTGTTCAGGGCGATAACCGCATAAATCATAATCACCGCCAGGAGAATACTGACCACCGTTCCTGCGGCAAACCGTCCTGTCCTCCCTGTCCAGTGCGTCAGGGACCCCAGAAGCACCACCAGCGCCAACAGCAGAACCATAACCGGCACCAGGAACTTCACCGGAAGCAACGCGCTGCGCACCAGCACAACGGCAAAGACCACCATGACTGCAAACAGGAGGCCGGTAATGACCCCTCCGGGGATTGCAGAGCCCTGATTATTTACGCGCTTCGACGTATTTTTAGAATCACCCACAAGCCGTCGACCTTTCCACTCTATTCTTATCAATCTGTAAGAAAGAATATCCCAAATTCATCCGCACGAATCAGACACAAACGGGCTTCCCGCAGCACCTGATTCGCCCTTAATGCCAGACACGACTAAGTATAGCGAATCCGATGGCGTTTTGCAAGTGCCAGATGGCAATTCTTTCTCGTCCTCTTTTGGCGCCGGCCATGAAAAGACTTCCCCTTCCCCGTTATGCGGCCGGGCAGGTGCTGCGGCTATCATGCCGTATCGTTTGCCTGGGGCGGAGCCTTTCAAATTCGGTCCGGCTTTTTTCGGTTTTGGGGTTGACAAATCGACCGTTCTTCGCTATAATCTTTTTTGTTGTTGTGAGAGCGACAGAAAATGCCTCTGTAGCTCAGTTGGTAGAGCAGGGGACTGAAAATCCCCGTGTCATTGGTTCGATTCCGATCGGAGGCACCATTTGCGGGAGTAGCTCATCTGGTAGAGCGCCACCTTGCCAAGGTGGAGGTAGCGAGTTCGAGCCTCGTCTTCCGCTCCAACGCAGAGGGTATCTGATACGTTCAGATACCCTCTTTCGTTTTGCCTTTTACTCGAACTCGCTGCCTCCACCAAAATCCGCGTGTAGCGCGGATTTTTGCAATCAGAGGTACCCGGTACCCGGAAAAGCCCCGCTTTTCCGGGGCAGGGGGCGAGTTCGAGCCTCGTCTTCCGCTCCGTCGTCGGAGTGGACTCCATATCCTTCGCTTCCGTCTAAAGCCGAACGCTCACTCGTTCCGTCACTCCTCCTCTCCGAAGCAAGTAAGCGTCAAACCTACTGACGTAAAAAACTACCGGCCCCTCTGAGCCGGTAGTTCTGGACAGTTTTCAGTTTGTCCTGCACCCGTCCGGGGCATTCCAGGGCAGCAGCCTTTCCACTGTTCCCGAATCCGTCAGGTCGGCTCCATTCGCGGTCTTCAGGAGCCTGGTCAGGTAACGACAGGGGTCAGGAAAAATGAGCCGTACAATCCCGAACTTTACCGCAAGGCTGGCCGGCCTCCCGTACACTGTGAGGTTTCCGTGGAGAAAGCAATTTTTATTCTGCAAAGACAAGGCAATTTGACGTCTGCACCTACGAATGGATAGCTCGACAACAATTCTGGTTCGTTTTGTGCGCCTTTTTTTGTTATCGTGTTTAAATTATAATGTTTCAGTCTTTTTCTTAAACGCATTCCTGGCAAAACCGGCAAATTCCTTGCCAAAGTTATCCCATTCGTGGTATCCGCCCTCAAAAAATTCTCTTACAAAGCAGGGCAGCGCTGCTATTCCGTTTTCTTTGAGGAATTCATCCTCCTCAACGTTCTCCTGGCGGAAATCCTCAAACTCCGCTGTACCGTGTGCTCTGTAAATGAGGCTGTATGCCCTTCCAACCTCTTCGGCGTTGTTATATAGCCACGTCAGATGGTCATTCTGTTCCCATCTTGGCCAGCAATCCCTGCACCTCAGGCCACCGCTCAATAGCCCTATGTACGAGAATAACTCAGGATGACCGAATCCCAACCGGCTTGAAAGCATAGCACCATACGAGTTTCCCGCAGTACCTCTGTGCCATTTGTCAGGAATCGCTCTGTACTCCTTCTCAATAAAGGGAATGCAGTCATCTATAAGCACAGAAGAGAATCCCTCCATTCCGTACGAATCATCCGAAGGCAGCTTAGCACAATTTTCATTCGTCACCACAATAAACGGCTCTGCCTCACCGGAAGCGATCAGATTGTCCATAATCTGAGGCACCTTGCCCATAAACATCCAGGTAGTCTCATTCTCAGTCATCCCGTGATGAAGATACAGCACAGGGTACTGTCTCTCCGTGTCATGATTGTATCCGGGCGGCGTGTACACAAGGCACCTTTGCCAGTCTTTAACGGTATCAGACCAATATATATTATACGTCACTGCTCCATGCGGAACGTCTTTTATGAGATACTCATCCCAGTTCACGTCAGGAATGTCAACATAGTTAACGGGCCTGTTCGTCCTATAGACAATCGGTATACGCGGATAGGCAAAGCTCACACCATCAATGTTTACTGTGAAAATACGTTTGCCTCTCCATGCTACGTCGCCCGTGTTGGGAAATATCCCCACAAAGAAACCTTCCCCGTCCTTTTCAAGCTCCAGCGTCTTTTTGTTGTGTCCGCATGTGAATTCTATGGAAATATGCTGCGCCTCCGGCTCAAAAAGCTTAAATCGGATATCACCGTTATCCGCAAGGAAAGCCCCCGTATCTGCCAGCACAGGGTTCGCTCTGGTGCCCCCAATCTGCTCTGGGCGGGGCTTTCCAAATGTCAGAGGGACATCATAGTAGCTCCTGTTCTGCGCAAAATCCTTATAAGCGCTCATTTTCCGCCTCCTGTTTTTCCTTTGTCTCTGCAACGGGCATTTCCTCACCTGCATTTTTCGCAGGCGCTTTTGCCCTTGCCCTTGTGTCGGGCTTGTGCTGGCCAAGGTTGCGAACATTGTCCTTAAACAGAAGCCTTGCGAAGTCAGCAAAGCCTCTGCGGAAGGTAGAATGGTCGTGCGTAAAATCTCCCGCATAAAGCCTGACGTGGGTGCAATTCTGACGCAGTATCCCATTCCGGGACAGCCAGTCGTCATCCATCTGAAGTATCCAATTTGTCAGATACTCAGCCTCTCCCCTGGAGAAGAAGAGAATTTTATATTCCTCTCCCACCTTGTCGCCGTTGTCCACCATCCACTGCATATGCTTATTTTCCTCGTAGGTCTTCCAGAGGTTATCATATCGAATCGGTGCAGCGAAAAATCCCAGGTTTCCGAACACATCCGGTCTGCTCCATCCAATCAGCCCAGCCGCAACGCCCCCAAAGGAGTCGCCGCATATCGCCCTGTTCCACTTATCCGTTTTAACTCTGTATTCGTTTTCTATAAACGGTATAGTATCATTCAGTATCATGTTATACCAGCCAAACAGAAGCTCCTGCTCTTTGTCCTCATCACGGAACGCCATGGTGTTTGTCATCACCAGAATCATCGGAACCGCTTCCCCTATGCTGATCAGGTTATCCAGTATGTAGTTCACCTTGCTGGCATTGATCCACGTTGTTTCGTTTTCACTGCCCCCATTGTTGAGGAAAACAACGGGATAGGTCTTGTCCGTGTTCCCATTATACTCGGCCGGCAAATATACCAGGCATCTCATAAACCGTCCATATACGTCCGACCAATATGTCCTGTAGACTACTGAGCCGTGCGGCACCCTTTCAATGTGGTGGAGCGTAAAACCAGGGTCTGGTATCTCAACAAAATTATTTATTTTCCCCGTCCTATGGTACACGGGCAAATACGGGCTTATCATATTTGCCCCGTCAACCACAAAGTTAAAATCCCTGGGCCCCACATCGTTCGGATCATACGGAAGAATATACTCCCACATGCCGTTGTCTTTTTTCTCCATGTCCACCACAACGCCCTTTTGGGTTCTTATGTGAGTGCCCATAAAATCTATTTTGACATAAGACGCCTCAGGGGCATATATGCGGAAAACAACGTCTCCATTTGGCATGACCCTTGCGCCGGTTTCCTCTGTACGTCCGCCTCGTCCTCCAATTCTCTCAGGACCTCGTTTTTCAAATCCGTTGACATCCTCATGGAAGACCTGATTTGCCATCAAAGCTGAAAAATCTCTTTCGACCCCGCTCTGTTTTTCTTTTTTATCATTTTCCATATCAAGTACCCTCTATGATTCCGTATTCAGTTAAATCCCTTGCGTATCTTTTATCAAACGAGAGGTGTATCGTCTTGTATTCCACATATCCGTCATATTCAGGATTGGAATACGGTGGTTTGCCCATTTTAGGCTGCTCACCCACTGGTCTGGGCGGTCTCGGCGGCATGGGGTCGCACGCGCCGTCTGCCGCCCGCAGCGCACATATCAGCCCATAATTTACCGCATCGGCATCTACAAGCTTATCATTGTGCCCCTGAAGTATGTAATCGTACTCATCCCGCCGAGCCATCACCTTGCAGAGATTCATTGCAAATCTCAGCATACTCGGCTGCGGGTCGGCACACTTATATTTCATTGGAGCCATTCCAAGATTGTCCCCAACAAACAAAACGCGCGCCTTTTTGTCCAGATACGCCGTACTGTCAGGGGAATGCCCATCCAATACGAACACCTCAATTTCCCTGTTTCCAAGGTCAATTTTGTCCCCGTCTCCAACTATCACAATGTCATAATCCATCGGAAGCTGGTCAAACACTGCCGCACTGCTTGGCCCATTTGGAACTCGGCATATTTTAGCAGCAAGCGCTCCCATATATGCCACCTCAAAATATCCGTTTCCTCCTGTGTGGTCGAAATGACCATGCGTATTGGCAACCTTCCGTACAGGCTTGCCGCAGACAGACTCGCAAAATTTCCTCAGTTCTCCGGGCGTATTTCCAGAGTCAATCATCATGCCCTCATCATCACCTGCAATCAGATAAGCGGTCGTGTTGCCAATGTATATAACCCAAGTATCCTCTAACAACTTTTTCGCCCTAAATGTATTCTCTGCCATAGCCTGCCCTCACTTGCCTTCAAAGCAATATTTGTTGTAAAATTCAAATGCCTCGTCTATCTCAATATTAGATATGCATGTGTGTCTTTGCATCCAACTGTACCTGAAATTGACAACAGCATCTGTTTTATTCTCAAGCAGGAGGTAGAGATTCAAGAATAGATTCGCTGTCGTCTCTCTCCTGCCGCCGCAGCGCATATACCATACCGGTGCAAGAGTGCACTCCTCACCCGTGCCAATAAAATTCATCGGGTTAATCATGTACTCGCCATGGCAGTTAACCGCTGCATCTTTTTGCCATTGATCGGCTATCTCCTCATATCCCGCAAAGCCCGCAACCACCTTCGCCATTGTCCTGCTGAAATGCCGCAGCCCTCCGTCGGTCGTTCCAAACGCCTCGTTCTCCCTTGACGGTTTTGAAAGGAATCCGTCATAGCATCCAAAATACTTCATCCAGCGCCCTGTATTCCAGTTAATGTAGTTTCTGACGGATGTAATGTGCGCCTTTTCTCCGTCCCATGTCACAACATTCTTGTTGTGCGCATCATTAAACCACGCTTTTAACCCCTCATCGTCAAGTCCGGCCAGATATATGGTTGCCGCTTCTTCGAGCTTCCCAATCAGATATCTGGTATAGGTATCGCCTTCACCTATCGTGAGAACTTCTCCCGTTTCGGGGTTTTTAAATTCATAGCTGTTTACATAGTCCACATACGTCTCAGCCAGCGCACGGCTCATTTTCTCGGACAAGGGATCACCCTCATAGAGTCCCTCAGCATTATCAGCACTAAACCACCACTCATAGGCGGCATCAATGTGCTCCATATCAGTGATAGGGCTGTTGACGCTTGCAAGGAAGATATCATCCCTCGCATCTGCGGCGCCAATCTCCTGGAGGTATGGTTTAAAGTAAGGGCTGTTTCCGGTTGAACCCATAAGCGCTGCCATGCCTCCGCCGGAACTGGTACCGTCAAAAATGATTCTCTCCGCATCACATCTGAGTGCCTCCTCGTTATAACGCAGGTAAGCAACAGCGGCCTTAAGGTCAACAATGCTCATCGGCAGATCACCGCGCCCCACATATACCGAGTCAACAACCGTTTCACGTCCTCTTGCACCGGGAGATGCTACGACGTAGCCCTCCTTAAGGCCACGAAGGATGTACCCATATCGATCTGTTTCGACTGTGTTGGGCTCAGCCTCACCCATACCTCCTGTAAGCTGACTAAGAAGAATCGGCGCCCCGCCCTTTTCCAGGGCCTCCTCAGGAACGTAAACATTCATCACCTGCAAATGTGGAGCATTTGGCTTGCTTACATAGGGTACTTCAGCATACAGCCGGTATAGGATCTCGGCTCCGTCAACAACATACTTGCACACCTCATAATCCTCTACGTCAATGTGCAGCGTTCCCGCAATATTTTTGCTCATGATATTTTATCTCCTTTCCGGGTATATAAATGAAGCTCCCGTACTTTTCTGTTTTAGGGAACCTCTGAATAAATGGACGAGAGCGGATTGCGAGGAAATTTGCGTCTGCGACTCGCATGGCCTACGGCCATTGCTCCCTGCATTCGCGCATAAGAGGAATTGGCCATCGCCGTCAAGCGGCACTTCCGGAGCTTCGCTCCTCCCTGTCGGCCTGCGCTTCACAAAAAGGCGCAAAAGCGCAGGATCAGGAGCGCCGTTAGGCGCGGGCATACCCCTTGAGGGTAATCCTGACGGATTTCAAGATTTTGCGTGAAAAATATGCCAGTGGCATATTTTTAGCAAAATCATGAGCCAGCTATGCTGGCGAAGCCACTTTGAACCGAAGTAATTTGTGCATCTTTCGCTCTACTTATCCAATGGCGTAAATTTACCGCAAGACGCCGAAGTGCATTTGTTCAGAGGTTCCTTAGTTCGGTCTATCGCCCTTGTCTTGATGGCTCTATTATACTATAATTTACACAGGATTTCCACCCCCTGAAGCCCTTGAACGTTCACTTTTTATTCTGTGTGAACAGTGCGAAAATGGAAGCGGTTAGCAGCAAATCAGTGTCACACTTTACTCAGGTATGCACCAGATGCAAACCCAGTATAAGTCACGCCCTTAAACGCAGGAGAAGCGGCGGGTGAATACCGCCAAGCGATAACAGGCTATAGTGATGAAGGATAACGTCTAGTAGAACGTGAAAACTAAAACTTTGTTTTGCTCAACCGCCACAAAATGCCAACGGAACTGCCTGTGATACTGTTCAGATGGGCAAATTGTTCCGATTTTTGCAATCGTCTGTGTAGGGGCGGCCCTTGGCCGCCTCGGATAAGCAGGTGGTTTTCGCGGGCGGCCGAGGGCCGCCCCTACAAAAAGGTGAAGATTTAGCTTTCACGCTCTACTAGGGGCAGCATATTCGCCCTGTCTTTTCTCAAAATTGTCAGATTACCATCTTTCTAACGAAAACCGAGTGATGTATAATAGGTGTGTCAGATTGACAAAATTGGAATTTACGGAGCAAAAACAGATTTTCGCATAAACGCAAAGAAAGAGTTACCGTAAAGAACCCATCTCCAGCGTTGCCTTATCCTGAGCATGAGTAAACGCATGATTCTGGTACTATGGAGTCAAGCCAGTGTCAACCAACTGCGTGAAACGATTTCGCCGATAGCCCGGTGCAGTTTTGCCGTTAAGATGAGTCCGGTGCTCCGTTACACTGTGGCTCTTTCTCCATGAAGGTGGGGCAAAAGCTCCATACACATGGGGCTATTGGCCCGGCATTTGCAGCTTTCCAGGAAACAGGAACGAACCGCAGCGGGACCGCTCCGCACGAAATCCACGAAAGAGGGAAACAATCATGGCAGCAGAGCTGATGAAAAACCAAATTTGCACCCTGAGCATCAACGGCTACACCAGCGAAGGGGACGGCGTGGGCCGTATCGAAGGGCGCGCCGTCTTTGTGAAGGGTGCACTACGGGGAGAGACAGTGGAAGCCAGGATTTTGAAGGTGGGCAAGGCCGCCGCCTGGGCGAAAACGGAACGGGTGCTGGTTCCCTCCCCTGCCCGAGTGGAGCCGGACTGCCCGTACTATGGCAAGTGCGGCGGCTGCCGCCTGCGGCACATGACCTATGAGGAGGAGCTGGTCTATAAGCGTCAGCGGGTGGAGGACGCACTGCGGCGCATCGGCGGCTTTGATGTCAGCGTCAGCGAGATGCTGGGTGCAGCCCAGCCGGAGGGCTACCGGAACAAGGTGGCCTTCCCCATCTCCCGCGACCCGAAGAACGGCGTTCATGTCGGCTTTTACCGGGAGCGGAGCCATGATGTGATCGACATTCCGGCCTGCCGTATCCAGTCCGACCAGGCGGACAAGGCCGGGCGCATCGTCCGCAAGTGGATGCAGAAGTACAACATCTCCGTCTACGATGAAGGGACTCTGCAGGGGTTGATGCGGCACCTGCTGGTGCGCACGAACCGGCGGCGGGAACTGCTGATTTGCGTTGTGGCCAACGCAACTCACCTGCCCTTTGAGGCGGAGCTAATACACGACCTGACTGTGGGCTGCCCCAAAACCGTGGGTATTGTGTTGAACACGAATACAGAGGACACCAACGTGATTCTGGGCCGCACCTACCGCACCCTGTGGGGAGTGGATTACTTGGAGGACCGGCTCTGCGGCCTGACCTTTCGGCTCAGCGTCCCCTCCTTCTTCCAGGTCAACCGGGACCAGGCGGAGGTGCTGTACCAAAAGGCAGTGGCTTTCGCCGGGCTGACCGGGGAGGAGACCGTAGTGGATCTATACTGCGGCACCGGCACCATTACGCTGGCCATGGCGCGGCAGGCGAAGCGGACCATCGGCGTGGAGGTGGTGGCCCCCGCCATTCGGGACGCCAGGGGAAACGCCGCCCGCAACGGGTTTGACAACGTGGAGTTCCTCTGCGCTGATGCGGGCGAGGCGGCGCGACGACTGGTGAAGCGGGGGATACAGCCCGATGTTGTCTGCGTGGACCCGCCCAGGAAGGGGCTGGAGCGCCAAGTCATTGAAGCCATAGCAGCGATGGACCCCGGGCGCATCGTCTACGTCTCCTGCGACCCGGCCACCCTGGCAAGGGATTTGAAGCTACTGGGGGAGAAGGGGTATCGGCTGGAGAATGTTACGGCGGTGGATATGTTTCCGAGGACGGGGCACGTCGAGACGGTTGTTCAGCTTTCCAAGGGAGAAATCAACTCTAAGAAAGTGCGGGTGGAGTTCTCTCTGGAGGATATGGATATGTCCGGATTCCAGAAGGGTGCGACCTATAGCCAGATTAAGGAGTATGTGAAAGAGCATACTGGATTGTCGGTATCCTCTCTGTACATCGCGCAGATCAAGCAGAAATACGGAATTATCGAGCGGGAGAATTACAATAAGCCGAAATCCGAGAATGCAAGGCAACCGCAGTGTCCGCCGGAGAAGGAGAAGGCGATTGTAGAAGCCTTGCGGCACTTCAAAATGATAGAGGGGAGCATTTGATACGAATATGAATACATCCTGTGAGTTTAACATCGACACTGCCAGCGTGGAGTTGCGTTTCTCTGATGGCACCGAGATTGGCATCTACACCCCAGGGGTGGACGATGAGATTTGCCCCACCATTCCTATGCAGACGGAAATCGACTGGCTGATCTACAATGAGCCTTTGATCTATGCCAGACTGGTACTTTCTGGAGAACTGGAGCAATACGCCAGAGATATGGCAGGAACACATGGAATGACAGATTAAAACGCAGCAAAGTGCAGCGGGTATTCAATAATGAGACCATCCCAAAAATTGTGTAAACCTCCATCGTGGAGTAAAATAGACGC